>NZ_VFWQ01000028.1:0-60889 GCF_006442705.1 Mesorhizobium sp. B1-1-7 | reverse complement strand
TGGCGAAGGCCTTGGCGACATCCAATCTCCCCCCCTTGAGGGGGAGATGCCCGGCAGGGCAGAGGGGGGCGCCTTGGCGCTGGCATCACCCGGCCCCTCACACCGCGCTAAACACCACCATCTGCGCCAGCCCACCATCTTGGCGGTTCTCCAGCGTTACGGTTCCCCCGTAGCGCTCGATGATCTCCTTGGCGATGGCAAGGCCCAGGCCGGCGCCGGGAACGGATTGCTGGCGGCCGGGGTCGACGCGAAAGAAGGGCTCGAAGGCCTTGTTGATGAGGTCGGGCGGGATGCCCGGGCCGTTGTCGGAAATGGTCAGCACGGCGCGCTTGCCGGCGACGGCAAGTGCGATGGTGCAGGCCTTGCCGTGGGTGGCGGCGTTGACGATCAGGTTGCGCAGCGCCCGGCGCAGGCCGAGCGCGCCGGCGCGCACCGAAACCTTGTCGAGGTGGCCGATGGAGACGGCATGGCCGAGCATGACCATTTCGGCCGATATGTCGCGCACCATCTTTTCCAGGTCGAGCGGTTCGACGGCGTCCTGGTTCACCTCCTCGCGCACCAGACGGATGGCGCTGTCGGCGATGCGGTCGAGTTCGTCGAGGTCGTGAAGCCATTTGTCACGCTCCTCGTCGAGGAATTCGGCGCGCAGCCGCATGCGCGTCATCGGCGTGCGCAGGTCGTGACCGGCGGCGGCCACCAGCCGCATGCGGCTTTCCATGGCGGTCCGCAGCCGCGACGAAAGCTGGTTCAGCGCATGCGCCGTCGCCTTGACCTCGGCAGAACCGACTTCGGGCACCGCCGCCAGCACGCCGTCGCTGCCGATCTTGGAGACGGCTGTTTCCAGCATCTCCAGCGGCCGGATGAGCACCGAGGTGAAGTAGACCGAGACGGCGGTGGCGCCGGCCACGATCAGCGATATCCAGCCGGCCAGCACCAGCCACTCGCGCCCGGGCGGATCGATATGGGGAATCTCGACGATCGCCCAGCGGCTATCGGGCAGGCGCACCGAGGCATGCTGGCCGGGCGCGTCCGGCCTGTCGCTGACGATGGCCAGCAGGTCGAAACCGCGACGGCGCAGCAGATCGTTGAGCATGGCGGTCTTCGGCCGGTCCACCTTGCCGTCGGCCGGACGGTCGCTGAATTGCACGCGCAGCACATCCGGGATAGGGCCGGGCAGCAGCCGCACCACCAGTTCCATCTGTTGGGCGACCCAGGGCACGGTCAGCTCCGGCGGCGGCCCGCCGCCGCGCACACTGATGACGGCAACCGTCGCCAGGCCGACGACGCCGACGATCGAGGCGACCAGCAGCAGGATGAGGCGGCGGCGCAGCGAGTTCACGCCTGCGCCTCCACCGTCTCGACACGCGCGGTGAGCTGGTAGCCGCCATTGCGCACCGTCTTGAACAGCGGCCCGTCGCCGGTGTCGGTGAATTTGCGGCGCAGTCGGCTCATCAGCACGTCGACCGAGCGTTCGAGCGGGTCGCGTTCGCGGCCTTGCGTGAGATCAAGCAGCTGGTCGCGCGACAAAAGCCGGCCGGGACGGTCGAGGAACACTTGCAAAAGGTCGAACTCGGCGCCTGTGAGGTCGACAGCCGCGCCTTGCGCGTCCGTCACCTTGCGGGTGTCCGGCTCCAGCCGGTAGCTGGCGAAGCGATAGATGCGGGCGCGAGGCGGGGCGGGCGCGTCCTCGGGCGTCGAGCGCCGCAGCACGGCGCGGATGCGGGCGGTGAGTTCGCGCGGGTTGAACGGCTTGCCGAGATAGTCGTCGGCGCCGAGTTCGAGACCGATGATGCGGTCGACATCCTCCTTCAGCGCCGTCAGCAGGATCACCGGAATGTGCGGCTTGCGATCGCGCAAGGCACGGCAGATGTCGAGCCCCGAACCATCAGGCAGCATGACATCGAGGACGATGAGGTCGAACTGGCCGAGACCCAGCTTCTGCTCGCACTCACGCCGGTCCGCCGCCACCGAGACGCGAAAGCCCTGGCCGTCGAGGTAGCGGCCGAGAAGCGTCCTGATCTCGCGATCGTCGTCAACGACGAGGATATGGGGTTGTGACTGCATCATCGTGCCCTTGCCCGTAATGGCCGTGATTATAGGGAGAGCGCGCATAAGCGGCATGGAAAATTGCAACGCAATGTTTCCGGCGGGCCGCTGGAAACATTCGGAAACAAATTGCCCCTTTGCGGAAACCTTCGGCAACACGCCGACGCGAAGCGGACAAACAGGCTTCCTATCCTCATGGCCGTCCGATGCATGAGAGAAAGGAACATCGTCATGCGAAGCAGACTTCTTGCGCTCGGCCTGTTTTCCGTCGCCGCGGTTCACCCCGTGCTGGCGGCGCAGCCCGATCCCGCCACGGCGCCTGGCGATGCGCCACCGATGGCAATGCAGGGTGGACCGGACCATGGCCCAATGCCATGGTTCGGCCAGAATGGGCCGACGCGGCATGGTCCGCAAAATTGGGGTCCGCAAAGCTCGGGTCCGCAGGAAGGCTTTGGCCCCCGGCGCATGGGACCGCCGCCGGAATTCATGCTCGCCGCCCGGCTGGCCGCGCTCGAGACCCGCGTCGGCATCCGCAGCGAACAGCTCGATGCCTGGCGGGACTATACCAGCGCGCTGCAAGCCGTGCTGACCCCGCCACGGCATGATCGTGGCCCCGGTGCCACTGGCGGTCCTGATGCCGGCGGGCCCGAGGCCAAGGGTCCAGATGTCAAGGGTCCCGATGCGGGTCCGGGCGGCAAGGCCGATGCCTTCGCCTTCCAGGAAAGACTGGCCGACGAGGTCACGGCGCGCGCGGCTTCGGCCGCCAAGCTGAAGGACGCGATCGCCGAGCTGCGCACCAAGCTCACCCCCGAACAGCTCGAAATCCTCGCTTCGGCGGAACGCCCCCACGGACCACCCCCCGGTCCCTGGGGCGGCCCGCCGGATGACGCAGCCGGACCAGGAGGGCCGCCCGACCAGGGCGGACAGCTTCCGCCACCCCAGCCCGGGAATGGCTGAACCCTGACCGGCCGCGCCGGCCGGCCCGGTACCCAACCCGTTCTCGGGCCGGCCGGTTTTTTCAAGGGATGGCGGCCGCACCATCCCACCGTTTCAAAGCAAAAAATGGAAGCACGGCAATGTGGGAAGCCATGATGATGCTGCGGCTGATGGCATCGATGAGCCCGCGATTCTCGCTCGGCCAGCGCGCCAACCATGCCATGCCGCCAGTCCTGCCGGTCGATACGCTGAAGGGCGCGATCCGCCTGAGCTTCGCAGCCTGGCGGCTGTCGCTGCCGCTTTCACAGCAGCCCGATAGCCACGGACATCATGACCGCAAGATCGCGTAAGACATGGGCGAGGGTTGGCATACTCTCGTCGATGGGCATAATGGGGTCGGTGGGCATCTCGTCCGGATCCCCGATCTTCGGGTACGCTCCGGCCGCGGAGAAGGAGCGCGACATGGGCCGCTTCGAAGCACTGCTCGACGCCCCCCGCACGCCGGCGTGGCCCATCGTCTCGATCGCCATGACCGGGCGACCAAACTTGCCCATGCCGGCACGCACTCTCCGCCGCTCCCGCGATCCGGAGCTTCAAGCTACAGCAACTCCAGCGAAAGATCGAGGCCATGCATCTCAAGCCTAGCCAGTCCGCTTTGTCGGCAAAGACCCGCCGGCTCGCGCCGTGGACGGCGGTGCTCGCCGCCACCCTTGTCCTGGCGGCCTGTTCGCAGGAGCAGAGCAAGACCCCCGCCGGCATGGGCGGCGTCGGCAAACCGGAAGTCGGCGTCGTCACGCTGCATCCGCAGTCGGTTGCCATCACCGCCGAATTGCCGGGGCGCACGGCCGCTTCGCTGATCGCCGAGGTGCGCCCGCAAGTGGACGGCATCATCCAGCAGCGTCTGTTCAAGGAAGGCGCCGAAGTGGTGGTCGGGCAGCCGCTCTACCTCATCGACCCGGCCAGCTACAAGGCAGCCTATGACAGCGCGGTGGCGTCGCAGCAGAAGGCGGAAGCGGCAGTGCCGACCGCGCAGGCCAAGTTCGACCGCTATGCCGGCCTTTTGAAGCAGAACGTTGTTTCCAAACAGGATTATGACGATGCTGCCGCCACGCTGGCGCAGGCCCAGGCCGATGTGGCGTCGGCAAAGGCCAGTGCGGAGACCGCGCGCATCAGCCTCGACCGCACCTCGATCACGGCGCCGATCGCCGGCCGGATCGACAAGTCGACGCTGACGCCGGGTGCCTTGGTCACCGCTAACCAGGAAACGGTGCTGACCACGATCCGTTCGCTCGATCCGATCAATGTCGACGTCACGCAGTCGAGCACCAACCTGCTCAATTTGCGCCAGGCGATCTCGGAAGGGCGGCTGAAGTTCAGCGGCCCCAATGTCAGCGTCAAGCTGAAGCTCGAGAACGGCACCATCTATCAGCAGACCGGCAAGCTGGAATTCGCCGGCGCCAATGTCGATCAGACCACCGGCACCTTCGCGCTTCGCGCCGAGTTCCCCAACCCGGACCGCCTGCTTTTGCCGGGCATGTATGTGCGCGCGCTGGTCGAGGAGGGCGTTGCCCAGAACAGTTTCCTGGTGCCGCAGCGCGGCGTCAGCCGCAACACCAAGAGCGAGGCGACGGCAATGGTGATCGACGCGGCGGGCAAGGTCGAGACACGTGTGCTCGCGGTGCGCAACAGCGTCGGCAACAACTGGCTGGTGGATTCCGGCGTCGGCGACGGCGACCGTGTCATCGTCGAGGGCATGCAACTGGTACGCCCCGGCGGCGATGCCACGGGCGTCGAGGTGACGATCGACGAGGCGACCGGCGAGATCAAGGACCGCGGGCAAACATCGGCCGTGCCCGCCGCATCCAAGACCGCCAGTAACCAGTCGACCGGGAACTGAGCGATGTCACTATTCTTCATCAACCGGCCGATCTTCGCATGGGTGATCGCCATCGTGATCATGCTGGGCGGCCTTCTGGCGCTCACCACGCTGCCGATCTCGCAATATCCGCAGATCGCGCCGACCACGGTCAACATCAGCGCCACCTATCCGGGCGCCGATGCGCAGACGGTGGAGAATTCGGTGACTAAGGTCATCGAGCAAGGCATGACCGGCATCGACAATCTCGACTACATGACGGCGACCTCGACCTCGACCGGCTCGGCCTCGATCACGCTGACCTTCACCAGCTCCGCCGATCCCGACACCGCACAGGTGCAGACGCAGAACAAGCTGCAGCTGGTGCAGTCGCAGCTGCCGCAAGTGGTGCAGAGCAACGGCATCACCGTCTCCAAATCCTCGACCGGCTTCCTGATGGTCATCGGCTTCGTCTCCAGCGACGGCAAGATGAACTCGACCGATCTCGCCGACTATGTCGACGCCACCGTCAACGACACGCTGAAGCGCGTCGAAGGCGTCGGCTCGACGCAGCTTTTCGGTTCCGGCTATGCCATGCGCATCTGGCTCGACCCCGACAAGCTCGCCAAATACGCCTTGATGCCGAACGACGTGGCAACCGCCATCGAGGCGCAGAACACGCAGGTGTCGGCCGGCCAGCTCGGCGGCCTGCCGGCGCGCAAGGGCCAGCAGCTCAACGCCACGGTGACGGCCAAAAGCCGGCTGCAGACCGCCGAACAGTTTCGCAACATCATCCTGAAGAGCCAGACCGACGGCTCGCTGGTGCGCCTCAACGACGTCGCCACCGTCGAGCTTGGCGCCGAAAGCTACACGACGCAGGCCAATTACAACGGCAAGCCGGCGGCGGGTGTCGCCGTCAACCTGGCGACGGGCGCCAACGCCATCAGCACGGCGGAAGCGGTGCGCACGACGATCAACCGGCTGAGCTCGACCTTCCCGCAAGGCGTCGAGGTCGTCTACCCCTACGACACCTCGCCCTTCGTGCGGCTGTCGATCGAGGAGGTGGTCAAGACGCTGGCCGAGGCGATCGTGCTGGTGTTCCTGGTGATGTTCATCTTCCTGCAGAATTTGCGCGCCACCATCATCCCGACCATCGCCGTGCCGGTGGTGCTGCTCGGCACGTTCGGGGTGTTGTCCCTATTCGGCTATTCGGTCAACACGCTGACCATGTTCGCGATGGTGCTGGCCATCGGCCTCCTGGTCGACGACGCCATCGTCGTGGTCGAGAATGTCGAGCGCGTCATGGCGGAGGAAGGACTGCCGCCCAAAGAAGCGACGCGAAAATCGATGCACGAGATCACCGGCGCGCTGATCGGCATCGCCACCGTGCTGTCGGCCGTGTTCGTGCCGATGGCCTTCTTCGGCGGCTCGACCGGCATCATCTACCGTCAGTTCTCGGTGACCATCGTCTCGGCCATGGTGCTCTCGGTGCTGGTGGCACTGGTGCTGACGCCGGCGCTTTGCGCCACGATCCTGCGGCCACCCAAGGACCACGCGACGCAGACCGGCCCGTTCGGCTGGTTCAACCGCACCTTCGACCGCGGCACGACGGCCTATCGCGACGGCTCGCACGGCATCATCAACCGGTCTTGGCGCTTTCTTGCCGTCTTCCTCGCCATCGTCGTCGCCATGGGCTGGATGTTCGCCCGGCTGCCGAGCTCGTTCCTGCCGGAAGAGGACCAGGGCATCCTGATCACCAGCGTGCAGCTGCCGGTCGGCGCCACGCAGGACCGCACCGAGCGCGTGCTGAAGCAAGTGACCGACCACTATCTCAATGACGAAAAGGACGCCGTCGAGGGCGTCTTCACCGCCTCCGGCTTCGGCTTCGGCGGCGCCGGGCAGAATGTCGGCATCGGTTTCGTGCGGCTGAAGGATTTCAGCCAGCGCAAAACGGCGGCCTCGGCGGCGCAGGCGATCGCCGGCCGCGCCATGGGCGCCTTCTCCAAGATCAGGGACGCGCAGGTCTTCGCGCTTGCCCCTCCCGCCATCCAGGGTTTTGGCAACACCAACGGCTTCGACTTCTACCTGCAGGACGTCAACGGCGCCGGCCATGACGCGTTGATCCAGACGCGCAACCAGCTCCTGGCCTTGGCCGGGCAAAGCAAGCTGCTCGCCAACACTCGGCCCAATGGCCAGGAGGACCAGCCGCAATTCTCGGTCGACATCGACCAGGAAAAGGCAAGTGCGCTGGGCGTCAGCCTCGCCGACATCAACAACACGCTGTCGAGCGCCTGGGGCAGCGACTACGTCAACGATTTCATCGATCGTGGGCGGGTGAAGCCGGTCTATATGCAGTCGGATGCGAACTTCCGCATGCAGCCGGAAGACCTCGACAAATGGCAGGTCCGCAATGCCAGCGGCGCCATGGTGCCGTTCTCGGCCTTCGCCTCCAGCCACTGGACATTCGGCTCGCCCCGGCTCGAGCGCTACAATGGCTCGGCGGCGGTCGAGATCCAGGGTGCGGCGGCCACGGGCATCAGCTCCGGCGCGGCGATGGACGAGATCGACAGGCTGATGGCGCAACTGCCCGCCGGATATTCCCACGAATGGACCGGGCTGTCGCACCAGGAGCGGCTTTCCGGCAACCAGGCGCTGTCGCTCTACGCGATCTCGGCGCTGGTCGTGTTCCTGTGCCTGGCCGCCCTTTATGAAAGCTGGTCGATCCCGTTCGCGGTCATGCTCTCGGTGCCGATCGGCATCTTCGGCGCGCTGGCGGCGGCCACGCTGTTCGGCCAGACCAACGACGTCTATTTCAAGGTCGGCCTGCTGACCACGATCGGCCTTGCCGCCAAGAACGCCATCCTGATCGTCGAGTTCGCCATCGAGCGACAGACAGCCGGCATGGGGCTGGTCGAGGCGACACTGGAGGCAGCGCGACAACGGTTGCGGCCGATCCTGATGACGTCGCTGGCTTTCATCCTCGGTGTCACCCCGCTCGCCATCGCCAGCGGCGCCGGCTCCGGGGCGCAGAACTCGGTCGGCATCGGCGTCATGGGCGGCATGATCGCGGCGACGGTGATCGGCGTCTTCCTGGTGCCGCTGCTGTTCGTCACGGTGCGGCGGATCTTCAAGGGCAGGGCGGCCAAACCAAGTACTGGACCAAGTACTGGGCCAGATACCGGACAAGGTACGGGCGAGGCGCCGGTGACGGCCAACCAGCAATAGGAAACTTTACATGACAGGTTTGGAACGTGGCCCGGTGGCCGCGGGGCGGCTCTTCGTGCCCATGATAACGGCAGTTTTGCTCGCAGGATGCGTCGTCGGCCCGGACTATCGGACGCCCATCCTGGCGATGCCGGCGAACTGGAGCGGTGAGAGGCCGACGAAATCCGTCCAGCCGGCGCAACTGTCGCGATGGTGGCAGCGGCTGCGCGATCCGCAGCTCGACACGCTTGTCGAGGAAGCGGTTGCCGGCAATCTCGACGTCGCCACCGCGAAGGCCAAGATCCGCGAGGCCCGCGCCAGCTATCGCCAGACCGCCGCCACATTGCTGCCATCCGTGGACGGATCCGGATCGGTCACCCGCAACAAGTCGGCCGATACAACGACGGGCAGCAATGCCACCTACACCGAGTATCAGGCCGGCTTCGAGGCGAGCTGGGAACTTGACCTGTTCGGCGCCAACCGCAGGGGCGTCGAGGCCGCGCGCTATGGTGTGGATGCGTCCGAGCAGGAATTGCGCTCGACGCTTTTGACCCTGGTTGGCGATGTCGCATCCACTTACACCCAGGCGCGCGGTTACCAGGCCCGGATCGCGCTCGCCCGGCGCTCGGCCGTGTCGCAGCGGCAGACCGCCGCACTCACCCGCACCATGGCGCTGGCAGGGTCGGCGACGGCCGCTGACGTCGCCAAGGCGATGGGGCAGGCGGCCAGCACCGAGGCCTCGGTGCCGACGCTGGAAGCAAGCTATGCCGAGGCCGTGCATCGTCTGTCGGTGCTGACCGGCCGGCCGCCGGCGGCACTCAGCGAGCGGCTGAAGCGCAGCAAGCCGATCCCGTCGCCGCGCCTGCCGATGCCGACCGGGATTCCCGCCGACATCCTGCTGTCGCGCCCCGACGTCCTCATGGCTGAGCGGCAATACGCGCAATACACCGCCAAGGTCGGCCAGGCAGAAGCGGCGCGTTATCCGTCGGTCAGCCTGACGGGAAACATCAGCACGGCGGCCCTCAATCTCGGCGATCTCGGCAAGAATTCGTCGATCGGCTGGTCCTTCGGGCCGACGCTCAGCGTGCCGCTGTTCAACGCCGGCCAGCTGCAAGCGGCGGCCGACGTCGCCCGGGCGCAGCGCGACCAGTATTTCATCGCCTACCGGGCTTCTGTGCTGACCGCGCTGGAAGATGTGGAGAATGCGCTGGTGCTGATGGCGCAGGAGCGCATCCGGATCGGCAAGCTTGCCTCGTCGGCGAAATCCTACGGCGAGGCGGCGAGTCTCGAAGGCACGCTCTACAAGGCCGGCGAGACCAGCCTTCTCGATGTGCTCGACGCGCAGCGCTCGCTCTATTCCGCCGAAGACTCGCTGCTGCAAAGCCGCGTCCTCCTGGCGACCAACTACATCGCCCTCAACAAGGCGCTCGGCGGCGGTTGGGACGGCACGGTCGACAGCGGCAGGCCCGAAATAGTCGACGTCAAGACCGGGCCACGGCTGGCGTCGAAGGCGGCGGCGCAGTGACCAAAGGGGGGCCATGCTGAACCGTGATTGTCGTCTGAACTTGGCATCAAGACGGGCGCGCTGATGAAAACGGGCGGCCCGCCAGGCTGGCTGTGCCCTTATCAACGCCTCCGCGCTGCCTCACGACAGGCGGGCCGGTTCACCCTATTGCCATGCTCCGGGAAGGTTTTCGCCGGGCGGCATGGGAGGATGAAGTCAATTGACATCGACGCCGGTTGCCAGTCGCGAAGCGGCGCCTTTGCCTGTCGCGGCGCTGATGGGCGCCATGGTGTCGATCCAGATCGGCGCCACCTTCGCCAAGACCTTGTTCCCGGTGATCGGCGCACAGGGCACGACGACGCTCAGGCTCGTCGTCGGCGCGCTGATGCTGATCGCGGTGCTGCGGCCCTGGCAGATGCGGCCTTCGCGCGCCACCTTGCCGTGGCTCATCGCCTATGGGGTGACGCTCGCAGCACTCAACCTCTTGTTCTACGCGGCACTTGCCAGGATTCCGCTCGGCGTAGCCGTGGCGCTGGAATTCTCCGGCCCGCTGCTGGTGGCGACGCTGACCTCGCGGCGCGCCAGCGATTTTGCCTGGATCGCGCTTGCGGTCGCCGGCATCGTGCTGTTGTCGCCGTTCATCCGTTCGCTGCAGCCGCTTGACCCGGTGGGGGTGGTGCTGGCACTGGCGGCCGGCGGCTTCTGGGCGCTGTACATCGTGCTTGCCCAGAAGGCCGGCGCGGAACTCGGCTCGCGCACGACCGCCTACGGCATGGCGATCGCCGCCGTTCTGGTGTTGCCCTTCGGCGTGGCCGAGGCCGGCGTGGGACTGCTTTCGCCATCGATCCTGGTCAGCGCATTGCTTGTCGGCCTGTTCTCCAGCGCGCTGCCGTTCTGGCTGGAGATGGTGGCGCTGACCCGCATGCCGGCCCGCATCTACGGCACGCTGACCTGCCTGGAGCCGGGGCTGGGCGCGCTCGCCGGCTTCCTGTTCCTGCACGAGAGCCTGACCGCACCGCAACTGGCCGGCATCGCCGCCGTCATCGTCGCTGCCGCCGGCACGGCGCTGACGTCGAAGCCGCCGGTGCCGTCGCCGGAGTAGGGGTAGCGGGCAGGCGAACGCGCGAAAAGTGGTTCAGCGTTCGCCCCCGCCGTCAGCGAGCATTGCCTCGATCCGGCCGAAATACGTTCGCTGTTTTTCTCGTCAGAATTTTACGCTGAGGTTTGCCTTGGCGCCATTGTCGACCGCTCCGCCGCCGAACTGGCCGGTGTAGGACAGGCCGAGCGTGGCGTTGGAGGCAAGCGGCAGATCGACCCCTGCCTCGACTAGCGCGCTGTCCTTGGCGATCGGCACGCCGGCGATGGTGAAGGCGTCGCCGCCGGCGAAGGCAAAACTGGAGGTCGGCGTGACATCGCCGAAGGCATGGCGCCAGCCAAGCGTGCCGCGCGCGGTGGCGCCGATGCCGCCAAGCATGAAGTCGGTCGAGCCTCGCAAGCCGAGCGTGGTGAAGGTGGCGTCGGCGGTGCGGCCCTGGCTGGTGAGTGCGGCTGGGCCGCCCGTCTCGGTGAAACCGTCGGTGTGGACGCTGACATAAGCAAAGTTGGCGAACGGCTCGAACTTGAAGCCGCCGCCAGTCTCGGCCTTGTAGGCGAGTTCGCCGAAGATTTGCGCGGTGCTGGCATCGTAGTCGGCCGACAGCCCATCCGTGAAGCCGTTAAAAACGACGGAGCGATGCGTCGAGAGGCTGCTCCAAGAGTAGGCGGCGCCGGTGCGGAAAGCGATGGCGCCCCAGTTGGTGCCGCCATAGAGACCGAGATGGTAGCTGTCGCTCTTGCCGGAGGATTGGCGCGCGTCGGCATCGAATGAGGAATGGCTGTAGCCGCCGAGAACGCCGACGCGCCAGCCGCCGACCAGCGTGTCGGCGCCGGCCAGCAGGCCGCCGGTCGATCGATCGAAGGCGGCGGCATTGCCGTCGCTGTCGGTCTTGCCCCAGGAGCCGAAGGCCTGGCCCCAGACGGCAAAGCGGTCGGTGTCGGCGGCGACCATTTCCGGCCCGCCTTCGCCATAGGCCATGACCGGGAGGGCAGCCGTGCCGGCATCGCCGAAGGCCGCACGGATTCGGGAAGTCGCGGCGTCGCGCACGAAGCGGCTGTCCTCGACCAGCATGCCCTTGGCCGAAGCGTGGATCTCGCCGGAAAGCTGGTCGAAAGCGTCCTGGGCAGCGGCTTCGCTCGGCAATGCAAAGATGGCATCGAACAGCGTATTGCCGCTGCCAAGACTTTCCGCGCCGCCGCCGGTGGCGATCTGGTTGGGCGTCAGGCCGACGGCGGCGAAGGTCTTTGCCTGCACCACATCGAGATAGACATGCTTCGGGTCGTAATTGGCGACAAGGCCGACGAAGGGGCCGGCTCCGGTCAGCGTATAGGTGCCGGTGACGCCCGTATCGGCTTGCAGCACGGTGTAGTGCGTGCCCAGCACATAAGGCGCTGCGTCCGTCTTGACCACGTCGAGGACAGCGCCGTCGGCGATCGTCGCCGTTCCCGTCGCCATGATGAGATCGGACTGGCCGGTCGAGGTCAGCTCGACCTGGTAGATCGAGCCCGCCGCCTGGTCGACATTTCCCGCGACATGGAGCGTGCCGATCGAATTGCCCGGCGCGATGATGCCGCCCGACTTTGCGACGATGCCGCCGACTGTGCCGTTGCCGCTCAATATGCCGCCGGAGACCGTCACCAGCGAGCTAGCCAGCGAACCGTTCACGGCCAGCCGTCCGCCGACCACGTAGGTGGCGCCGGTGAAGCCGCTCGAATCCGCCGTCAGGTTCGTCGTGCCGGCGATCTGGTTAATCGTGCCGGCGCCGCCGATCGCCAGGGCGAAGGCGTAGTTCGTGTCGGTATGATTGAAGTTGATTGTGCCGTCGCCCGATCCGAATTGCACGCTCGCGGCATTGAGCAAGCCCGGCGCCAGCGCAGCCGCACCGGTCGCGCCGCCGATGTTGAGCGTGCCCGAGGAGGCCGCCTGGCTGGCAATAGTGACGATACCCGCGGCTGAAACGATGCCGCCGTTCGAAATCGTCAATGTGCCCGCACCGTCGAGGCCAACCGTCAGGCCGGCGCTGCTGGTCCAGGTCGCGCCAGCTCCGTTGACCGTCGCCGTGCCGGTCGAGCCTGGATTGTAGCCGACATAGCCCCAGGCATTGGTGACCGTGCCGCCATTCAAGACATTCAGTGTGCCGGTTCCGAGGTTGCCGAGATAGAGGTCGCCGCTATTGGCCCAAATCGAATTCGCACCAGCCACGGTCACCAGACCCATTCCTGTAGCGACGCCGCCAACCGTTGCGGCAGCGCTCTTGACGCTTCCCCCATTTGAGATGGCCAGCGTGCCGGTACCCGCGGTGCCGACGGACAGGGCCGAGCTGTTGATCCAGCTCGAGCCCGCGCCGTCGACGATCACCGTACCGGTGGAGCCGACCGAGTTCCCCAGGTGGCCGACAGTGTTTTTCACCGTGCCGCCCTGGATCGTCAGCGTGCCGACACCGCCGCCGCTGACGCCGACATAGAGAGCCGAACTGCTGTTCCATGTAGAACCCGCCCCGGTGACCAAAGCGGTGCCGACGGAGTAGTTGCCGACATAGCCCAAGACGCTGTCGACAGCGCCCCCGTTCGAAATGGTCAATGTGCCAGTCCCGCTCTGGCCGACAACGAAAAGATTCCCGCTGCTGGTCCATTTAGAGCCCGTGCCGTCGACAATCGCGGTGCCGTTCGAGGCAGCACTGTAGCCAATATAGCTCGAACCGCTGTCGACCGTGCCGCCGCCCGAGATTGACAGCGTGCCGGCGCCGAGACCGCCGACGATCAGCGTGCCGCTGTTTGTCCAGGTCGACTTCTTTCCGTCGACGAACACCATGCCGGTCGAGCCCGCCTTCGCGCCAACAGTCCCCGAGGCGTTGCTTACCGCGCCGCCGTGGGTGATTGCCAGAGCGCCCGCGCCGAGATTGCCAACATAGAGATCGGAGGCATTGCTCCAGGTCGAGCCGGCCCCATCGACGAACACCGTGCCGGTCGAGCCCGCGAAGTCGCCAACATAGCCCAGGGCGTTGCTTACCGCGCCGCCGTTCGTGACCGTCAGCGCACCCTTGCCCTGATCGCCGATGAACAGATTGGAACTGTTTGTCCAGGTCGAGCCATCGACCGTCACCATGCCGCTGGAGCCTGCGGCATAGCCCGCATAACCCACCGAACTGGTGATCGCGCCGCCATTCGTGACCGTCAGCACGCCAAAGCCAGCGTTGCCGACCGCGAGGGCTCCGTTGGCCCAGGTCGAGCCGGCACCATCGACGGTCGCCGTGCCGGTCGAGCCCACCAGGTTGCCCACGATGCCGCTCAGGTTGCTGACCGCGCCGCCGTTCGTGACCATCAGCGCACCCTTGCCCTGGTCGCCGACGAACAGGTTGGAACTGTTTGTCCAGGTGGAGTCCGTACCATCGACCGTCACCGTACCGCTGGAGCCCGGATGCCAACCGATGGTGCCCACGGCATTGCTGACCACGCCGCCCTTGGTGATATCAAGCGTGCCGACACCGAATTCGGCGACATACAGGTCTCCACTGTTGGTCCAGGTCGAGCCGGCCCCATCGACGGTCACGGTGCCGGTGCCATAACCGAAGCCGACATGACCCACGGTGTCGCTCACAGCGCCGCCTTTTGAGATCGTCAAGGTGCCGGTGCTGTTGGTGCCCAAGGCAAGGAAGAGGTCCGAACTGTTGCTCCAGAGCGCATCCGCGCCAACGACGCTCACGCTGCCGTTCGCGTCAGAAGCGTAGCCGAGAAAGCCGGCGGTGTCGGCGAGCGTGCCGCCGCTCGTGATGGTCAGCGAGCCCGAGTAGCTCGCAATGGTGCCGACAAACAGGTAGTGCGCGGCCGCATTTGGCGCATTGATCACGGCCGGGTGGGGGAATGTCGGATCGAGAGAAACGTCGTCCGCCGCTGTCGGCACCGACCCAGGGTTCCAGTTTCCCGCGGTAAACCAGTCCGTCGAAGCAGCGCCGGTCCAGATCTCGGCAGCCGTGGCGGCGATCGGCTGGCCAACACCGATCAGCGCCGTCGATGCCAGCGCCAGACATTTTAACGCCTTCGCCTTGCGGCACCCCAAACCATTCTGCGGCATTCAGTCCCCTCACATTACGGTCGTTTCGCCCTGAGGCCGACATCGCATCGCGGATAGAAATTGTCTTGGGCTGGGCCGCACTGGAATTGGACTGGGGTGAACAGCAGTCCATTTTGTGCGCACTGTGGCAGTTCGGTGCAATCGCGCAGGTGGGCCTGCGGACTACAGCAGGAGCCCATCCCTATCTGGCGCTCGTCGGCGTATGGCCAAACCGGCGGCGAAAGCAGCGATTGAAATAGGACACATCGCTGAACCCGCTTATCATGGCGATGTCGCTGACCCGCATGTCGTCATTGTGTCTTTGCGAGAGCATCTTGTGGGCCCGCTGCAAGCGCAATTCGAGGACGCGCTCGGTGAAGCTGGTGCCGGTCTCCTGAAGGAGATCGTGGACGTAGCGCGCCGACAGGCCAAGTTCTTGTGCGAGGCCTTGGGCGGAGATGCCGGGGTCGGCGAAATTGTCGGCGATCTTGGCCATGATCGCCTGCAGGCGGGCGGCTCGCAGGCCCCGGAGGCCGGCCAGTTCGGCGCGCTGGCCTTTCGCGCCGGTCACCAGGCCGATCAAATCGACGATCGTTTCCGTCGCGTGTGCTATGAGATCTGGCGAGGCGAGGGGGCGGCCAGCTTCAAGCAGCTGGCAATAACGCTTGAGGAGATCGAGCGCTTCGTTTTCGGCGCCTATCTTTAATGCCAGCCTGTCGTCGATCTGCGGGAAGGCCTGTGTGAGGATGGCGCGCGGAACGACCACGTTCGTCCAGACATTCCAGTCGGCACCGCCCATTTTCAGCGCTTCCGCTGCCGTAACCAGGACCGCTTCGCCCCGACCGACGCCGTATTCGCGGCCGGCCTGGGCCCCGGACAACAGGGTGTCGGCCTTGTTGATCAGCAGCAGGTATCCGTCATTGTCGTCGTCGGCGATGTTGCTCGCCTTCCTCGTCGCATGCTTGATTGTTCCGGACATCTGGCCAAGAACCAGTTCTCCCACGGCCGTGGCTTCGATCGAGGCTTGGAAGGGCAGGTTTTCCGATGTGCCATATTCGACCGACCATATCTCCGCAACATGGATGTCCTGCCAGAGGGAAAACCGATCTCGTTCGCTGAGATGCGATGGCAACTGAGCGGATGAAAAGACCGTCTTTTGTGACAATGGTGCAACCCGATATGTATTCGCTAACTCTAATATATTGAGCGCGATGCTTCCCATTCCAAGAATAACCAGCGACAATAGCCGCCAGTATCAACTTGATCGAATTCAAATCCTTAATCGAGATCAACCGCGCGTGGCGTCACCTGAAAGTATGACGCTACAAATTCCTTCGAGGCGAGATCGGAGCAAAATGGGGGGCGTGTGGAGAGGCTGAGCAGCGAAGTTCTCTGTTCGATCATTGGCGATATCTATGATTGCGTCCTGGACCCCGACGGTTGGGCCGGGGTGATGATCCGGATCACCGGGGCTGTCGATGCGGCCTATACCACCATCGCGCTTGCCAGCACCGCCGGCAATCAAGGCCGCTTCGCGGCCCAATCGCCCTGGGATCCCGAGCAGATGCGCGTGCTCCAGGAGGACTATGATTTCGACACGATTCCCGGGCTGAAGGCTGCGGTCGTCGGCGACGTCGACAGTCCTGTCGCGACGCTGTCGCAGATGAGCGAAGCCGAGCTCCAGCAGACTCCGTTTTTTCAGAATTGGGCCAAACCGCAGGGACTGCGCGAAGGCTGCATCACCAAATTCGTCCATACGTCGGACCGGATCGGGCTGATGGGTTGCACCACGCGAGCCAGCAGGGAGGCCATATCAGCCGAGGATCAGCGTTTCCTGGCGTTGCTCTCGCCGCATCTGCGCCGTGCGTCGCTGATCGGAGATCTGCTCGATCAGAGCCGCGTCACCGCCAATCTCTACCGCCAGGCACTCGACCATCTGGCGGTGCCTGTTGTCCTGACTGGAGCCAGTGGAGCGATCCTCCACGCCAATGGCGCCGCCGAACGGATGTTTTCCGCGCAAGGCCCCATTCTTTCGAGGAACGGTGTGCTCCAGGTTCAAAATCCGGCGGTGGCCCGCGCCCTGCTGGAAGCGATCGCCAGCGCGGCGAGCGCGGATTTTCTGCTTGGCTCCCGCGGCATTGGCCTGCCCATTTCGGCCCCGGGCCAGCCGCCCGCCGTGGCCTATGTGCTGCCGTTGAGCGAGGGAACGGCTCGCGCCGCTTTCCAGCCCGCATGTGCCGCCGTCTTCGTGTCGACGACGACGTCCTCTTCCCCGCTCCCCGAGGCCGTTCTCACCACCTTGTTCGACCTTACGCCGGCGGAGGCGCGGGTCCTGTTGCGCATCGGCAGCGGATTGTCCGCCTCGAAGAGCGCGTCGTCTCTCGGCATCGGCGAAAACACGCTGAAAACGCATCTCAACCGTATCTTCGCCAAAACCGGTACGAGACGCCAAGCCGATCTCGTCAAACTCGTCTCGGACATAGGTACGCCGCTGGCGGTTCAGGCCTCAATAGGCTAAAGCCGCTCGCCGCCGAACACAGGCCACCGATCGACTGAGGCCGAATGGCCACACCGACCGAGAAAGCATTGCAGTGCTCTCCAGGACAATTCAGGTGCGGCCCAGCCCAAGACGGGACCGGCGGACAATGCAACACCGGGGACGCGACAACAGCTGGATCTCCGCGACGCATTTCGCGCGGGACCATAACCCTTGGGGCGGCAGACAAACAAATGAAAACCCTTCTTCTCGCGACAGTCTTCATTCTCGGGCCTGTCGGCATGGCCTGCGCGGCCGACATCAATGAGGTTTCGCCTGTTGCCGGCTACGACTGGTCCGGCCTCTATGCCGGCGTCGATGCCGGCTACGCGGCCGGAAAATCCAATCTCTTCATCGCCGGCGGCGGCTTCGGCGGCGGATCCGACCTCAACGTGCCGCTTGATCCGGACGGTTTTGTCGGCGGCATCCATATCGGCGCCAACTACCAGATGGCGAACAACTTCGTGATCGGCGCCGAGGCTGATATCGCCTACAGCAATGCCGATGGACTGACACCTGTCGACACCGGCGGCGGTGGCGTCACCACATTGCTCAAGAGCGAACTCAAATGGCAGGGATCGGCGCGGCTGCGGGCGGGCTATGCGTTCGACCGGACCTTGCCCTACATTACCGCCGGCGTGGCCGCGGCCAAATATGAAGTGACCGCGATCAGCGCCGGCCCCGGCGGTGAAATACCGTTCCACGACGAGAGCCATGTCGGCTGGACGGTTGGCGCCGGAATCGAGCATGCCTTCACCGACAGATGGATCGCGCGGGCCGAATACCGCTACTCCGATTTCGGCAGCCAGGACCTCTCGTTGGCAGCCGGTCTTCCGACGGTGACGAGCGTCGATCTCCAGACGCACGATGTCCGGGTCGGCCTCAGCTACAAGTTCTGATCCACAAGGCCGAACAATACCCCGCGCCGGCTTTTTCGGCGCGGGCAACGCAATATTTCGGGGCAACATACAAACGATGAAAACCATTCTTCTTGCCATGGCGGTCATCACGCCTGTCGGTATGGCGTCGGCAGCGGACACCAACGTGGTTCTGCCGGGTGACACCACCTACAACTGGTCCGGAGCCTATATCGGCGCACAGGCCGGATATGCATGGGCAAATGCAAGGGTGGGCCAGACCTTTGCCCCGGGCAGCTTCGACGACTACGGCTGGGGATACAATCCGTCGGGTGGGTTCGGCGGCCTGTATGCCGGCGTCAATCATCAGTTCGATAGCGGGCTTGTTCTTGGCATCGAGGGTGACTACAGCTTTGCCGGCGTGAAGGACACGACGCATTATCGAGCGCTTGGTGTCGATGACCCGGCCTTTGGCGGTGAACTCAAACTGGATACGGTCGGCTCGCTACGCCTGAGAGCCGGCTATGCGGTGGATCGGTGGCTTCCCTTTGTCACCGGTGGCCTGGCGGTGGCAAGCTACAAGCACACCACCGTGAACCTTCCCGGCAGCACACCTTACGCCGACGTCAAGGGCACAGTCGCAGGCTATACACTTGGCGCCGGCGCCGAATACGCGGTTACCGACAATTGGCTGGTTCGCGGCGAATACCGGTTCGCCGATTTCGGCCGCCACACTTCTGTGCGCCACTCCTTGGTTAATGGTGCTCCTCTAAACCCGGATGCGGTCGACCTGACGACGCATGATCTGCGGATCGGCGTGGCCTATAAATTCTGACCGCCGAAGCCGCCAATCTCCCCCTAGAGCGGGGAAATTGCGCTCAGCCGCGTTCGCCAATCATTGCCACCATTCCCCTCATGGACTTCGCTGAAATGGAACCCATATTGAGTCCATGGAGCGTTGAGCGTGTCCTTCGCGCGGGTGGCCCTTCTTGCCGTGACCCTTGTCGTCGCGGCTGTCGTTTCTCCCTTCCCTTCGGCCGAGGGCGAGAGGCTTGCGTTGAGCGTCGCCATCGACGGCGCCATCGGGCCGGCAAGCACCAGGCAACTCGAGGAAGTGCTTGACGTCGCCGCCCGGCGGGACGCCGCGGTCCTCATCCTGAAGCTCGACACGCCCGGCGGGCTGGTTACTTCGATGCGCGAGATGATCGCCGACATCCTGGCCTCGCCGGTGCCGGTCATCGGCTATGTCGCGCCGGCCGGCGGCCACGCGGCGAGCGCCGGCACCTATATACTCTACGCCACCCATGTCGCGGCGATGGCGCCCGGCACCAATCTCGGGGCTGCATCACCGGTCGAGATGGGCGGGCTGCCGTCGCTTCCCGGCGGCGAGAAGGACAACGGCCCGGCCAAGGACCAGAAGGATGCCAACGGCCGGCCGGCCGGCGATGCGATGATGGCCAAGGTGACCAACGACGCCGTCGCCCTGATCCGCTCGCTCGCCGAATTGCGCGGGCGCAATGGCGATTGGGGCGAGAAGGCGGTGCGCGAGGCGGCGAGCCTTTCGGCCAATGCGGCGCTGAAGGAGCATGTCATCGACTTCGTCGCCCGCGACACCACCGAGCTGTTGCAGCAGGCCGATGGCCGCACGGTCGATGTGGCCGGCAAGAAAGTGGTTCTGGCCACCAAAGGGCTACCGGTAGAGACGCTGGAGCCCGGCTGGTTCATCCGGCTGCTCGCCGTCATCACCGACCCCAACACCGCCATCATCCTGATGCTGGTCGGCGTCTACGGCATCGTCTTCGAGTTCACCAGCCCAGGCGCCGTGGCGCCCGGCGTCGTCGGCACCATCTGCCTCGTGCTCGGGCTTTATGCGCTCGATCTCTTGCCGATCAACTATACCGGCCTTGCCCTGATGCTGCTGGGCATCACTTTCCTGGTCATCGAGGCGTTCAATCCCACCGTCGTGCTTGGGCTCAGCGGCGTGGCCGCCTTCGTGTTCGGTGCCGCCATGCTGATGAGGGTCGAGGGGCCAGGCTTTGCCATGTCATGGGCCGTCATCGGTCCCGCCGCCGCACTGACGCTTGGGCTGGCGCTGCTGACCGGCACCTATGTCTGGGCGGTGCGCCGGAACCCGCCGCGCGACGGTGGCGAGGCCATGCGCGGCGTGCCGGCCGAGATCCTCGACTGGCAGGGCGGCGAGGGCCATGTGCTTGCCTTGGGCGAGCGCTGGCGGGCGAAGGCGGATGAGCCGATCGAGGCGGGCGACAGCGTCGAGGTCACCGACATCAGCGACCTGGTGCTGACCGTGCGGCGGCGCGATGCGGGACAGAATGGAGCAAGACAATGATGATTGGTTATGTGGCCTATCTGGTCGTCGCGCTGATAGTGATCATGTTCCTGTCCGCGGCCATCCGCATCCTCAGGGAATATCAGCGCGGCGTGGTCTTCACGCTCGGCCGCTTCACCGGGGTCAAGGGTCCCGGCCTCATCATTCTCGTCCCCTTCGTCCAGCAGATGGTGAAGGTCGATCTGCGGGTGGTGGTGCAGGACGTGCCGCCGCAGGACGTGATTTCGCGCGACAACGTCTCGGTGAAGGTCAACGCGGTGCTCTATTTCCGCATCGTCGACGCCGAGCGGGCGGTCATCCAGGTCGAGGATTTCATGGCGGCCACGAACCAGCTGGCGCAGACCACGCTGCGCTCGGTGCTCGGCAAGCACGAACTCGACGAAATGCTGGCCGAGCGCGACAAGCTCAACAGCGACATCCAGGAGATCCTCGACCAGCGCACGGATGCCTGGGGCATCAAGGTGTCCAATGTCGAGATCAAGCATGTCGACCTCAACGAGAACATGATCCGCGCCATCGCCAAGCAGGCGGAAGCCGAGCGGCTGCGGCGCGCCAAGGTGATCAACGCCGAGGGCGAGCAGCAGGCGGCGGCGAAGCTGGTCGAAGCGGGGCGGATGCTGGCGGCCGAGCCGCAAGCCATGCAACTGCGCTATTTCGAGGCGCTGCACGACATTGCCGGGGAGCGTTCGTCCACGGTGGTGTTCCCGCTGCCGGTCGATCTGCTCGGGCAGTTTTTGAAGGGGCAGGGGAAGTGAGGGCGTTGCGGCACCCTTCATCCCCGCCACGGCGGCTCCGGCGAAAAGCGCTTGGCGATCCAGTCGGCGAAGGCGCGGGTCTTGGCGGCTTGTCCCTTGGCCGAGGGCATGACGACATAGACCGCCCCTTCGTCGGCCAGCGTCCAGTCCTCCAGCACTGGCACCAGCCGTCCGTCAGCGAGCTCGCGGCCGACCAGCCAATCAGTGCTCATCATCAGGCCGACGCCTTGCACGGCGGCCTCGACCAGCACCTCGGCATCGTCGGTGACCAGCGGCCCGGAAACCTCGACGCGCGCGCGCCGGCCTTCGCGGTCCATCATCTCCCAGGCCGGGAAGGTCTGGAAGCCGGAGAAGCCCAGGCAGGAATGTTCTAGCAACGCCTGCGGTGTCCCCGGCGTGCCGCTTCGGGCGAGATAAGAGGGAGCGGCGCAGAGCAGCCGGCGCCGCGTCGCCACTTTGCGCACCACCAGACGTGAATCCTCCAGCGCGCCGAGCCGCACGGCGACGTCGAAATTCTCGGCGACCAGATCGGCGAAGCGGTTGGAGAATTCGGCCTCGATGCGGACATCGGGAAAATCGGCCAGGAATTGCGGCAGCAGCGGGCCGATCCACATGCGCCCGAAGGTGCCGGGCAGCGCCAGCCTGAGCAGGCCGCGCGGGCCGCCGCCGGCATGGGCGGAAGCCGCTGCCTCGGCCTCGTCGACCGACGCGAGGATGGCGCGCACGCGCACCAGGAATTCGGCGCCCGCTTCGGTCAGCGACACGCTGCGCGTCGTGCGATGGAGCAGCCTTACCCCCAGCCGCTCCTCCAGCGATTGCAGGCGCCGCGACAGGATGGTCGCGTCGCGGCCAACACGTGCCGCCGCCCTGGTGAAGGAGCGCGCCTCGGCGATGGCCGCGAAGGCGGCCATTTCGGCAAGGGCCGCCGGCTCGTGTGATTGATGCATTATTCGCAATACTCAAATGTAAATGGCGAGAATTATCTAGTGATAGCGCAGCAGATAGGTTCACTCAACCCATCAATCGTCACACAGGAGTGAAACCATGAAAGCCATCGAACTCAGCCAGGCCAGGCTGGACGCCTTCCGCGCCACGATCGTCGCCACCCCCGAACCGCAGCGCGGCGAGGTGTTGATCCGCCAGCGTGCGGCGAGCCTCAATTTCGTCGATGTCGCGGTGGCGAGCGGCAATTATCCCGGACCGACCTTTCCGCTCATCCCGGTCGCCGACGGCGCCGGCGAGATCGTCGCGCTGGGCGATGGCGTCACGACGTTCAGCACGGGCGATCGCGTGATCGCGCATGCCAAGCCGAACTGGATCGGCGGTCCGCCGCGGCCTTACGAAATGAGGCAGATGCGCGGCATCTCGCTGCCGGGGTCGCTGTCCGAATATGTCGCGCTGCCGGCCAATGCGCTCGTGCCGGTCCCGGCGCACCTCTCCTTCGAAGCGGCATCGACGCTGCCGATCGCCGGCACCACCGCCTGGAACGCGATCCGCGCCGCCAATGTCGGGCCCGGCTCGGTCGTCGTGCTGCTTGGTACCGGCGGCGTCTCGATCTTCACGTTGCAACTGGCGAAAGCCTTCGGCGCCACCGTCATCATCACCTCCTCGTCGGATGAGAAACTGGAGCGGGCGAAGGCACTCGGCGCCGATCATTTGATCAACTACCGAGCGACGTCAGACTGGGACGACAAGGTGCTGGAGCTGACCGGCGGCCTCGGCGCGGGCCTCGTCGTCGAGACCGGCGGCGCCGCCACCTTTGCCCGTGCGGTCAACGCCACCGCGCCCGGCGGCACGCTGTTCACCATCGGTTTTCTCACGGGCGCCGAGGTCACGGTCAATCTGCTGCCGATCATCATCAAGGCGCTGAAGGTGGTCGGCAACAACACCGGATCGGTGTCCGACCTCCGTGACGCCGCCCGTGCCATCGGTGCAGCCGGGATCGAGCCGGTCGTCGACAAGGTGTTTTCACCTGATGAAGCAACCGAAGCCTACACCCACATGGCCGCCGGCGGCCTGCATTTCGGGAAATTGGTGTTCGGGTTGGAGTGGTAGGCTGACACTGGAGGTTGGCGAGGCGGTCGAACTGGTCGATCTCCCCCGCAAGGGGGGAGATTACCCGCTTCCACCTCAGATCAGCTTCTCCAGCGTGATCGGCAAATCCCTGATCCGTTTCCCCGTCGCATGGAACACCGCATTGGCTATCGCCGGCGCGACGCCGACGATGGCCACTTCGCCGACGCCCTTGCCGCCAAGGGCCGAGGAATGCAGATCGGGGATGCCGACCGAGATCACCTCGATATCGGGAATGTCGGCGTTAGTCGGCACGAGGTAATCGGCGAGGTTGTCGTTGACGATGCGGCCGTGGCGGCGGTCGACGATGCCTTCCTCCAGCAGCGCCTGGCCAATCCCCATGATGATGCCGCCCTTCCACTGGCTTTCGGCCAGTTTCGGATTGTAGAGCCGGCCCGAATCCAGCGCCGACACCACACGCGAGACGCGCACCGTGCCGAAATCCTCGTCAACGCGCACCTCGATGAAATGTGCGCACCAGGAGTAGCGGGAATAGTCGCCTTCGGTGTGCGGCAGCGCCGTGGCGATGGTGGTGTAGTTCTTGTAGCGATCCTCGGCCGTCGAATTGGCCGGCATGGTGTCGCCGGTCGCCTCGATATGGTCGCGACCAACGCTCTTGAGCAATTCGGCGATCGAGACATCGGGGCCATCGCCGCGCGCCGAGCCGATGCGGCCGTTGCTCACCACCAGCGTGTTGGCCTGCAGCGCATGGAAGGGCGATCGCGGGTCGCTGATCGCCAGACCCACCAATTGATCGAGTGCCGAGGTCGCAGCCTTGTAGACCGCACCCGTCATGACGCCGGCCAGCCGCGAGCCGCCGGTGACGCCGGCGCGGGGGAAGCGGGAATCGCCGAGCTTCACCACCACGTCGTCGGCCGGCACGCCAACCGTCTCTGCGGCGGTCTGCGCCAGGATTGTGTAGGTGCCCTGACCCATATCGATCGAGGAGCTTTCGACCTCGACCGAACCGTTGGCCAGAATGCGCACGAGCGCCTCGCCGTAGGCGCGCCGTACCGGATAGGTGCCGGCGGCCACGCCCCAGCCGATCAGCTGGTTGCCGTCGCGCATCGAGCGCGGCTGCGGCGTGCGCCTTGCCCAGCCGAAGCGCTCCGCGCCTGCGGCAAAAGCCTCGCGCAACTGCCTTGTCGACCAGGCTTTTTTGACGTGTGGATCCTGTTCGGCGTAGTTGCGCAGCCGGATCTCCAGCGGGTCGATGCCGACCTCGTAGGCGAGTTCATCGATGGCGCTTTCTATGCCGAAGGCGCCGGGGTTCTCGCCTGGCGCGCGCATGGCGCCCGGCACCACGCTGTTGACCCGCACGACATTCTGCTTCGAAGAGAAATTCGGCGTCGCGTACATGATCGAGGTGACCGAACCCAGCGGCTCGACCCACATGCCGTCGATCGATGTTTCGTTGACGCCGCGATGCACGATGGACTGGATGACGCCGTCATGGCCGGCGCCTATCGTCACCGTCTGTCGCGTCGCGGCGCGGCCGCCATAGCCGGTGAAGGTCTGCGGCCGGGTCATCACCAGCCGCACCGGCCGGCCGAGCATCTTGGCGGCACTCGCGGCAATCGCGCCGTGGCCGAGCGCCAGCGCCTTCGAACCGAAGCCGCCGCCAACATAGGGCGAGACCAGCCGCACATTCTGGAACGGCACGCCGAACCATTCGGCATAGGTGCGGGCCATGCCGTCCAGCCACTGGCTCGGCTCCCAGACGGTCAGCTTGTCACCTTCCCAGCGCGCGATCAGGCCGTGCGGTTCCATCGGCGCCTGATATTCGCGCGGCGTGTTGTAGGCGGCGCAGATCCGCACCGGCGCCGAGGCGAAGGCGGCAGGCGCATCGCCCCATTCCTTGGTCATGGCATCGATCGGAATGCCGTCCCCGGCCTTGCCGTCGCTGAGGTCGACAATGGAAGGCGTCTCGTCATAGCTGACCTTGACCAGGGCCGCTGCCGCAACCGCCTGCTCGAAGGTTTCAGCCACCACGGCGGCGACATGCTGGCCCGAAAAGGTGATGTCGCGCGCCAGCGGGCAATAGGGCTTGTCGGGCGGCGGCGTGCCGAACCAGTCGGACGCGGTCCTGAGGCTGATAATGGTGTCCGGCGTCAGCACCTTGAGCACGCCCGGCGCTGCCTCGGCCTCCGCTGTCTCGATCGAACGCACCTTGCCGGAAGCAATCGTGCTTTCGACCAGCGCGGCATATGCGAGGCCTTCGAGCTGCTGCTCGACGGCGTATTTGGCCGCACCGGTGATCTTGGCCGGGCCGTCGACACGCGACAGCCGGCCGCCAACGGCTTGCGCCAGCGTTCCGTCCGAGGCGTCACCATGTCGGATGTTGTGAACCGTCATGCCGTCTCTCCCAATTTGAAGATGGCCCGGGCGACGACACGCGGCGCGAGCTCGATCTTATAGTGGTTGGCGCCATGGTCGACGGCGCCGTCAACGGCGAGCCGGCTGGCGGCGCGGACGGCGTCCGGCTCCAGCGCCTTGCCTTTCAATACGTCTTCGACGGCCCGCGCCCGCCATGGTTTGGCCGCGACACCGCCGAGCGCGACGCGCAGGTCACGGATGGTACGGCCATCCGCCTCGAACTCGATGCCGACAGCGGCGCTCGCGGCGGCGAATTCATAGGATTGCCGGTCGCGGATCTTCAGGTAGGTCGAGCGGCGGGCGGCGGCGGAACCGGGGATCTCGATGGCGGTGATCATTTCGCCCGGTTCGATCGCGTGCTCCCTGTCCGGCGTGCTGCCAGGCAGCAGGAAAAAGTCGTCGACCGGGATGCGCCGATCGCCGAGATGGACCGTCGCGTCGAACGCGACCAGCGCTGTGGCGAGATCGCCGGGGTACATGGCGATGCAGGCGTCGCTTGTGCCGAGCACGGCATGTCCCCTGGTGACGCCGCCGATCGCCGAACAGCCGCTGCCGGGTTGCCGCTTGTTGCAGGCCGGAAAATTGGCGGGATCGCGGAAATAGGGGCAGCGCGTGCGCTGCATCAGATTGCCGCCAATGGTCGCCATGTTGCGGATCTGCGCCGAGGCTGCCTGCCACAGCGCTTCGGAGATGGCCGGGAAGCGGCTTTTGATCCCGGCATGGTCGGCGACATGGCCCATGCGGGCCAGCGCCCCGATGGTGGCGCCGCGCTCGTCGACTTCGATCCGGTCCAGTCCCTTGAGATGGGTGATGTCGACCAGCATGTCCGGCTCGGCAACGCCGCATTTGGCGAGGTCGATCAGCGTGGTGCCGCCAGCCAGCAGCATAGCGCCGGGCAGGGCGGCCGCCTGGCGTGCGGCGTCAGCCGAAGCGGCGCGGAGATAGGAAAAATTCCTCATGATGCGGCCTCCAGGGCTGCCTGGCGCACGGCGGCGACGATGTGCGGGTAGGCGCCGCAACGGCAGAGATTGCCGGCCATGTATTCGCGGATCTCTTCATCCGAGCCGGCATGGCCTTCGCGGATGCAGGCCACCGCCGACATGATCTGGCCAGGCGTGCAATAACCGCACTGGAAGGCATCCTGTTCGAGGAAGGCAGCTTGCACGGGATGCAGTTCGCCCTCCCGTGCAAGCCCCTCTATGGTGGTGACGGTGCGGCCCTCGGCCTGGGCTGCCAATGTGAGGCAGGCCAGCACGCGCTCTCCGTCGATGTGCACGGTGCAGGCGCCGCACTGGCCGTGGTCGCAGCCTTTCTTGGTGCCGGTCAGGCCAAGGCGGTCGCGCAAGGCGTCGAGCAGCGTCACGCGCGGTTCGAGCTGCAACTCGTGGCGATGGCCGTTGATATCGAGATGGACGGGGACTTTCGTCATGGGCGTCTGGCTCCAGTTGCTTGACGCGGATGGGATTGGGATAGGGCAGGTGAGGGCCGGACGGCTTCCGGCCCTGTCGCTGCGCTGTCGTTTCTGGTGCGCGTCGTTCGGAAGGGGATCGGCTTCCGAACGACGCGCACGCTGGTCACCTCAGAGCAGGTCCTCCAGCCGGATCGGAAAGCGCCGGGCCCGCACGCCGGTTGCATGCCAGACCGCATTGGCGACGGCACCGGCCGTGCCGGTGATGCCGATTTCGCCGACGCCTTTGATGCCGAGCGCATTGACGTGGGGATCGTGTTCGTGGACCAGCAGCGCCTCGACCGACGGTACGTCGGCATTCACCGGCACATGGTATTCGGCGAGGTTGGCATTCTGGATCCGGCCCGAGCGCCTGTCGGTAACGGCTTCCTCATGCAGCGCGAAGGAAACGCCCCAGATCATACCGCCGTAATACTGGCTGCGCACCAGCCGCGGGTTGATGACCCGTCCGGCGGCGAATGCACCGACCAGCCGGGTGACGCGGATCTGGCCGAAATCGGGGTCGATTTTGACCTCGGCGAACACCGCGCCATGTGCGTGCTTGGCATAGGCCTCCTGCGAAGCCGGATCCGGAGCACCCTTGCCATGGCCTTCGACCTCGGAGAGGCCCGCGCGGGTAAGGATCTCGGCATAGGTCTCGCTGCGGCTTTCGTCCTCGCGCCGATAAAGCCGTCCGCCGCGCGCCAGCAAACCTTCATTACCGGCGCCGAACAGCGGCGAGCGCTCGTCACCGGTGGCAAGATCGGCAAGCCTTGCGATGACGGCGGCGCCCGCATTGTGGATCGCCATCCCGGCTGTCGCCGTGTGGCCGGAGCCGCCGGCAATGCCGGCATTGGGAAGATCGGAGCTGCCGGCCTTGAACTCGACCCGGTCGATGTCGAGCCCCAATCCGTCGGCGGCGATCTGGGCAAAGGCGGTCCATGCGCCTTGCCCCATGTCCTGGGCGCCGGTCTCCATCAGGCCGCTGCCGTCGCTTCTCAGCACGGCGCGGGCCTCGGCCTGGAACATGATGGCGGGAAACGTGGCCGTGCCCATACCCCAGCCGACGAGGAAACCGTCCGCGTCGCGCATCCGGCGCGGTTGAAGCGGGCGGCTTGCCCAGCCGAACGCCTCGGCCGCCTGTTGGTAGCATTCGCGCAGCGCTTTGGAGGAGAACGGCTTGCCCGTCATCGGCTCGATTTCGGCATAGTTCTTGAGCCGGAATTCCAGCGGGTCCATGCCGCAGGCATGCGCGGCCTCGTCGATGGCGCTCTCCAGCGCGATCGAACCGGTGGCTTCGCCGGGAGCCCGCATGAACAGCGGCGTGCCGGTGTCGAGCCGCACGGCATCGTGCGAGGTGGCGATGGCCGGACTGGCATAGAGTGTATGCGAAGCGTCGGCGGCCGGTTCGAAGAAATCGTCAAACGTGCTCGATGTGGTCCTGGCGTGATGGGAGATCGCGGTCAGTTGGCCGTCGCCGTCCATGCCCATACGCAAGGTTTGGCGGGTCGGGGCGCGATGGCCGACGGGGCCGTACATCTGCTCGCGCCGCAGCACCAGCTTGACCGGACGGCCGACGAGGCGTGCCGCCAGGATGCCGAGCACCTGCGGCCCGGAAATCATGCCTTTGGAGCCGAAGCCGCCACCAAGGAAAGGGCTGCGGATATGGATATTTTGCGGTGCGATGCCGAACAGGCCGGCGATGCGGCCCTGCGCCATGGCAAGGCCCTGGCTCGGCGTGTCTATCGACAGGCGGTCGCCATCCCAGGCGGCCACGATCGCGTGCGGCTCCATGGCGTTGTGGTATTGAGCCGGTGTTTCGTAGGTCGCCTCGATCCGCGTCGTTGCCGATTTCAGGCCGGCATCGACATCGCCCTTCTGCTGCACCGCAGGGCCGCCGACGCCGACACCGCGGGGTACGAAGCTTTCAGCTCCGTCGAGACCGACGCGCGCGGGCAGCGCTTCATAGCGCGGCGACAGTAGCGCGGCTCCTTCGGTCGCTGCTTCAAGGGTTTCGGCGATCACCACGGCAATGCTCTGGTTGGGATAGCGGACCTGGTCGTTCTGCAGCAGGTCGAGCCGGAACATGAAGGGATTGTCCTTGGCATCCGGATCGATGGCGAGGGCCGGGCGGTTGCGTGGCGTCATCACCTCGACCACGCCCGAATGCGCCTTGGCCGCCTCGATATCCAGCGCGACGACGCGGCCGCGCGCGATGCTGCTGACGGCCAGCACTGCATAGAGCATGCCGGGCGGATGGTTGTCGGCGGCATAGCGCGCGGTGCCGGTGACTTTCAGAAATCCGTCGAGGCGGGTCAGCGGCTGGCCGATGCTGGAGCCGTGCCGGGTATGGGCGGGTTGCTGGTTGAGGTTGAGTTCAAGCGTCATGGCGCGCTCCGGGGATGGAGGAAAAAGGGGAGGCAGGCAGGGCCGGCAGCCGTTCGGGCGTTCCTGCCCGTGCCGACGTCAGCGCCCTGACGACAATGCGCCGGGCAAGTTCGATCTTGAACGCATTGTCGCCGGACGGGCTGGCGTCGGCCAACGCGGCATCGGCGGCGCGAACGAAGCTCGCCTCGTCGGCATCGGTGCCGAGCAGGGCGGCTTCCGCCGAACGCGCCCGCCACGGCTTGGCGGCCACACCCCCCAGCGCCAGCCTTGCACCGCGGATCTTGCCACCATCGATGACGAGCGCCGCGGCGGCCGAGACGACGGCGAAGGCATAGGAGGTGCGTTCACGCACTTTCAGGTAGCGCGCATTGGCGCGGAAGGAGGCGGCCTCCGCCGGCAGCCGCACCGCCACGACCAGATCGCCGGGCTCCAGCGGATTCTCCAACTGCGGCGTCTCGCCGGGAAGCCGGTGGAATTCCTCCAGCGTGACGTGGCGCCGGCCCGCCTTGCCCTCGATCTCGACCACGGCGTCGAGTGCCACCAGCGGCACGCAGAAGTCCGACGGGTGCGTGGCGATGCAGGCATCGCTCCAGCCAAGCACGGCGTGCAGGCGGTTCTCACCGCCCAACGCATCGCAGCCGGCGCCCGGCTCGCGCTTGTTGCAGGCACTGGCAGTGTCATAAAAATAGCTGCAGCGCGTCCGTTGCAGCAGATTGCCGCCGACGGTGGCGGCATTGCGAAGCTGCGCCGAGGCCCCCGAAAGCAACGCTTCGGCCACTGCGGGATAGGCGCTGGCGAACGCCGCGTCATGGGCCAGGTCGGCATTGCGGATGAGCGCGCCGATGCGCAGGCCGCCGTCGTCCAGCCGTTCGATGCGATTGAGCTCCGGCAGTCGAGTGATGTCGACGATGCGCTCGGGGCTGGTGATGCCGCCCTTCATCAGGTCGAGTAGATTGGTGCCGCCGGCGAGATAGGACGAACCTGGCTCGGCCGCCGCCGCGATGGCGTCGGAAATGGTGGTGGGCCTGATATAGTCGAAGTCTCTCATGCCGCGGTCCTCCGGTTGGTTCTGGCAAGTTGCTCCTGGGCTTCCAGGATGGCCTCCACGATGCCGCCATACGCCGCGCAGCGGCAGATGTTGCCGCTCAGCCCCTCGCGAATGCGCTCGGGATCGTCGCCTGCCTGTCCTTCGGCGATCAGGCCGAGCGTGCTCATGATCTGGCCGGGCGTGCAGAACCCACACTGGAAGCCATCATGGGCGATGAAGGCGGCCTGCACCGGATGCAGTTCTTCACCGTTCGCGACGCCTTCGATCGTCAAGACGTCGGCGCCGTCATGGCTGACCGCCAGCGCCAGGCAGGAGTTTATGCGCTTGCCGTCGACCAGCACCGTGCAGGCGCCGCACTGGCCGCGGTCGCAACCCTTCTTGGTGCCGGTGAGGTCAAGCCGCTCCCGCAACAGGTCGAGCAGCGTTACGCGTGGATCGACCTCCAGTTCGTGTCGGTGTCCGTTGATGGTGAGCGTGATGGGAAGGCTGGTCATTGACCTCTGGCTCCAGTGCTTAGGTCGGGAATTGAACTGGCGCCTTGCCGGGAAGGGCAAGGTACCTCGTGGTCAGATGCTGGTGATGAAAGCAGAGACGAAGACGGTTCTCTCGCACGCAGGGGAGATGTCGGCTTGCAGGCTGGAAAGACGTGACATACCCATTCCCCTGATTATATGATAAAGGTACTCCACTAAAACGGAGGTGCCTCCGTTTATTACGTGGGGGCTGGCCCGGCCGGGTTCAAGCCCCCATATTTGATCCGTGGAGAAAAAATTGGCCGTCGAGCCGTCAGCACTCGCCGAAACGAAGACCGCCGCGGAGGCCAAGCCGCTGCGCGCGGATGCCCAGCGAAACCGCGACCGGCTGGTCGAGACGGCGGCGGCGCTGTTTGCCGAGCGCGGCATCGATGCCTCGCTGGAGGAGATCGCACGCCGCGCCGGGGTCGGCATCGGCACGCTCTACCGGCATTTCCCAACGCGCGAACACCTGGTCGAGGTGGTCTACCGTCGTGAAGCGGAGGCGCTTTGTGCCGCTGCCGGGGAGCTTGCGGCAAGATATCCGTCCGATGTCGCGCTGGAAGAATGGATGCGGCGCTTCGTCGACTACATCGCGACCAAGCGCGGCCTGGCGACCAGCCTGCGCATTCTCTTCACCACCAATTCAACATTGTTTTCCGACACGTCGGGGCGGATATCGCAGGCCTTGCGGCAACTGGTCGAGGCGGCGGTGGCCGACGGCACTATCCGCGGCGACGTCGATGCCTCCGACGTCCTGCACGCGCTGGGTGGCATCTATTCCGCACCCGATACACCGGAGTGGCGCGACCGCTCGTGGCGGCTGGTCAAACTGCTGATGGACGGCTTGCGGTTCGGGGCGGGGAAATCCGCCAAAGCCTGATGGTCGAACGATTGGCCCGGCGACCGGTAAAGCCAAGCCGGGCATGCCCGTCAGCCATTGCAGGACCAAGTCGCGCACCGCGCTTGCATCTGAGTGCGAGCGGTTGTTAAAATCCTCACATTTCAGGCGACCAACAGGCCCAACGCATGACTGCTCGCAAAGCGCAAAGGACGGCCCGGCTGATCCACCTTTTGTCGGAACGGCGGGTTATCCATCTGAGCGAAGCGGCAACGCTCCTCGGCGTCTCCGAAATGACAGTGCGGCGCGACATCGCCAACAACCAGGGGCAGATCGCCTATCTCGGCGGGCACATATTGGCCGCGGCCGAGATCGAGGCCGATATTCCCTACGAACTGGCGACCGCGGCCGACAGCCATGCGGCGGCGAAGCGCGAAGCCTGCCTGCACGCGGTGCGCAAGATACGGCCCGACGAGACGATCTTCATCGACTGCGGCACGACGCTGATCCACCTGATCGACCTCATTCCCGACAATTATCAAATAACGGCAATATGTTACGCGATGAATATCGCGGAGCGCCTGAGCCGCAAGCCCAATGTGACGATCATCATGCTGGGCGGTGTTTATCACCCCGCGTCGGCATCTTTCTCGGGCACGCATGATTTCGACATTTTGAAGAGCGTCGGTATCAACGCAGCCTTCCTGTCGGCCGCCGGCGTCGATGCCAAGCGCGGCGCCACTTGCGAGCATTTCCACGAGGCGGTGGTGAAGCAGAAGGTGATGAGCCTTGCGCGCGAGAACTATCTCGTCATCGACTCGAGCAAGATCGGCAAGCTCAAGCGCGCCTTCTTCTCAGCCATGGACGGCTTCGACGCCATAGTCACCGAGCATGGCGAAGTCGGACCGGATTCATTTCAGCCACAGCCTGACTCCATTTGACATTTCCCCAGCCTGATGGAAAAGTCACAAAAAAAGTAAGATAAGTCTCAAAAGAGATATCGTCGGGTAGGGGACGCTTCAAAGGGAGGAAGTGCGGGCGTCATGATCGAACCGGGTTCGACTGCGATGATGTCCGAAATCCCCTTGCTGCGCGTCGAGGGCGTCAGGAAGCGGTTCGGCGGCGTCAATGCGCTGCGCGGCGTCAGTCTGGAAATCCGGTCCGGTGAAGTGCACGCCCTGCTCGGCGAAAACGGGGCCGGCAAATCGACGCTGATCAAGATCCTGAGCGGTGTGCACGTGCATGATGGCGGTTCGATCGAAATCGACGGCAAGCCTGTCTCGTTCGCTTCGCCCGCCCAGTCGCGCGATGCCGGCGTGGCGGTCGTCTACCAGGATCTGAGCCTGGTCGAGTCGCTGTCGGTTGCCGACAATCTGCTCTTGGGACGAGAGCCGAAGACGCGGCTTGGCTTCCTGAAGAAGCGGCAGCTGGTGGCGCAGGCCGAAGCCTTCCTCAAATCGCAGAACATCCCGCTCGACGCCCGCGCCATGGTCGGCTCGCTGCCCTTTGCCTATCGCCAGATGACCGAGATCGCCAAGGCGCTGATGGGCGATGTCCGCCTGCTCATTCTGGACGAGCCGACCTCGGCGCTGACCGACGATGAAGAGAAGATCCTTTTCGAGGCGATCCGGGCGGTAGCGGCGCGCGGCGTCGGGGTGATCTATGTCACGCATCGCCTCAACGAAGTGTTCCGGATTTCGAGCCGGGTGACGGTCTTCCGTGACGGACAGAACGCCGGAACCTTCGTCACGGCGCAAACCACTATGCGGCAATTGGTCGGTGCGATTGTCGGGCCCGATCACGCCGTCCTGAAGGCTGAGGGCACGGCATCAGCGCAAAGCGTGCCGTCATCGGCCGGTCCATCTCAAAAGCCAGTGCTCGAATTGACCGACGTCAGCAACGACCGGCTGGACCGCGTCGATCTCGAGCTGCGCGGTGGCGAGATTCACGGCCTCGCCGGCCTGATCGGCAGCGGACGCACCGAAATCCTGCAGACCATCTTCGGCCTGCGGTCCATTCAGTCCGGCGAAGCCAGGCTGGAGGGTGTTTCGCTTGCTGGAACCGATCCGGCGGCGGCAATAAGGCGAGGCATCGCGCTGGTGCCGGAGGACCGGCATGTCCAGGGCCTTTTGCTCGGACATTCGATCGAGCGCAACCTCGTGCTGCCAAGGCTGCGGGAGTTCTCCCGCCTCGGTTGGCTGCAGCGCCGGTCCTCCAGTGAGCGCGCCAATGCCGCGATGCGCCGGCTGGCCGTCAAGGCCCCCAACGCATCGACCACGGTGAAGAACCTGTCCGGCGGCAACCAGCAGAAGGTCGTGTTCGGCAAATGGAACGAGCCGCGGCCGCGGGTGCTGTTGCTCGACGAGCCGACGGTCGGTGTCGATGTCGGCGCGCGCGAGGAGATTTATGGCGTCATTCGTGCCGCGGCCGCCGCGGGCAGTGGCGTTCTTTTGGTGTCTTCGGATCTCTCCGAACTGCTGCAGCTTTGCGACCGCATCTCGATCGTCGTCGATGGCCACATCGCCAGGACGATTGGGCGGCAGGAATTCGGCAGCGCCGAGGATCTCCATCACCTCATTCAACTTTCGCAGCCATCGGAAGAGCACGCGGCATGACCGATACCCAAAGCCCGGCAAAGGCACCAATGGCAAGGGGCGCCTACAACCAAGCGGGCGGTCGCTCGGCGCTGCAGCATCTGCTTCAGGGCGAGCGTCCCTACATGCTCTACGTCGCCTTCGCCGTCCTGCTGATCGTCTTCAGCCTGGCATCGCCCTGGTTCCTGTCGATCGACAATTTTCTCAACATCGGCCGGCAGACGACGCTGGTCTCGATCATCGCGGTGGGCATGACATTCGTCATCATCTCCCGGCAGATCGACCTGTCGGTCGCCTCGACGCTGGCGCTTTCGGGCATGAGCGCGTCGCTGGCCATGGCTTTCCTGGCCAACAATTGGGTCGTCGGCGCCGTCGCGGGGCTGGGCACCGGCGCGCTGATCGGGCTGATCAACGGTGTCTTGACCACCCGCCTCGAAATCCCGTCCTTCCTGGTGACATTGGGCACGTTGAGCGCTGCGCGCGGCCTGGCGCTGATGGTCACCAACACCAAGCCGGTCATCATCACCAACGAATACTATTTCGCGATCTTCGGTGAAGGCTCGGTGCTTGGTATCCCAGCGCCGATCCTGTGGACGCTTGGCGTCACCGTGGCCGGCATCCTGCTCTTGCACTACAGCGTCTACGGACGGCGCGTCTACGCGGCGGGCGGCAATCCGACGGCCGCACTCTATTCCGGGGTCCACATCAAGCAAGTCACCACGCTGGCCTTCGTGCTGACCGGAACGCTCGCCGGACTGGCATCGCTGATCCTGTCGGCGCGCTCGCACGCGGCGCGGCCAGATGTCGTGCAAGGCATGGAGCTCGATGTCATCGCTTCGGTCATCCTTGGCGGCTGCAGCCTGTTCGGCGGCCGCGGCTTCGTGCTCGGTACGCTGCTCGGCAGTCTGATCATCGGCACACTCAACAATGGGCTGGTGCTGCTCGGCGTCAGTTCGTCGCTGCAACTCGTCATCAAGGGAGCAATCATCGTCGCCGCGGTCGCGTTCACGAGGAGGTAAGGCGCGTCCCGCTCACCAGCAGAAAATCGCCGGCTCCAAACGGCGACAGGAACGTCAACGATCAACGGAGGAAAGTCATGAAACAACAGGCACGAATCCACTCGCTTTTCTGTACATTGAGCCTCGCCGCCAGCGCCTTCGCGCTGTCGACGTCGCTTGGACTGGCGCAGACGCCGGAGACTTGCGTCACCGGTGTCGACATGGCCACGCTCGGCCCCAAGGGTATTGTGGGGCAGGGCCCGCACGGCGAAAAGGCAGCCTCGCCCGACGAGCTGAAATTGACCGACGACGAAGCCGCCAAGGTCAAGGCCGGCAAGTTCAAGGTCGGCATTTCCATGCAGACGGTGAACCTCGACTGGTCGCAGTTGCAGGTGCAAGGCATCAGTGAAACGCTTGCCAAATATGGCGTCACTGTCACCGGCGTGGCATCGGCCGAATATCAGGTCGACAAGCAGATCGCCGATATCGAAAACACCATCCAGCAGCATCCAGACGGCATCATTTCCATCCCCGTCGATTTCACCGCGACGGCGCCGACCTACAAGAAGGTGGGCGAGGCCGGTATCAAGCTGGTGTTCATGGACAGCATTCCGGTCGGCCTCGAATCTCCGAAGGATTTTGCCTCGATGATCTCGGCCGACAGCCAGGGCAATGGCCAAATCGCGGCAACGATCCTGGCGTCCTGCATGCCCAAGGGCGGCACGATCGGACTGGTGAATTTCGGCGTCGACTATTTTAGCACCAACGAGCGCACAAAGGGCGTCAGCGAGTGGATGAAGAAGAACCGTCCCGACATCGTCATGAAGCAGGTCGACTTCACCGATCCCTCGAAAGTATCGCAGATCGCCGGCGACTTCCTCACCGGCAATCCCGATGTGAAGGGCCTGTACGCGGTGTGGGACCAGCCGGCGCTCGACACGCTGTCCTCGATGCGTGCGCAAGGCATCGACATTCCGATCACCACGGTCGATCTCGGCCTGCAGTCGGCGATCGAGATCGCCAAGGGCGGGCCGCTCAAGGCGACCGGCTCGCAGCGCCCTTATGACCAGGGCGTCGCCGAGGCGCTGGCCATGATGAAGGCGCTGATCGGGCAGCCCACACCCGCCTGGGTCGGTGTGCAGTCGCTGCCGGTGGTGCAGTCCAACGTTCTGGAATCCTTCAAAACCGTCTTCCACAAGGATCCGCCGGCCGAACTGGTCGACGCCTGCAACAGCGCCAAGCCGAAATGCAACTGAGGTAGCGCCATGGGCGCGGGAGAAATCCCGCGCCCATGGGCCAGAACGGCCATTCATCGCGGGCACGCGGTATGCTAGGCGTCACAACAGCTTGATTTGTCTGTTATCCACGCTTTCGAGGGCATGCGATGTATGTAGGCCGTTCCTACAAACTGATCGATTTCGCGCTGTGGTCGCGGCGTAGCGTCATCTACATGGTGGTGGTGAGCGGCCTGGCCGTCGCGGCCTACCGCCTTCCCGGTATCGCTGGCTTCTCGGTGCCATGGTCGGTGGTGCTCGTGCTCGGCACCACGGTGTCGCTCGTCGCCGGCTTCAAGAATTCGCAGGTCTTCACCCGCAGCGGCGAGGCGCTGCAGGCGTTCACGCAAATCACCGCCAGCAGCCGGGTGTGGTCCAATTTCTGCCGCGACTTCCTCGATGCACCGACGGCGAAGCAACTCATCTACCGCCACATCGCCTGGATGACGGCGCTGCGCTTTTCCCTGCGGCGGCCGATGCCGTGGGAATCCATGGGGAAGGCGGCCAACATCGAGTACATGCGGCGCTACCGCATCCGGGAGGACAAGGGCTCCATCGCCGACGAGTTGCGCCCGTTGCTGGCCGAGCAGGCCGACAAGGTGCTGAAATCGTCGCAGCCGGCGTTGGCCCTGCTCGAGATGCAATCGGTCCAGGTCAACGCGCTGTTCAAGGACGCCAAGCTTCCCCCGCAGATTTACGTCGAACTGACGAAGCTGATCCGCGACCTCCACGACCAGCAGGCGCGCTGCGACCGCATCAAGAACAACCCCTATCCGCGCCAATACGCCATCGTCAGTTCCATGTTCGTCATGATCTTCTGCACGCTGCTGCCGTTCGGCGTCGTTCCGGTCTTTGCGGAGATGGGCAAGCTTGGCGGCGTGCTGAGCACGGTCGGCATCTGGCTGACGATCCCGTTCAGCACGCTGCTGGGCTGGGCCTATATGTCTCTCGACCAGGTCGGCGAGAGCAGCGCCAACCCGTTCGAGGGCAATGCCAACGACGTTCCGATCTCGCAGATCTGCCGCGACATCGAGATCGAACTGCGCGCGGGACTTGGCGAGGTTGAGCTGCCCAAGCCATTGTTGCCGGTGAATGATATCGCGACTTGAAGTGCTGGCCACCTCTCCGGCGCCGTCGGAGAGCGGAACGTCAGCCATCGGCATCTTGCCGCACACCGCGAAATCGTCGCGCAGGTTGAGCGCGCAGGCGCGGATCCTGACCAGCGCGTCATCCGGCCCTGGCCGGGGCGGATCTTCCTCGACCAGGTCGAGCCTGTCCGAGCCACCGGGCGCTCTTAGCCTGACCAGCCGCATAGTCTTTCTCCGACGTGTGGGATATTTTGATATGCGGCGAGCCGGATCTAGCGGGCCTGCCGGCCGGAAATCACGCGCAACCAGGGCGCCAGATGGAAGGCGCTCATCAACAGATACATGGCCGGCATCCCGGTTAAAGACGCGCTGGTTAAAGACGGGCCGGTCAGCGGCGAGCTGCCCATGCACAGCATGGCCGCTTCGCCGCCCTGAACGCAGGAGAGCAGGGCCATCACGGCGAAGGTGGGTGCTGCCGCGAGGCACAGCCAGTCGGCGATGCCAGGGGCGGCGATGTGTTCGGAAGTCGCGCTGCCGATGCCAGAATGGATGTCGTTCATGGTCTTTTCCTTAGTGTCCTGGCCTGCAGGGTTTGGTTTCCTCTCCCCATTTCGTGCGGGAGAGGAAACTTTCGGCCTTTCCGGCCAGACGCTACTGATCGCTCTTTTCGCGGAAGGCGGCTTCGCCGGCCGCCGACACCTCGGCCCACTTCTTGTCGACCCCGGCTTCGTAATTGTCGTGCCAGTTCCACCAGCTGTAGAGCGGGGTCTGGGGATAGCCTTCGGGCGAATCTTCCCAGATCTCCTGGCGGCCGAGAGGGGTGGCGTCGAGATAGCTCCACACCGTGCCCAAGGCCTCGTCGCCGCGGGTGTTGATGAAATAGGTTCGGAAGACGCGGTCGCCATCATGGATGAACACGTTGTGGCCGTGCCATTCGTCGACGCCGAAATCCTTGTCGAAGCTATCGGTGATCGTATACCAGGGCATCTTCCACTCCATCCGCTGCTTCAGCCTGACGATGTCGGGCTGCGGCGCGCGCGAGATGTAGGCAAGCGTGGTGTCGCGGGCGTTGAGATGGGCGAGGTGGCCGACCTGATCGGCGCCGAGCGAGCAGCCGCGGCAGGCGTGGTCGGGCCAGCCATAGACGCCAGGCTCGAAGAAGGCGCGGTAGACGATCAACTGGCGGCGGCCTTCGAACAGGTCGAGCAGGCTGGCCTTGCCATTCGGGCCCTCGAACACATAGGCCTTGTCGACTTCCAGCCAAGGCATGCGGCGACGCTCGGCGGACAGCGCGTCCTTGGCACGCATGGTGGCCTTTTCCTTGACCAGCATCTTTTCGTACGCGGCATCCCATTCCTGTCTTGAAACGATCGGTGGGGTCTTCATCGTCATGTGCTTGGTCATTGGTCTTCTCCTTTGCCAGTGGCGCCATCGCGGCGTGTTGTCGTCTGGGGATCCGGAACCAGCGTAGAACGGTGAAGCGGAGCGCTGGGAGTTACAAAAGTGGCGGGATCTGAATCGTCCGGCCCGGCGCAGCAGGGGTGGCGGGGCCGCGCGGTGTGCTCGAGGTCGTCGGTTGCAGGCATTTTCAATTTCCCTATTAAGATGCTTATTGTTCGTACCTGAGATGCTCAGGTTGGCGACGCCGGTATTGACATCAACGGTGGCCGTGATGCCCTCAGCCATGTGGCCAGGTTTGGTCGATGCGGCTTGCTGACCGGCGGTGGTGATTTAAGTTAGGGCGGCGTGGCGTGGGGGTGGGAGTTACAAGTGTGACGGGATTTGAATGGACTCGCTGATCACGGCGGCAGGACTGGCCCTGGCCGCCGGCAATCCCCTGGGCGCGCTGGACCGCGTCGCCTTGCGCGAGGACGCGCCGGCATTGGCGCTGCGCGGCATCGCCATGGCGCAGCTCGGCGACTTCGAGCGCGCCAAGCTGCTGCTGCGGCGGGCCGCGCGCGCCTTCGGCCCGAGAGAGGCCGTGGCGAGCGCCAGATGCGTCGTCGCCGAGGCCGAGATCGCGCTGGTCTCGCGCGACCTCGGCTGGCCGGCCAAGGCGCTCGACGCTGCGCGCACGACGCTGGAGAAGCAAGGCGACCGGCTGAACGCGGCGCATGCCGGCCACCTCAAGGTGCGGCGGCTGCTCTTGATCGGCCGGCTCGACGAGGCCGAGCATGTGCTGGCCGGGCTCGACCCGACGCCGCTCCCGCCGGCGGCAAGAGCCGCGCATGAGCTTGCCGTTGCCGGCATTGCCATGCGTCGCCTGCGGACCAGGCCGGCGCGCGCGGCGCTGGAATGGGCACGCCACGCTGCCCAGCGGGCTGGCATTCCAGGCCTTATGGCTGAGGTCGACAGCGCGTCTCTGGCGCTGGAAACACCCGCCGCGCGGCTGATCGCGCAGGGCACGGAGCGGCCGCTGCTGCTCGAAGAGGTCGAGGCGCTGCAGGGATCGCCGGCGCTGGTCGTCGATGCCTTTCGTTATGCCGTGCGTGCCGGGGACGCCACGGTCACGCTGGCGAGCCGGCCGGTGCTGTTCGCGCTGGCGCGTGCGCTCGCCGAGGCCTGGCCCGGAGACGTGTCGCGCGAGGAGCTGGTGGCGCGGACCTTTGGTGGCAAGCATGCGGACGAATCGCACCGGGCGCGCCTGCGCGTCGAGGTGGGGCGGCTGCGCGCCGAGTTGCGCGGGCTGGCGGAGATCAGCGCCACCAAGCGCGGCTTCACACTGGCGCCGCGCCAGGCGCGTGCGGTGATGGTTCTGGCGCGGCCGATCGAGGAGCGGCACGCGGCCGTGCTGGCCTTGCTCGCCGACGGCGAGGCCTGGTCGAGCTCGGCCCTGGCGCTGGCGCTCGGAACCGGCCAGCGCAGCGTGCAGCGGGCGCTGGAGCCGCTCGCCGAGACCGGCAAGGTGCAGTCTTTCGGCCACGGCAGGGCGCGCCGCTGGATGACGCCGCCGGTGGCGGGTTTCACGACCACCTTGTTACTCCCGGCACCGCTCCCGCAAGGGTAGGAAGGGATGACGACCACCATCGAGGACAAAGACATGAAACGTTCAGCGGCCGAAATCCTGCGCGAATACGGACCCTTTCCGGGGGTGAACAGCGTGCATGGCGTGAGTTTTGACGGCAACAATATCTGGTTTGCCTCGGGCGACAGGCTGAATGCCTTCGATCCGCAGAGCGGGGAGGCGTTGCGTTCGATCGATGTCGCGGCGCATGCCGGCACTGCCTATGACGGCAAGCACTTCTTCCAGCTCGCCAATGATCGCATCCATAAGATCGACCCGGATACCGGGGCGATTCTGGCCACCATTCCCGCACCCGGCGGCGGGCGCGACTCCGGGCTGACCTGGGCCGAAGGCACGCTCTGGGTGGGGCAGTACCGCGAGCGCAAGATCCACCAGATCGACCCGGAGACCGGGACGATCCTGCGCACCATCGAATCCAATCGCTTCGTCACCGGGGTGACCTGGGTGGACGGCGAACTGTGGCACGCCACCTGGGAAGGTGACGAGAGCGACCTGCGCCGTGTCGACCCGCAAACCGGCAAGGTTCTGGAGACGCTCGACATGCCAGCCGGCATGGGTGTCTCAGGGCTGGAATCCGATGGCGGCGACCGCCTGTTCTGCGGCAGCACATCCGCCGGGGTGGTGCGGGCGGTGCGCCGGCCGAGATGAGCCGGGTGCTCTGACGGAGACAATCGGCACCGCCAGGTCAGTGCCGGCAATTTTGTCCGCCGACGACTGGCCGTTGTCCAGGGAGGTCCCTAGATAGGCTGCGTTGGGCGACCGCCCGGATATTTCTTCGCAAAGGACCTGACCATGCCCGAACAGATCACATTGAACGACGGCGCCGCCATTCCACAGCTTGGCCTTGGCGTCTGGCAGGTCGACGCCGACATCACCGCGCAAGTGGTCGGTTGGGCAATCAAGGCGGGTTACCGGCTGATCGACACCGCCGAGGGCTACCAGAACGAGGAAGGGGTCGGCGAGGCGATCCGCGCTTCCGATGTGGCGAGAAGCGAGCTGTTCATCACCTCGAAGCTGCGCAACGGCGCCCACCAGCGCGACGCGGCTCTCACGGCCTTCGACGACACGATGAAGAAGCTCGGCATCGAGCAGCTCGACCTGTTCCTGATCCACTGGCCGGTTCCCAGCCAGGACAAATATGTCGAGGCGTGGAAGACCCTCATCGAACTCAAAAAGGCCGGCCGCATCAAGTCGATCGGCGTTTCGAATTTCAACCAGGACCATCTGGAGCGCATCATCGGCGAAACGGGCGTGACGCCCGTCGTCAACCAGATCGAATTGCATCCGCGTTTCCAGCAGCGCGCGCTCAGGGATTTCCATGCCGGGCACAACATCCACACCGAAAGTTGGAGCCCGCTGGGCAGCGGCCGTCTGCTCAGCGACCCGACCATCGCGGGCATCGCCAAAAAGCACGGCAAATCCGCGGCGCAGACGATGATCCGCTGGCACCTTCAGGAAGGGCTGATCGTGATCCCGAAGTCTATCCACCAGGACCGCGTCGCGGCGAATTTCGATGTCTTCGATTTCGAGCTGGACGCGCAGGACCTGGAGACGATCCGGGGCATGGATTCGGCTGACGGCCGCAACGGACCGAACCCCGCCACGGCGGCGTTTTTGTTTTAAAAGTTTGACCTGAAGGAGCCGGCGGCGAAGCGGCCAATCTCCCCCCAAGTGGGGGAGATGCCCGGCAGGGCAGAGGGCGCTGTCCCGCCGGCATATCAGTTGTGCCGCCCAAACCAGCAGCGATGACAATATGTTGGCAGACATTGTCGATGTCGCGAATCACATCGTCGTTGCAGAACCGCGGCACGCTCCAGCCGTCCTGTTCCAGACGCATGGACCTTGAGTTTGCGCCCTACGGCGCCCCCTCTGTCCTGCCGGACATCTCCCCCACGAGGGGGGAGATTGGCAGCTTCGCCCTTTGTGCTAAATCCCGGACCCATCCAGCTGTTGCGCGTCCTCGCCTTCCCAGGGGGCCGGCATCGAGCCGCCACGGCTGAGATTGGCGGAGGGCAGGGGCATCCAGCATTTCAGCTCCGGCTCGGCGTATTCGACGACGCGGCCCGGCGAGGAATCCGATGCGCGCCAGCCTTCGCCGGCGAACTGGTCGCCGCGTGCCCAGTAGGCGAGGTCGACTTCAGCCGGCCCCTGTTCGGACGGGCGGACCGTGACCAGGATCCGGCTGCCGTCCTTTGGCGCCGTCGACATGTGGCGCCACCGTTCGGGCTCGTCCATCGCATTTCCTCCTGCCTTGGTACGAGATGAAGTGTCGCCTCGCCATCGGAGGCGGTCAACCCAAACTTTGTAGGATTATACCGGCCACAGCCGTCCTGGGTCTGGCGATACTCGCCAGGGTAAGGAGAGCATATGAGTGACGAGATCGAGCCGATGCCGGCCGGAGGCGAAATGAAACTCTACTTCAGCCGCAATCCCAATCCGCGCCTGGCGGTCGCGGTTGCGCGTTACCTCAAGGCTGATGTGACCTTCGAATTCGCCTCACCCTTCGCGCCGGGGCAAGCGGAGCGATTTCGGCCGCTCAATCCCAATCTTTCCCTGCCGATACTGGCGTGGCCGGGCGGCAGCCTGTGGGAAGCGGACGCCATCGCTTGCCGGCTGTCGCGCGACGTCGGATCGGATTTCTGGCGCACCGGCAATGACGAGCCCGAGATGATCCGCTGGCTAAGCTGGGGCAAGGAGAACTTCGCCAGGGCCTGCGACATGGTGCATTTCGAGCGTGGCACCAAGCAGCGCTATCATTTGGGCCCGATCGATCGCCAACTGGTCGAGGAGGGGCTGAAGCTGTTTCACACGATGGCGGCGATCCTGCAGGCGGGGCTAGCCGGGCGGCAATGGCTGGTCGGGGACCGGGTCTCCTATGCAGATTTCCGCATGGCGACGTTCCTGCCGTTCAACGATGTCGGCGGCCTGCCGCTCGGTGATTATCCCGTGCTTGCCGGCTGGTATCGCCGGCTCGAAGCGATCGAGGCCTGGCGTGACCCGTTCAATGGGCTGGATGCACCGCCCTTGCCGCCGGTGCCGCGGCAGGGCGATGGGGGGAGCTGACGACCGGCGTATACACAAAGGAAACTTGAAAACGCCGGTCGCCGGGCGGGGGTTGGGACGCACCACGTTGGGGCGCGATGCAAAGTCAGGCTACGCGGATGTCCGGCATCTTCAATTCGAACGCCGGCCCATGGTGAACAACCGGTTACTATCCACAGGCTCCATCCGGCAAACGGCATCTCTCGTGGCTGTGCGCAACGTCGGCCTGCCGGCCATCGGTGCTCGACGGGCCATGCTCCGGTTGATAAGCCCGTCTGCGAAGGAGCTGATGAGTCTGGCATGACCGTTGCGATCGAGATGGGAAACACGACGGCGGGCGCCCCGGCGACGCTCGATCTCGAGGAGCTGCTGGCGACCCGGCTTCTGGTGCAGGGCAATTCGGGCTCCGGCAAGTCGCATCTGCTGCGCCGGCTGCTGGAGCAGAGCGCGCCCTGGGTGCAGCAGACCATCGTCGACCCGGAAGGCGACTTCGTGTCGCTGGGCGACCGCTACGGCCATCTGGTGATCGATGCCGAGGAGCATACCGAGCGCGGCTTGCAGGCCGCCGGGGAGCGGGCGCGCATCCACCGCGTCTCGACCGTGCTCAATCTCGAAGGGCTCGATGCCGAGAACCAGATGCGGCGAGCCGCCGCCTTCCTCGGCGGGCTGTTCGAGGTTGCCCGCGACCACTGGTATCCGATGCTGGTGGTGGTGGACGAGGCGCAGCTGTTCGCGCCGGCCGTGGCCGGCGAGGTTTCGGACGAAGCGCGCAAACTGTCGCTCGGCGCCATGACCAACCTGATGTGCCGTGGCCGCAAGCGCGGGCTGGCCGGCATCATCGCCACGCAGCGGCTGGCCAAGCTCGCCAAGAACGTCGCGGCGGAAGCCTCCAATTTCCTCATGGGCCGCACCTTCCTCGACATCGACATGGCGCGCGCCGCCGACCTTCTGGGCATGGAGCGGCGGCAGGCCGAGGCTTTCCGCGACCTGGAACGCGGGCAGTTCATGGCGTTGGGTCCGGCACTGTCGCGCCGGCCGCTCGGCCTGCGCATCGGCCCGACCGATACCAGCCCCCGCAACGGCACGCCACGGTTGATGCCGCTGCCGGAATCCGCGCTCGAGGATGCCCGCGCCGTCATCCTGGCCGCCCCGCCGCCCGAAACGGCGCGCGCGCCGCGCCGGACGGCGTCGCCGGACCTGCTCGACCAACTGATGGCGGCGAAGTCGGCGGCGCTGGAAATCCGCCCCGAACCAGCCGAGCCGCTGATCAGCGCCGAGGATCTGGCGGAGCGGCGCGAGCGTGTCGACCGCGTGCTGCGCGCCGTGCTGGCCGAGCCCGATGCGGGGTTCCGCGTCATCGGCGTGCTCTATCAGGAGTTCGTGGTTCGCTGCCGCATCGAGGGCCTCGCCTCGGTCGTGCCGGACCTGCCCGCGTTCCGCCGCATGCTGACGCGAGCTCGCGCCGGCCTCGGCTCCGAGACGACGCAGGATGATGCATGGAGGGACGTTTCCGTCCGCGCCTCGCTGCTGCCCGACGACATGCAGGGCGTGTTCATGATGATCGCTCGCGCGGCGAAGGAGGGCTGGCCGTGCCCGAGCGACGCCGCGATCGCGCGCGCCTATGGCTCGCACTCGCTGCGCCGCGCCCGGCGCCTCCTGACCTATATCGAGGAGCAGGGGCTCATCGTTTGCCAGCTCGACGGCACGGGAAAGCGCACCGTGACGCTGGTCGAACTCGCCTGGGCAACGGCGCCCGGCGACCCCAACGCCGAGGAGGCGGAGCAAGGGAGCCTGGCGCTGTGAGGGGGCCATGACGCGTTCAACACCCGACGGATCGCATAGGCAGGCTGAGGGCAAGGTCGCCCGGGTGCGTATCATGGGGACGCCGAGGTCCGGCACGAATCTCGCGAAGCACCTGGTGGAAACTCATCTCGGGGTGTCTGTCGTCTTCGACCAGGGCTTTTGGAAGCATGGGATCTTTCCGGCCCTGATGAACGGACGCGACCTTGGATATGGAGACTTGCCCATCATCGTGATGAGCAAGGATCCCATCACCCAGCTCCTGTCATGGTTCCGCTTCAGCCGAAACGACAGCATTTTCCGGCCGGCCAAACATCTCGGTCCATTCCTGAACAGGCCATTCGAACTCAAGCAGGATTTTACGCACCCAAAGATGGCCTACAGGTTCCGCACACCTGCCGATTATTGGAACCAGTTTTACTTTGCCATGGAAGCCCTGCGCCGCACCGGCGCACCCGTGCATTTCGTGGCCTATGAGCAGCTCGTTTCCGAACCTGCGCTTTGCCTCGGTGCGATTTCCCGGTTCCTCGATCTTTCTCCGCCTTTCGACGCCGGCACCACCGTGACCATCCCTCGGCACGCGATCGGTGCGAGCAATGACATCGACCGGCCTGCGGACCCGGCCGCCAACCAGGGCCCGTTCGATCCGGCGCGCGCGGATCTGGCATCGGCGCTCGCCAGGATCGGATGGCGCAATGCACGCCTTATCCTAGCCGACATCGATGGCGACGTGCTTGCTGCAACGGGCCGAGCCGGGTTTCGCAGGACCTGCCGGGAAGCGATCGGCCCCACGGCGATATTGAGGTCGTTGATCGGCTTCTGGTGAGCTGGTGCCGCGCGTCGCCTCCAAATGTCTACTTCGACTTCCGACCCAGCCCCATGGATTTGGCGAGTTTGGAGCGGATTTCTCGCGCTACTGGATAGCGATGATGCCGTCGATGGCCCGCCATTCCGAAGGCTGGATCAGCCGGTGGTGGGCGACGCGAACCGAGTGCAGCGGGCCTTCGAGTTCGCGCTCCCAATAGGATAGGAACCCGTGAAGTTCGGGGAACTCGGGCGCAAGGTCATAATCCTGCCAGACATAGAGCTGGAGCAGGCTCGGATGATCGGGCAGGTGATAGTGAATCTCCGCCGTGGTCAGGCCGTAGCCTTCCATCTGGAGACGGAATTCCTTGCTGACGCTTGCGATCATTCGTTTCTCCTTCCTGTCGGGTATTAGGCATCCAGCCTGTCAAAAGGGTGATGGAATCGCCGCTCGGCTGGCGTAGTGCCGAGACGCCGCCGTCGCTGGTAGCCTGGAGCAGGCGGTCAAGCGCGCGGTTGGAGCTTTCGGCGGCAGGGGTGGATTTGAGCGGCGAACAAATCTGTTGGTCCATCGATGTGCTCCGTCTGCAAACAACTCCTTGAGCGGATCGCGGTTCCGGCGCCCGGGATGCGCCGGCCGCCTATAATCTGTTGAACAAGGATCGAAGATTCAAGCCGGCATCCGACCTGGATAAGGTCGCGATAACAGGCTCTTGGCACTCGCGGCGCATGAGTGCCAAATTTTTTTGGCGGGGCTCTTGAAACCGAAAAACGGCAAAACTAGCTCGATATGCGCGCGCGATGCCTGAGCAAGGGTCGCTGCGTTCCGCGCCGGCCGATTTTGCCGGTCCGGTTGCGGAGGAACCGCGAAAAACATGTTTGTCCAGAAGGAGAACGAAATGGCGTTCCGTCCATTGCATGACCGTATCCTGGTCCGCCGCATCGACGCCGAGGAAAAGACCGCGGGCGGCATCATCATTCCCGACACCGCCAAGGAGAAGCCGCAGGAAGGCGAGGTACTCGCTGTCGGTCCCGGCGCGCGCGACGACGGCGGCAAGCTGGTCGAGCTCGACGTCCAGGTCGGCGACCGCATCCTGTTCGGCAAGTGGTCCGGCACCGAAATCCGGCTCGACGGCCAGGATCTGCTCGTCATGAAGGAAAGTGACGTGATGGGCGTGATCGAAGAGGCCGCGCAAATCAAGAAGGCCGCCTGACGGCTTCTTGGAAATTCAACCAGTCAACGAATGCTGCCTAGATGAAGGAGTGATCCAATGGCTGCCAAAGAGGTTAAATTCCATACCGAAGCGCGCGAGAAGATGCTGCGCGGCGTCGATATTCTCGCCAATGCGGTGAAGGTGACGCTCGGCCCCAAGGGCCGCAACGTGGTGATCGACAAATCGTTCGGCGCCCCGCGCATCACCAAGGACGGCGTCACCGTTGCCAAGGAGATCGAGCTTGAGGACAAGTTCGAGAACATGGGCGCGCAGATGGTGCGCGAAGTGGCGTCCAAGACCAACGACATCGCCGGCGACGGCACTACGACCGCGACCGTTCTTGCCCAGGCCATCGTCAAGGAAGGCGCCAAGGCGGTTGCCTCGGGCATGAATCCGATGGACCTGAAGCGCGGCATCGACAAGGCCGTGGAGGCGGTGGTGGCAGAGCTGAAGGCCAATGCCCGCGACGTGACCAGGAATGACGAGATCGCGCAGGTCGGCACCATCTCGGCCAACGGCGATGCCGAGATCGGCCGCTTCCTCGCCGAGGCGATGGAGAAGGTCGGCAATGAAGGGGTGATCACCGTCGAGGAGGCCAAGACCGCCGAGACCGAGCTCGAAGTCGTTGAGGGCATGCAGTTCGACCGCGGCTATCTCAGCCCTTATTTCATTACCAATCAGGACAAGATGCGCGTCGAACTCGACGAGCCCTATGTGTTGATCCACGAGAAGAAGCTCTCCAACCTGCAGGCGCTGCTTCCGGCGCTGGAGGCGGTGGTGCAGTCGGGCAAGCCGCTGCTGATCATCGCCGAGGATGTCGAGGGCGAGGCGCTGGCCACGCTGGTGGTCAACAAGCTGCGCGGCGGCCTCAAGGTTGCTGCCGTCAAGGCGCCCGGCTTCGGCGACCGCCGCAAGGCCATGCTGGAGGACATCGCCATCCTCACCGGCGGCACGGCGATCTCGGAAGATCTCGGTATCAAGCTCGAGAATGTGACGCTGGAGATGCTGGGCCGCGCCAAGAAGGTAGTGGTCGAGAAGGAGAACACCACCATCGTCGACGGTGTCGGCCGCAAGGAAGAGATCCAGGGCCGCGTCGCGCAGATCAAGGCGCAGATCGAAGAGACCACCTCGGACTATGACCGCGAGAAGCTGCAGGAGCGGCTGGCCAAGCTTGCCGGCGGCGTCGCGGTGATCCGCGTCGGCGGCTCGACCGAGGTCGAGGTCAAGGAGCGCAAGGACCGCGTCGACGATGCGCTCCATGCCACGCGCGCGGCCGTCGAGGAAGGCGTGCTGCCCGGCGGCGGTGTCGCGCTGCTTCGAGCCGCCAGGGCGCTCGATGCCGTCCAGACCGACAATCCCGACCAGAAGACCGGTGTCGAGATCGTGCGCCGCGCGATCGAAACGCCGGTGCGCCAGATCGCCGAGAATGCCGGCGCCGAAGGCTCGATCATCGTCGGCAAGCTGCGCGAGAAGAGCGAGTTCGGCTGGGGCTGGAATGCCCAGACCAACGAGTTCGGCGATCTCTATGGCCAGGGCGTGATCGACCCGGCCAAGGTGGTGCGCACGGCGCTGCAGGACGCAGCCTCCGTCGCCGGCCTGCTGGTGACCACCGAGGCGATGGTGGCCGAGAAACCGAAGAAGGAAGCCGCCACCCCGGCGATGCCCGCCGGTGCCGGCATGGATTTCTGAGCCCATGCATGACCGCCCGCTCCCCGGCTGGGGAGCGGGCATCAGGATGAAATCGAGCGGAGGTAAACATGGATGCGATGGCTGGCCTTGGACCCCTGCCGGCGCCGACACATGAGGCAAAGGAGTTCCTGGCCTACGAAAAAGAATGCCGCAGCGTGCTGCAGCCGCGACTGGCAGGGCTGCTCGACATGGCCGAAGCCGCCGGCTGGAGCCGGCGCACCGCCGCCTCGGCGCTGATGTTCCTGGCGGCGCAGCAGGTGTCGGCGGCGGCTGCCGGCGGTTGAACCGGCGAGCGATGTTCGTCGCACAGAAGATGAAGGGCGTTGTTGTTTGGAGGTGGAGACGTGATCGCGGGCCGGTTGCGTGAATGCCTGAGAATACTGAGATGGGAGGCGGCCGACCTCGCCGCCGAACTCGGCCGTCCGCAAGGAGAGATTGCGGCCTGGCTTGACGGCCGCAGCCGATCTCCATTTGCCGTCGCCGCCTGGCTCGAGGCGCTGGTGAAGGCACACAGGATGTTGCCGGCGCCAGGCAGGGGCATGCCGGCGCTGGACTCAGCCAACATCGGGCCGGCCAACATCGGGCCGGCCAGGATCGAACTGCCCAGGTCGAGCCGGGCGCGATCGGCGGTGCCCAACCGGCGGCTCAATCTTCCATACAAGACATCCATGCACCCTGTCGGCGGCGGGCCGCGCTCTCCTGTGTCAGGTCCGCCGCAGGTGCCGCATAATCGAGAGGAGGCAAAAGCCATGAATCGCGGGCAGTTTGAAGAACCGGTCACCGTTCTGGTCGGAATGGGCTTTCCGGTTGGGATCGAGAATGTGATGGAAGCCTACGCGCTGTTGCAGGATTGGCCGGCCGCCGGCCGCAACGGCGCGCACGCCATTGCGCTCAACGCCTGCAAGGCCGGCATTGCCGGCGAGATCGACCCCGAAACCGTGCGGGCGACGCTGGTCACCTTCGCAAGGCGCAACGACATACTGGTGCAGGACATGGTTGCGCCGGCCGCAGCGCTGGGCGATGCGCCGCGCGCGGGCGAACTCGCGGGTTGACCATAGGGCCCGCCGCTCGGCTTTCGCGCCAGGCGGCGGGCGCAGCCTTGATGGAACCAAGCGACGGGCACACAGGTTTAGAGCAATTCCAGGAAAAGTGCGACACGGTTTTCCGTCCGGAATTGCTTAAAAACAAAGAGATAGAGCGGTTCGCCGTTTCCGTGAAACGGTGAAATGCTCTAGCCGGCGTCGGTTCCCTGATGCGAGGCCATGTCATGAGCATCCTGCAAAGCATGAAGAAAGCAGCCGAACAGGTTACCGGCGTTGCAAGACCAGGCAGGCGACAGGCCGCCGATCTTGTAAGGCCGCGAAAACCGAATGAATTCAGGTTCAGGGACGATGGCCTGGTGCCCAACCACCCGTCCTGGCCGCTTGTCGTCTATCGCGGCGCCGTGCGGTTGCCGCAGGACTTCGATCCCGCGGCGGTCATGGAGCAGCTTTTCGGCGCCAATGGCTGGGGCGACAGCTGGCGCGACGGCATCTACGACTACGTTCATTACCATTCGCGCATCCACGAAGTGCTCGGCGTCGCGCGCGGCACGGCCAAGGTCCAGTTTGGCGGCGAGAAGGGACGAACGCTGGCGCTGAAGACCGGCGATGTCGCGGTTCTCCCGGCCGGCACCGGACACCAGCGGATTTCGGCGTCCGAGGACTTCCTCGTGGTTGGCGCCTATCCCGCATCCGGCACCTACGACGAATGCACGACCGCCGCCGACCACGCCAAGGCGATCGTAACGATCCCCAGGGTAGGCCGTCCGCGAAAGGACCCTGTCTATGGAAGCGAGGGGCCGTTGCTGACGGCCTGGAAGAAAGACTGAGGCGGTTCCAGCGAAGGCCAGGCGGTCGGGAACTACCGCTCCTCCACTATCCGCAAATAAGCCGCCGTCACGAACAGCACGATCAGCCCGAACAAGATCCGTCTCGCCCCCTCCGGCATCTGCAGGATGGTCAAGAGCGTCGTCAACACGGTCAGGATGAGCGCGCCGATGATGGTGCCGGTATAGCCGCCGCGGCCGCCGAAGATGGAGGTGCCGCCGATGACGGCGGCGGCGACCGAGGGCAGCACCAGGGGTTCGGCGAGGGAGAGCGACGGAGCCTTGATAAGGCCGATGTAGAGCAGGCCGGTGATGCCGGCGAGCACGCTGGAGGTGATGTAGAGCGCGGTGATGACCTGCCAGTATTGCACGCCCGACAGCCGCGTTGCGCGCTCATTGTCGCCGACGGCGTAGAGCAGGCGGCCGAAGCCGGTGCGGGCGAGCGTGAAGACGATCAGCGCGGCGAGCGGCACGAACAACAGCAGGGCGTTGGGAAAGCCCGAGGTGACGCCGGTGCCGAGCCAGGCGAGGAAGTCGGGGATCTTGGCGCCGGACGCGATCACCGTACGCTGGTAGACCTGCAGGCAACCGGTGCCGATCAGGCTGGTGCCGAGCGTCATGATCAGCGGGTGGACGCGGAAGACGCCGACGCCGATGCCGTTGACCAGGCCGATCAGCACCGCCGGCATCATCGCCAGCAGAAAGGCCACCGCCGGATCCTGGTTGACGACCTGCGTCGCCATGATGAAGGCGCTCATCGTCGCCACCGTGCCGACCGACAGGTCGATGCCGCCGGTCAGCATGGTCATGGTCTGGCAGCCGGCGAGGATCGCCAGCGGAATGGCGAATTTGATGGTGTTGGCGATCCAGCGCTCGTTGACGATGCCGGGGCGCAGGATCTGCAGGATCACCACCAGGATGACGAGCAAGATGATCAGCGGGATCAGCGGCCGGTCGGCCATGAAGCGCTTTAGGCGGCGGCCGAAGGGGACGGGGGTGATCGCGGTGGTGCTCATGGGGTGGCTCGCGATAGAGTTGGCGCGACGCATCTTTCCCTTCTCCCCTTGTGGGAGAAGGTGGATCGGCGCGATAGCGCCGAGACGGATGAGGGGTGCTCCAGCGGAGTGAGACGTTGGCGTTCCCTGGAACACCCCTCATCCGTCTTGCCGCTGCGCGGCAATCCACCTTCCTCCACAAGGGGGGAAGGAAGAAGCGCATGCCGATGCACCCTCATCATTGCCGCCCCCGCATGGTAATAAACGCGCCGAACATAACCACGGCGACCATGATGGCGCCTTCGATGATGGCGGTGACGTTGGGGTCGATGGCGAGCAGGGTGAGATCCGTGCGCACCAGGCGCAGCACGAAGACGGCGACGATGGGGCCGAGCAGGCCGCCTTTGCCGCCGCCGAGCGCCACGCCACCCAGCACCACGGCGGCGACGCTGGCCAAGAGATAGGGGCCGGGAATGGGCGCGCCGATGCCGGTGCTCATGGTCAGCGCCAGCCCGCCCATGGCTGCGAACAGGCCCGACAGCGCATAGGCGACAATGCGGGTACGGGCGACCGGCACGCCTGAGCGGAACGCCGCCAGTTCGCTCGAGCCGATGGCGTAGATGGAGAGGCCGAGGCGCGAGCGCCTGAGCGGTATCCAGACGATGCAGAGGCAGACGATGAGCACCAGCAGCGCTTTGGGCAGCCAGGCGTCGATGGCGTCGGGCAGGCCCGGTACCGGCACGGTGCCCGAGATCAGCGCCTTCAGCCATTCGGCGGCGCTTCCGCCCGGCGCGCCGAGCACCAGAAGGGCGGCCCCCTGCAGCACGAACAGCATGGCCAGCGTCACGACGATGTCGGGCACGCGGGTGACGACGATCAGCAGTCCGTTCAGCGCGCCGAGCACGAGGCCCATGGCAAGCACGAAGGGCACCACGAACAGCGCGTATTCCTCGCTCGCGCCAGCCATCATCGAGGCGGCGGTGACGCTGGTCAACGCCATCATGGCGGCGACCGACAGGTCGATGCCGCCGGCGATGACGACCACCGTCTGCGCGGCGACAGCGAAGGCATAGGGCAGAACGGCCCGCGCCAGCGAGCCGAAGTCGCCGCTGCCATAGCCCGGCTGGATCAGCTTGGTGACGATGAACAGCACGATGAGGAGAGCGAACAGGCCGGTGACCCAGCCTTGGCGGCGCAGGAAATGGCTCATGGCGCCGCCTCCGGCGCATCGGAAGTGTTCGCGGTGGGGTCGGCCAAAATGCCGACATCAGCCTTGACGCCGCGCGGCAGGCCGTAGGCGGCGCGCATCAGCGCCGGTTCGTCGGCTTCCTCGACCGGGAAGATGTCGACCAAGCGGCCGCCGAAGATGACGATGACGCGGTCGCAGACGCGTTGCACCTCTTCGAGTTCCGAGGTGTAGAACAGCACCGACTTGCCGTTCCCGGCAAGCTCACGCAGCAATTTGTAGATCTCCTGCTTGGTGCCGACATCGATGCCGCGCGTCGGGTCGAAGCACAGGATGGTGCGGGCGTCGGCAGCGATCCAGCGGGCGATGGTCACCTTCTGCTGGTTGCCGCCGGACAGGCGCTGCACCTCGCCCTGCGCGCGGGTGTCGATCTGCAGCCGCTCGATGGCGCTGGCCACCTTCGCGCGCTCCCGGCGCATGTTGATCGGCCCCCAGTTGCGGAACGCAGCACTGAAGGGTAGCGCGATGTTCTCCCGCACCGAGCGCTGCATGGCGAGCGCCTCGGCGCGGTCGCCCGGCACATAGGCGATGCCGGCACGGATGGCGTCGATCGGGTGCGAGAACTTTGCCGGCTGGCCTTCGACCTCGATGGTGCCGCCGGATGGGCGGATCGAGCCGGCAAGGGCTGAAAACAGTTCGTCCTGGCCCTGGCCTTCGAGCGCGACGACGCCGGCGACTTCGCCATCTCCAAGATCGAAGGAGACATCGCTGAGCTTGGTGCCGACGCGCAGGTTGCGCACACTTATGCGCGGCCGGGAGGCGATGGGCGCCGCCTTTTCGGCAGCGCTGCGGGCGGCGACGTGGGTCTTGACGATGCGCGTGCCGAGCATCAGCTCGACGATCTTTTCCTCGACACCGGGCACGATGTCGACGACGCCGACGGTCTCGCCGTCACGCAGCACGGTGGCGCGGTCGCACAATGCGGAGATTTCGACGAAGCGGTGCGAAATGAAGATCACGGCGCGGCCGCTGTCGCCCTGGCGGCGCACCACTTCCAGCACCTTCTCGGCGAGGTTGGCGGGCAGCGCCGCCGTCATCTCGTCGAGCAGCAACACGTCGGGCTCGACGGCCAGTGCCCGCGCCAAGTCGAGCACGCGCAGCACGGCCAGCGGGATGTCGCGCGCAGTGTCGCGCAGGTCGAGGTCGGGAATGCCGAGTTCGCGCACCCAGGCGCGGAACGGCTCGACCGGCGTGCCGGTCAGCCGCAGGTTGGAAAGCACGTCGAGATCGGGGATCAGCGACGGTTCCTGGTAGACCGGCAACAGGCCGGCGCGGCGTCCGGCGGCCGGCGAACGGATGTCGCGCGCTTCGCCCCGGATCAGGATGCGGCCGGCATTGGCTTGGATCGCTCCCGTCAGGATCTTCACCAGCGTCGACTTGCCCGCGCCATTGGCGCCCATCAACGCATGCACCTCGCCCGGCAGCACGGAGAGGGACGCGTTGCGAAGGGCGGCAACCGCGCCGTAATTCTTGGCGACGCCGGTGGCGTCGAGGAGAGGGCTGGTGGTCAAATTGTTGGGTCTCGGGTCAAGCTGTTCAGGTATTTCTGGAACCGACTGGCCGCAACGGTGACCTTCCCTTCTCCCCTTGTGGGAGAAGGTGGCCTCGCGAAGCGAGGTCGGATGAGGGGTGTTCCAGGGAACGCCAACGTCTCACTTCGCTGGAACACCCCTCATCCGTCTCGGCGCTGCGCGCCGATCCACCTTCTCCCGCAAGGGGAGAAGGCAGAAGCGCGGGTGCCTACTCTCCCGGGCCCTTGCAGGCCACGATCTGCTCCTTCGTGTACGTCGTCCAGTCCGGGATCGAGATCGAGACTGGCCATTCGGGGCTGAGCGACGGGTCGGCGGCGACCTTGAGCTTGGCCTTGCCTTCGTCGGTCGCGTTGTCCCACAGTTGTGGGTCGACCAGCACGGTCTGCTGTGCCGGCTTCTTGCCGTCGAGGATCTGCAGCGCCAGCGTGACACCAGCACCGCCGATCGAGCCGGGGTTGGTGACGGCAGCGCCGACGAGGCCCTTGACCGAGCTCAACTGACCGACGAAGCCGGCATTGTCGGCGCCGACCACCGGCACCAGCGGGGCCTGCGATTCAACCAGCGCATCGACGATGACGTTGTCGATGCCGGAGGTCCACACGCCGTTGAACGGCGTGCCGGTGGCCAGGAACGACAGCATCTGCTGCTTGGCCTGGTCCTGCTGCCAGCCGGTGAAGACCTCCTGTGCGACCTTCACGTCGGGGAATTCGGCCAGCGCCTTCTTGAAGCCCTTGTCGCGGTCGGAGTCGGCCGAAGCGCCGGCGGCGCCGCGCATGTAGAACACCTCGCCCTTGCCGCCCATCTGGCCGAACAGCCACTTGGCGCCGAGATAGGCGTATTGTTCCTGGTTGTTGGAGATGATGTAGGCCGACGGTTCGGTGACCGCCTGGTCGACGGCGACGACGACGATGCCGGCCTTGGTGGCTTCCTCGAGGCCCGCCTTGATGCCGGCCGGATCGGCGGGGTTGACGACGATGGCGTCGACCTTGGCGCTGATCAGGTTGCGGATGTCTTCCAACTGGCCGGCGGCATCGGTGTTGCGGTGGGCGATGTTGAGCTTGGCGACCTCGCCGGATGCCAGCGCCTGCGCCTTCATGGCGCAGACCATCTCCTCGCGCCAGCCATTGCCCTGCACGGTGTTGGAGATGCCGATCGTGTATTTGCCGGCGGCGGCAGAGACGCCTACCGAGGCCAGCAAGGCGGCACCCGCAAGGAGCGGGACCATGGTCAGGATTTTTTTCATTTCAGACTTCCTCCACATTATTTTTCAGTTCCAGTTCAACCCGTTGAAGCACGCCGCTGACAAAGTGAGTCAGACGGTGTGCTCCAATTTACTTGACGAAAGGACGCAGCACGTCGCGGGCGAGCAGAAAGCCCCGCTTCACCTGATCGTCGCTGCCTTCAAATCGCCTGTCCTCATGTTCGATGATGACGGATCCGTCATAGCCGGCGCGGTAGAGGCCGGAGAAGAAGCCATTCCAGTCGACATCGCCCAGCCCCGGCATGCGCGGCACCTGCCAGCCTATGCCAGCGGAGAGAATTCCGCGCTCGTACAAACCATCACGATCAATCATCAGGTCCTTGGTGTGGACATGCAGCATGTAGGGGCCGAATTCCCTGATGAAGCGGGCCTGGTCGATCATCTGCCAGACCAGATGCGAGGGGTCGAAATTCATGCCGACCTCGCCGCCCCAAGCTTCCAGGATGCGGCGCCAGACCTGCGGCGAATAGGCGATGTTGTGCCCGCCCGGCCATTCGTCATAGCTAAAGATCATCGGGCAGTTCTCGAAGGCAAGCTTGACGCCGTGGCCGCGTGCAAAAGCGACGATTTCGGGCCAGACTTTCAGCGCGTCCTGCCAGTTGACGTCGACGGTCTTCGAGGCATCGCCGCCGCAGAAGGTGTTGACCACGGGAACGCCCATATTGGCGGCCAGCACGATCACCTTCTTGAGATGGCCAATGACCGCCTCGCGATGCGCGGCATCCGGATGCAGCGGGTTCGGATAGTAGCCGAGGCCGGAGACGATGAGGTTCTTTTCCGCCAGCGAGGCGACGATCTCCTTGGCCTGCGCGGGCGAGGTGGAAGCCGCGTCGATATGGCTGGTGCCGGCATAGCGGCGGGTCGCGCCGGACGTTTTCGGCCAGCAGGCGATTTCCAGCGCCTCGAAGCCGGCCTGATTTGCCCAGCCGGCGACCTCGCCGAGCGGCGTCTCCGCGAACGGTGCGGTGAGCAGTCCAAGTTTCATAGTGCCTCCCAACCCTATAATGCCGATTGTTTGGATCGCTTCAACCTCGCGACCTCATCTTGTTCAAGACTGTGTCTGACAGCGGCCATCGGATCGTCCGAAAGCAGATCATCAAGCACTGACGTGACGGCCGCGCGAAACATCTCGTTCGCGGCAAGGCCGGGGTCGAATATCGTGTCGATGGCGAGAATCCCTGAAGCCAGCGCTGGTGCATCTCGGCCGACCGTGTCGGCGATCCCAGCGACCTTGCCGGCATAGGGGTCCGACACCGGCCAGCGTTTGCCGAACCGGGTTGAGGCCTGGATTAGATAAGCCATCCAGCCGGCGACCGATACCGACAGCAGGCCGATGCTGGCACCCTGGCGCAAGCGGTCGCGGATCGGGTTGAGCAGGCGCTGGACGATCTTCTGCGAGCCATCGGTGGCGATCTGGTGGTTGCGGTGGCGGATCGCCGTGTTCTGCAGCCGGCCGAGACTTTGCTCGACATAAGCGAGGGGCAGGACCCCGGGCACCGGCGTCAACGTCGGCAGCGTTTCTTGTATCAGCATGCGTCGCACAAAGGCCAACAGCAGCGGGTCGGCGACGGCATCGAAAGTGTGTTCCAGCCCGGCCAGCACGCCCAGCGTGGCAAGGGTTGTCTGAGCGCCGTTCAGCACCCGCATCTTGAGATGCTCGAAAGGCGTGACATCGTCGACGAAGGTGGCGCCGACCAGATCCCAGCGCGGCACGCGGCCGGCGAATTTCTGTTCGATCACCCATTGCCGAAATGGCTCGCCGACGGCGACCGCGTCGTCGCGGTAGCCGAACCATTGCTCGACGCTGTCGAGGTCATCGCGCGTCACCGCCGGCGCGATGCGGTCGACCATGGCGCACGGGAAGGCGGCGTTGGCCGCTATCCAGTCGGCCAGCCCTTTGTCGCGCCGCTCGGCGAAAGTCCGCACGACCTTTTCGAGGATGACGCCGTTGGTCGGGATGTTGTCGCAGGAGAGCAGCGTCATCGGTTGGCCATGCGTGGCCCTGCGCTGCTCCAGCGCTTGCGCGAGGATGCCCGGCACACTGCGCGGTGCCTGGGAATTGGTGAGGTCATGGACGATGTCGGGATGGCCGAGATCGAGTTCGCCGCTCGACGGAATGTGGCAATAGCCTTTTTCGGTCACCGTCATCGTTACCAGATCGATGTCGGGCGAGGCGAGCACGTCGAGCGCCGGTTTGGCGCTTTCCTGGCTGTCGACCACCTTGACGATGCTGCCGATGACGCGCGCCTCGACATGGCTATTCTCGCGGATCAGCCTTGTGTAGAGGCCGCTCTGCCGGCCGAGCGTGCCGGCAAGGCTGGGCGGACGGATGTTGATGCCGACCACGCCCCAGCGGTCGAACTGCAGTGACAGCAGGTCATCGGTGTATTCGGCCTGGTGGCAGCGGTGGAACGCACCGACACCGAGATGCGCCATGCCCGGGGCGAGGGCCGCGCGGTCATAGGCCGGTGTCTGGACCGACACAGGCAAGCGATCGAGCAGCGCCGGCCCCAATGTTTCGGGTGAAGCGTTCACCGGTTCGCCCCGATCACGGACTGTTCCTGGTCGATCACGGCGCCGGTCATCGGTCCGGCCGCGTCGGACAGCAGGAAGACGGCGAGGTTGGCGATGTCGTTCGGCGTCAACAGCCTGCCGAAAGGCTGCGCGGCGTTTGCGGTGTCGAGCCAGCCCGGGCCGTTGCCCAAAATTTCGGATTGCATGACGCGTTCGGCCGGCGTGTCGGTCCAGCCGACATTGATGCCGTTGACGCGGATGCGGTCGAAACGGTGGGCGTTGGCGGCGTTCTTGGTCAGCGTCGCCAGCGCACCCTTGGTGGCGGAATAGACCGCGAGTTCGGGCGAGCCGCAATGGGCGTTGATCGACAGAATGTTGACGATCGAGCCACCCTGGCCGCGCTTCTTCATGTCGGCGATGGCAGCCTGCATCAGGAAGAATGGTGCCCGCGCGTTGACGGCGAACAGCGAGGCCCAGTCGTCAAGGCTGGCATCGAGGAAGGAGGCACGGTCGGTCAGGCCGGCGGCATTGACCAGGCCATCGATGCGGCCGAAGCGCTCGATACAGGCTTGCGCCAGAAAAGCGGGGGTTGCCGGGTCTCCGAGGTCTGCGGCGACGAAAATGGTCGGCGTGCCGATGGCCGACAGTTCCGCCGCCACGGCGTCGCCGCGTTTGCCATCGCGCCCGGTGATCAGCAGTCCGCCGGCGCCGGCGCGCGCCAGCGTCTCGGCAATGGCACGGCCGATGCCTTGCGTCGCGCCGGTGACCAGCACGACCTTACCTTGAAGATGAAGCTCCATTCCTCCTCCCGGAACAAAGTTTCTATTTTCTGAAATATGGAACGACAATTCCCGATAGTCAATTGTGCCAGCGGGGCCTCACGGGTCGCGGCGCGCGGCGACCCCTTGGACCAGTGCCATGCCGACCGCCAAGGAGGCCGCCAGCGAGCGAAAGCCGGCGAAGTCGGATTCCACCACTTCCAGCCAGCTGTCCGACAGCCGGATCAACGGGCTGAAGGTGCTGTCGGTGATGGTGACGATGCGGGCCTTGCGCTCATGCGCCACCGCGACCAGGTCCGGGGTGATCGAATTGTAGGGGCTGAAGGAGACGGCCAGCACCGCGTCGCGCGCGCCGATGCAGCCGACCTGGTCGAGTGCCGAGGAGCCGACATTGTCGACCAGCACATTGCGCACGCCCTGTTGCGACAAGGTCAGCGACAGATAGGTGGTGACAGGGAAGGCGCGCTTGGAGCCGATGACGTAGATGAGGTCGGCGCCAGCCAGCAGCGCCACCATCTTCTCGAAACTCTCGACGTCGAAGCCGGCCTCGATGCGGCCAAGCGAGGCCTGCGAGGCGCCAACCATGCCATGCAGGAAATGCAGATTGGCATTGGCCTCTGTCTTTTCCTGGCCACGCCCTTCCGGCCATGATCCCTTGACGTGGTCCTTGAACAGGCCCTGGAAATCGGAAAAACCGGAGTAACCGAAGATCTGGGCAAAGCGCACCAGCGTCGAGGGCTGCACGCCTGCCTGGGCGGCCACCTGCGCGATGGTGCCGAGCGCGACGTCGCTCGGATGCTGCCACAGGAAGATCGCCACCTGGCGCAGCCGTTTGGGAAAATGCACCGTGCCCGACGACAGCACCGCGCGCAGTTCCTCATAGGTCCGCGGCTGGATGTAGCCCAGTGCTGCCAGCGAGCGCCCGCGCTTGCGCGTCGCCGCCTCGTCGGTACTGGATCTTCCGGATTGTTTGCGTGCCCCGCTCATGTTTTCAGGCTAGCGCGATACGATCGTTTTACAATATGGAAATTGGAAATGGCGTTCGACGGTGAGTCTGGAGAGTGATGCTAGCGGTCGAAGGTGGCGCTCTACGGCGCCCCCCTCTGTCCTGCCGGACATCTCCCCCTCAAGTGGGGAGATTGGAGGTCATCTCTGCTTTCGCCAATCGCCAGCTTTGCAAGAAAGGCGCCGCAGTCGACGCTGCCAATCTCCCCCTGGAGGGGAGATGTCCGGCAGGACAGAGGGGGGCGCCATAGAACTCGACGGTGGGTGCTGGCTCGATATCGGGCCTCAGCC
>NZ_VFWQ01000027.1:0-62978 GCF_006442705.1 Mesorhizobium sp. B1-1-7 | reverse complement strand
GCGACCAGTACGCCGAGCAGTTTCTTGAAATGAGGTTTGGTCATTTCTGCCTCCGTTGAACCCGCGCCAAATCTACCGAACTGATAGAAATTAGATGCATTGAATGTTGCCTTTTTCGTCCTCCTAGAGAAAATATTAGATGAGATTTCGTGCTGCGGAGAAATTTCTTCCTCTCGACGCTCAAGGCTGACTCTGATGTCCGCCATCCGGCCTATCTAGAGATACATGGTGGCTAGGCAAGACCGCTTTGGGTTTGGCTCGGCAAGTTACCTGGCGCTGACCGGAAAATCGAAGCGGCGGATCCGGAACGGTTCATTGGCCAGCGTAAAGTGCCACCATTCGCGGGCATAGTTCTTGAAGCCGCCGGCGCGCATGGCATCGACAAGCAATTTGCGGTTTGCCGCCGCTTCGCGGCCGAGCGGGCGGTGCGCCGTCTCGCTCGACGGATCGAAACAATCGAAGCCGGTGCCGAAATCGAGTGTAACCGCATCGATGGCGCCGCAGGTTGGCTTCGACGCGGGTGGGCCGTCGGTTCGCGCGATGGCGACATCGAGCGTCGAGCCACGCGAATGGCTGGACAGTTCACCGACATAGCCCTTGGCGATGAGGTCGCTACGCTTGACCTTCGGATACCATTGCGGGTCTGGTGGTCCGCCTTGCCTTGTCCATTCACCCATATTGGCGACAGCGCGGGCAGGGCGGTAGCAGTCGAACACGACCAGCGTCAGGCCCTTGGCGGCAATGGCCTTCTGGACACCGGAGAGTGCGTTTGCTGCCTGTTCGGTCAGGATGCAGACGGGCGCTTCATAGCCGCTCGCCTTGCGGTGAAGGAAGTTCTCGAGGCCGGCGTAGCGAATGTCCTGGCGTATGGTGGGATCGACATCGGCGAGCCGGACGAAACCGGCAGGGAGGGGATTGGCGAAGGTGGGGAGAGGGATTGTCGCGACGAGGATTGTTGCTGCCAGCATTGAGGCTACAGATCGTCGAGGTTTGCGCGAGGCACCCCCCTCTGCCCTGCCGGGCATCTCCCCCGCAAGGGGGGAGATTGAGCGCTCGTCCGCTTGCACCAATCTCCATCGTTGCAGGAATGAGCGGAGCGCTGAATCTGCCAATCTCCCCCCTTGCGGGGGAGATGGCCGGCAGGCCAGAGGGGGGTGCCTTGGAACCGGGATGGGCAAGTATCCTGCTATCCACCGACCTTGTGGAAAGCCAATTCGATGAATCGCTTCCAGCCGTTTATTCAACGAATACCTTCACACTTGCCGCTCGCCCTGCCGCGTCGATCACGGTCAGCGTCGAGTAACCAGCGCCGTCCGGTTGCCAGGTCGCGGTGCGGCGGCGGTCGATGCCCACCAGCGGTTTGCCGTTGGCCAGCCAACGGAACGGCGCGCGGCCGCCCTGCAGTTTCAGCACCAGCGGCGAGGCATCGGCCGAGTTGGTACCGAGATCGACGCGCGCGCCATTCGGCGGAAAGATGATGGTCGGCGCGGGTTCGGTCGGTGCCGCCTGCACCAGCCCGTCCGCGCCGGCGCCGAAGCGGGCGAGCGTCACCGGCAGATCCTCGCGCTTGGGGCTGAAAACGCCCGGCGGCTTGCCCGGCAACGGCACCGTGGCAAGGCCCGAGCGGACAAAGCCTTCGAACAGGATGGGGGCCGCCGAGACGTAGCCGGAGAGGCCCGGCACCGCGCCGGCATCGGGCCGGCCGACCCAGACGCCCAGCACATAGCGGCCATCGAAGCCAACCGACCAGGCGTCGCGGTAGCCGTACGAGGTGCCGGTCTTGTAGGCGATGCCGCGCTGCAAGGCGCCCTCGGGCGGCTTGACGCCGGACAAGATGTCGATGATCTGCCAGTTCGCCTGGTCGTTGAGGATGGTGGTGGTCGCGCTTTCGGCATTGGCCGGCTCGGTGCCGTCACGCAATGTGTGCGTCTTGCCGCCATTGGCGAGCCCCGTATAGAGCTGGACCAGATCGCGCAGCGTGACGCCGACGCCGCCGAGACCGATGGCCAGGCCCGGCGCCTGGTTGACCGGCAGGATTGGGTTCACGCCGGCCTGGCGGAAGCGCGCCGTCAGCCGCGCCGGCCCGACAGCATCGAGCACCCGGATCGCCGGCACGTTGAGCGACAGTTGCAGCGCCTGGCGGATGCTGACATCGCCCTGGTAGCCCATGTCGAAATTCTTCGGCCGGTAGCCGCCGAAATCGACCGGGCTGTCCTCGATCAGCGTTTCCTGCGCCACCAGCCCCTGCTCGAAAGCAAGGCCATAGATGAATGGCTTCAGCGTCGAACCGGGCGAGCGCACGACCTTGGTCATGTCGATCCAGCCGGAGCGGCTGGCGTCGAAGAAATTGGCCGAGCCGACTTCGCCCAAAATGTCGCCGGTGCGGGCATCGGCAAGCACCATGGCGACGGAGAGACGCGGGCCGAGCCTGGTGGCGGCATCCCTGGCCACCTGTTCCAGGCCTTGCTGGACGCTTTTGCGGATCGTCAGTTTCAGCGGTTGGCCGGGAACCGCCTTGGGCAGCAGTGCATAGGCGGCGTGCGCGGCGAGCGCCGGCAAGGTTCGGCGCAGGCCCGACACATCGTCCAAAGCGGCGCGCGCGGCCTCGCGTTCGCCGAGCAGCCCCGACGAGACCATGCGGGTCAGCACCCGGTCGCGGGCGGCGTGGGCAATCCCCAGGTTGCGGTCGGGGCGGCGCTTTTCCGGCAATTGGGGCAGGGCGACGAGCAGGGCGGCCTCGGAAACGGTCAGCCGCTTCGGTTCCTTGCCGAAATAGGCGAGCGCGGCGGCGCGCACGCCTTCGAGGTTGCCGCCATAAGGTGCCAGCGTGAGATAGCGTTCGAGAATCTCGCGCTTGGACAGCCGCCGCTCGATCTGGACGGCACGCAGCATCTGCTTGATCTTGGAGCCGAGGCTACGGCTTTCGCGGGGCTCGATCAGCCGGGCAAGCTGCATCGACAGCGTCGAGCCGCCGGAGACGATGTGGCCGCTGCTGGCGAACTGGCCGGCGGCACGCGCCAGCGCCAGCACGTCGACGCCTTCATGGTCCCAGAAACGCTTATCCTCATAGGTCACCAGCATATCGACGAACTGCTCGTCGACCTGGTCGAGCCGGGTTTCGAGCCGCCAATAGCCGTCCGGCGTGGCGAAGGCGCGCAACAGCTGGCCGTCGCGGTCCTGGACCTCGGTGGAGACCGTGAGTTCCGCCGGGAGCGGGGGCGGGAAGGCGCGGTCGAGTTCCCAGAGGGTGGCTGCGGCGAGAGCGAGGACGCCGGCGCAGGAAGCTGCGGCGATGGCGGCGCGGCGGACGAATTTTCTCGAGAGCACGGCGCTGCCCCTCATCCGCCTGCCGGCACGACGGCCCTTCGGGCGTTCGCCGTTCGAAAAGCCAAGCAATTGGCTTTTCGTCCGCTGCGCGGACCACGGCTCACCTCCCCGTATAGAGACGGGGAGAAGGAAGCTGTCATGAGCGCAATCGCCATTTTCATGATCGCCACCATCGGCGCCTTACGGCGCCTTGATCTCCATCATGCCGGTGGCGGTGCGGGCCGAATATTGCGGACGATACATGTCCTCCACCGTTGCCGCCGGGTGCGCATAGGTGCCCGGCGTCACGGCGCGCACGACATAGGCGAGCGTCAGATTGTGGTCGTGGTCGCCGTCGGCCGGATTGAACGCCGCGACGAAACGGTCGTCGCGGAATTCGAGGTGGGCGGCGTCGGTCTGTGCCAGCCAGGAGAAGTTCGTCAATTGGGCGCTGGAGACCAGGCCGGGATTGTCGATCTCGAAGCCGGCCGGCAGAAGGTCGGTGACCAGCAGGCGCGACGGCCAGCTGTTCTGCTCGGTGACCTTGAGCACGACGACATAGCGTTCGTTCTGGGTTGCCTCGGTGACATTGGCTTCGGTGCCATCGAGCTTGTAGTAGGTGCGGCTGATGGTGAAGCCGTCGCCGCCGGCGGGCAGAGGCTCGATCGGCGACGCCACGGTGGTGACGACGGCCTGCAGCGGGGTCGTGCCGGTGTTGGCGATTTCGAGCGGGCTGTCGGCCAGCTCGGAGCCGTTGACCTGGTTGGAGTAGCCGCCGGAATGCGGCGCGCCATTGACGGTCAGCGTGATCGAATCGTTGCCCTCCTTCAGCGCGCGGGCCGCCAGCAGCATCCAGGAATCGTCCTGGGTGCTGGTCCAGCGGGCTTCGGCGCGTTCCCTAGTCACCAGCCTGATCAGCTCGGGCACGATCGTCGACACCGGCTTCGATTCCGCCGCCAGCGCCAGTATCGCCGCGCCGTCACGCAGCCGCGAGCCGTAGTCGGAGCGGTAATAGTCGTAGTCCGTGCTCGACTTGGCGAGCTGCAGCGCGGTCTTGAACGTCGCTTCGGAGCGCTGGGTGTCGCCGTAAAGCGCCAGGCTCGCCGCCAGCTGGGCAACGGCCATCGGGCTCGAGAAGGCTTCGAGCTGGGTGTCCGCGTAGTAGCGCAGGTCGCCGATCGAGGCCTTCTTGTTGCGGGCCAGCACGTAGAGGGCGTAGGCGATCTCGCTGCCGCGGTCCTGTACGCTCTGGTCGTAGCCGAGCGAGTTCTGCAGATTGCTCAGCGCCTGGTTCATGGCCAGCGCCGGCACGTCATATTTCTGCTCGCGCGCCCTGGTCAGGAACTCGCTGACATAGGCGTCGAGCCACAGATCGCCGGAGCCCGGACCCCAAAGCCCAAAGCTGCCGCTCGAGGACTGGTAGCTCAGCACTTTGTAGATGGCGTCCTGGATGCGGCCATGCAGATCGGGGTCGCTTTCCATGCCGATGCCCGATGCCATGTCATTGACATAGAGAAGCGGCATGGCCCGGCTCGTCGTCTGCTCGGCGCAACCGTAGGGGTAGCGGTCGAGCGTCATCAAGAGCGACGGCACGTCAAAGGCTGCCGCCTGCGAAACGCCGACACTGACGGAAGCGCCGTCCAGCAGGCTTGCCGCCAACAGCTCCTTGTCGACACGCAACGCTCCGCCATTGCCCTTGAGGTCGACCACGAGGCGCGTGGTGACCGGCAATTGCGCCGGACGCACCGGCACATAGAGCGTCTGCTCGACCTTGGTGCCGTCGGCATGGGCGAGCTTGATGGTGAGCGAGGCATTGCCCGCCGTCTTTGCGATCAGCGGCACGGTCAGCGTCTGGCGCTTGCCCTGGGCGAGCGTCAGCTTCTGGGGCAGGGGCTTGTCGCCGGTCGACAAGTCGCCCGTCGTGTCGATCGACAGCGCGTAGTCGCCGGCCGGGCCGTCGGTATCGGCCACGTCGAGTCGCATGACGGCGTCGTCGCCAGGCGCCAGGAAGCGCGGCAGGCCGGCGGTGATGACTATGGGATCGCGCACGATCACATCCGACTGGGCATGACCGACAGCATCCTTGGTCCAGGCGACGGCCATGACGCGCACGGTGCCGTTGAACTGCGGGATGTCGAAGTCGATCCGTGCCTTGCTGTCGGCGTCGAGCTCGACCGGGCCGGAGAAGAAGGCAACCAGCTTTTCGGTTGGCGGACTGCCTTGCGCCTGCATGTTGGCGCCGTCACCGCCGGTCCTGAGCTTGCCGGTGGTGCCCAGCGAGCCGTCGATCAGGCGGCCGTAGATGTCACGGATTTCCATGCCCAGCATGCGCTGGCCGAAGAACCAGTTCTCCGGGTCCGGCGCCTTGTAGTTGGTCAGGTTGAGGATGCCGACATCGACGGCGGCAACCATGACATAGGCATTGCTGCCCGGCTGCACGCCGGCCACGGAAACCGGGATCGACAGTTGCTGGCGCGGCATGGTCTTGTCCGGCGGCGTCAAGGTGATGGCGAGCTTCTTCGAGCCCGGATCGACCTTCAGCCATTTCACGCCGATGGCGCGGGCCGGCATGCGCGTTTCCTGCGCATCGCCCGGCCGGAACAGGGTTGCCGTGACATAGGCGCCGGCACCCCAGTCGTCACCGACCGGGATGTCGACGGTGCTGCCGCCGGCCGGCACGGTGGCCGTGATGGTCTTCAAGAGCTTGTCGGAACCGATGTTGATCAGGAGTTCGCCGGCAAAATGTGGCGAGATTTTCAGCTTGGCCACTTCGCCCGCGGCATAATTGTCCTTGTCGAGGGCAATCTCCAGGCCGTCGGGGGTCTCGGTGGTGGTCGAGGCGACATACCAGCCGGCGTCGAACTCGTAGCTGGTTGCCGGTCCCTCGGGGTCCGAGGTCTCGACTTCGAGCCTGTACTGGCCCCAATCGACGGGCACGGAGACCGTGGCGTCGCCATCAGCGTCGAGGTCGACCTGGCCGTTGGCGATCGACTTGGTGAAGGTGACCGGCTCGTAGTTCCATGAATTGTTGGAGCGGTACCACTGGTAATTGCGTTCGACCTTGACCAGCGTCCACTGCGCGCCCTTCAGCGCCTCGCGCTTGCCGTCCGGATCGACGGCAATCAGGCTGAACTTGGCCGTGCCGCCCTGCGGCACTTCACCATCGGCGAAGTCCGGCCGGATGCCGATCATATGGCCTTGCGGGCGGATGCCGATGTTGAGCGAGCGCTCGATGGCGCGGCCGCCGGTTTCGCGCATGCGCACCGTCACCTTGCCGTCGACCAGCTTGGTGGTCGAGGGCAATTGGTCGACGGAGACCGGGAAGGTCGCCTTGCCGTCATCGCCAACCACCGGCAGACCGGTCAGCGGCGTGACCGTGGGCTCGGCCGACTGCTCGTCGGCGAGGCCGAAGGCAAAATTGGGGAAGCGGTCCCAGTCGCGCGACGTCGACAGCGTCAGTTCGCCTTCCAGCGCCAGGCCCGCCGCCGGCGCGCCATAGAGGAAGCGACCGTCAATGTCGAAGTTGGCGGTTTCGCCCTGTGCGATCTCCTGCTTGTCGGCCTTCATGTCGAATTCGATGCGATCCGGCACGAAATCCTCGACCAGGAACATCTGGCTGGCAACCGCCGGCTGCTTCGGATCGGTGTAGATCGACACCGACCAGGTACCGCGCATGGCGTTGGGCTCGAGCGGCAGGTCGACGGCATGGCCGCCGGCCGACGCGCCGTCGCTGACGATGCGGCGGTCCTCGACCCCGTCGGGTCGTGAGAAGATGAAGGTCAGCGGCAGGTTTTCGACCGCCTTGGCAGCGCCGTCGCGGGCAAGCGCGGCGACATGGACATCCTCGCCGGCGCGGTAGATGCCGCGTTCGGTCCAGGCATAGACGTCGAGCGCGCCGGGCGCGGCGCGCCCGGTGACGCCGCGATCCGACAGGTCGAAACCGGCCTTGGACATGTCGAGGAAGACGAAGTCATTGTCGCCCTGCTTGGCCATCAGCACCGCCGGCACCATGCCGCCGTCGCCGCGGGTCAGGCCGGGGTTGAAGACGGCATGGCCGTCGGCATCCGATGTCGCGGTGCCGAGAACCTCGTTGTTGCGGGCAACCAGCGTCAGTTCGGCGCCTGCTATCGGCTTGGCGCTGCCCAGCGAGCGGGTAAAGACATTGAGACCGTCCTGGCCGGTATAGGTCGACAGGCCGATGTCGGAGACGACGAACCACTGCGTGGCCATCGAACCATAGTCGTCGCTCTTGTCGTTGACGGCCTGGGCGGTCAGCACATAGACGCCGGGCTTGCGCTGCGGCAGCGCCTCGTCGACCGGGAAGGAAGTGGTGACCTCCTTGTTGAGGTCGTTGGCGATGTCGAGCTGGCCCTGCCAGACCGGCGCGCCCATCTGCTCGAAAATATTGGAGATGTCGTAGCCGTCGAGCTGGTGCAGGAACTGGTAGCCCGACAGAAGCTGCGCCAGCGACCGGTCGCCGATGCGATAGAGCTTCATCTCGGCGGCGTTCATGTTGACGGTGACCACCGGGATGCCGCGGCGCGCGCCGGCCGGCAGCACGAAGCTATCGCCGGTGAAGCGGGCGGACGGAGCGCGGTCCTGCACATAGATCGACAGCACCACGGGGGCGGCGGTTACTTCGCCTATCGCCGCCGGCAGGCCGGCGCGGAAGGTGACATCGTAGTGCTGGCCGTGTTCGAGGCCTTCGACGCAGATCTGCTTGTCCTTGGCCTCGACGCCCTTTGGCGGGGCGTTGTCGACGGTGACGAACTGCGCGTAGTCGACGCCGGTCTTGACCAGATCCTCGGAAAACTGCGCGCAGATGCGCGGCGCGCTGGTGTCGGCATCGACACTGTGGTCGACGACGCGGAAACCCTTGCGGGCCTTGAGGTCGGCATACTCCGCCTGGACCGCCGGCGAGGTGACCAGCGCAAGACTGGCTTCATAGGCCTGCAGGGCGGGGCGATAGAGATCGCGCTTGTCGAGGCCGTTGCCGAGCAGCGCCAGCACGTCGGCGCGCGTCTTGGTGGTGCGCAAGAGCTTATAGGCGTTGAAGGCAGCCGAAGTGCCGTTCATGGGCAAGGTGGAGATTTCCGCGGTGCTGGCCGTGGGCTGCACGGCCAGGGTTTCGCGCGCCAGGTTGAGCCAGAGCTGGCCATCGTCGGGCATCACAGAGACGGCGGCCTCATATTTCTGCATGGCCGAGCGATGGTCGCCGGTCTGCACGGCCTGTTCGGCGGCCTTAGTCAGTGCCGCCATACCCTCGGTCGGCTTGTCATAGGCCGGGCCGAGCAGCCTGTTGCGGTATTGCTGGGCCTGGTCGGCCATCCAGTTGGGGAAGAAGGCGAGTTCCGGCGGCGCGCCGATATCGGGGTCGCCATCGATGTTGACGACCTTGCCAGCGATCGCGCCGCTGAACGGCTTCATCTGGTTGTAGTCGGATTTGAGAAAGCACCATTTGGCCTTGGTGTTGTAGGTGAAGGCGCGGCAGGCCGGATCGCCAAGGCATGTCGTCTTGCATTGGTCGAGGGTGACATTCTGGTCGGACCTGAGGTCGAAACCGAAATAATCGGAATTGTCGGTCGTTGCGATTCTTCGCGCTTCGGCCGCTTGCGCAACGGTGCCCCAGGCAAAGAAGAGAAGGAGAAGAATAGACAGACCACGAGCCGCGCGCATTGCCATAACACCCTCCAGACAATTGCAGACGTCCGGGCATGTTCAAGCTCCAGTCAGGCTTGTCAACGCGCGGACGCGGCAGGTTCCGCCTGCCAACGGTTTATTTTCCGGCCAAGGACCGGTATGCGGACAGTAACCTCCATAGGACAGGGGATCACGCATTCTTGCGGAAACGCAGAAGGTGTGAATTCCAAGCCCGTCCTATTTCAGACAATTGGATTGTGGCCCCTTTACGAGCGCTTCAGAACTTCATTCCAATTTTAGTTTTGTGAACTAGGGTGTTTTAATGCCGGCGCATGAAAGGCAGATGTCAGGAAGGATCGCGCCAGGGCGCGTGCTTCCGCGCGTCCTGCTTTTTGCCATGGTGTGCTCGGCCGCGCTGGTCGCCGAATCAAGATCCGCGGCTGCGTTCGAGCTTTTCGGCATCAAACTGTGGGGTTCCTCCAATGACGAGGACGCCGATATCGTCGATCCGCTGCGCTACGCCGTGACCATCTCCGCCCCCGATGCCGACAAGGATCTCGTCAAGAAGCTCGAAAACGCCTCGGCACTGAAAAGCGACGAGGATCGGCCGGTCTCGGGCTCGCTCGGGCTGATGGCCAAGGCGCGCAGCGACCGCGAACAGCTTGTCGCCGCGCTTTATGCCGATGCCCGCTACGAAGGCGTGGTCACCATCACCATGGACGGCAAGCCGCTCGACGATTTGCCGCCGGACGCCGAATTCAAGGGCCCGCAGCCCATTCCGGTGGTCGTCAACATCGCCGCCGGCCCCAAATTCACCCTCGGCACGATCAGGCTGGAAGGCGACGCGGCGGGGCTGATGAGCGCCGACTACGGCCTGATCGCGGGCGGCGACGCAGGGTCCGGTGCGGTGCTGAAGGCCGAGGCGCTGATCGTGCGGACGCTGAAAGAACAAGGCAGGCCGCTGGCCAAGGTGACAGACCGGCAGATCGTCGCCGACCATGCCACCTCGACGCTCGACGTGACGCTGACGGTCGCCGCAGGACCGGTCGCCGGCTATGGCGCCACCACGGTTGAAGGCACCGAGAAGGTCGACCGCGACTTCACCGAATACATGACCGGGCTGAAGCGCGGCAAGCAGTACTCGCCGCAGGAGATCAGCGACGCGCGCGACAGGCTGCTTGCGCTCGAGGTTTTCAACAGCGTGACGTTCAAGGAAGCCGACAAACTCGACGCCGACGGCAACATTCCGATCGGCGTCCAGGTCAGCGAGCGCAAACCGCGTTATTTCGGTCTCGGCGGCACCTTTTCCAACACCGAGGGGCTGGGCCTGGAAGGTTATTGGGGGCATCGCAACCTGTTTGGTCACGCCGAGAAGCTGCGCATCGACGGTGCCATCAGCGGCATCGGCAGCAACGATCTGTCCGAGTTGAACTACAATGCAGGCATCATGTTCGAGAAACCCGGCGTAATCGGCCCGGCGTCGAAATTCTTCGCCGGCATCAAGACGGTGCTCGAACATCCCGACGCCTACGACCATTTCTCGATCAAGGGCAGCACCGGCCTGTCCTACGAACTGACCAAGCAGCAGACGGTGTCGGCCGAGTTCGCGCTCGACTACTCACGCATCCACGATGCCTTCGGCAAACACAAATACCTGATCGCCAGCATCCCGCTGCAATATGTCTATGACAACAGGGACAATCGGCTGAACCCGACCAAGGGCTTCCGGGTGCTGGCCTATGCCGAGCCGAGCTACGATATTCTGAGCGGTGCCGCCTTCCTCAAGCTCAAGGGCGAGGGGTCGGCCTATCAGTCGCTGGATACGGCTTCGAAATTCGTTTTGGCCGAACGCGTCGCGATCGGCTCGATCGTCGGCACCAGCCTGCAGAACGTCCCGGCCGACCGGCGCTTCTATTCCGGCGGTGGCGGCTCGGTGCGCGGTTATGCCTATCAGGGCATCGGCCCCAAGGACTTCACCGGCCAGCCGATCGGCGGCCTGTCCTTCTTCGAGACCTCGGTGGAGATGCGCATCGCCATTACCGACACGATCGGCATCGTGCCGTTCGTCGATGCCGGCACCGTGTCGGAGAAGTCGGTTCCCGACTTTTCCAACGTCAAGGTCGGCGCCGGCGTCGGCCTGCGCTATGTGACACCGTTCGGACCGCTGCGCATCGACGCGGCCGTGCCGCTCAACCGTGACCCCGGCGATCCGCGTTTCGGCATCTATGCCGGCATTGGCCAGGCGTTCTAGACATGAAGACGGTCTGGCGCATCCTTCGCATAGTCCTCTACACGCTGCTGATCGTGGTCGCGGGCGCAATCGGTGCGCTCGTCGTGCTGACCAAGACCGAGCGCGGCCGCGACAATCTCGCCGGCATCATCTCGCGGCTCGCCTCGAGCGACGAGCGCAAGGTCACCGTCAGCGGCATCGACGGCATCTGGTCGGGCAATTTCAGCGTCGACCATGTCGTGCTGGAGGACCGCGAAGGCGCCTGGCTGGTGGCGCGCAAGGTGGCCGTCGACTGGTCGCCGACGGCACTTTTGTCGAAAAGCTTCAGCGCCGAGCGCATCGCGGCCGAGCGCATCGAACTGGCGCGTCTGCCGGTGGCCGGCACGCAACAACAGCCGGCGCCGAGCGGCACGACGACGCTGCCGGTGTCCATCGACATCAAGCAGATCGACCTGCCGGAAATCGCGCTCGGCGAACAACTGGCCGGCAGCGGCATCGCTGAGCTTGCGGCCAAGGGATCGGTCAAGGCCGATGACGCGCCGCTGGCGGTCGAGACGGTGCTCAACGTCACTCGCCATGACGGCAAGCAAGGCAATGTCGATGCCAAAGTCCATTTCGCTCCGGCCGACAACAAGCTCGACCTCGACCTCAAGGCATCGGAGCCGGCGGGCGGCATCATCGCCAACCTGCTCAACCTGCCGGACGCGCCGCCGGTCGATATCGTCGTTTCGGGCACGGGACCGCTGGCCAACTGGAGCGGTGTCGGCACCTTCCTCGTCGATCATCGGATCGTCACCCAACTCACCGGCCGCCATCAGCTGACCGACAAGGGCCACCACCTCGAAGCCAAGGGTGACGGCGACTTCGCTTCCTTCCTGCCGGAAAACCTGAAGCCGCTGTTTGCCGGCAAGACCAGCTTCGACGTGGCGGGCACCGCCACTTCGGCCGGCGGTCTCAGTGTCGACCGGGCCAATATCGAGAGCGACGCCGTGCACGGCACCGCGACCGGCATCGTCGATCCCGCCGGGGCCAGCGATCTCGCGGTCGAACTCGCCGCCAAGGGGCCGCCCGTGGTGGTCAGCGTCGGCAGCAAGGCGCAACCGATTACACTGGCGATCAAGAATGCCACCGCCAGGGCGTTTGGCGACGGCAAGGCGCCGATCGTCGACATCGGCGCCTCCTTCGTTTCGATCGTCGTCGGCGGCACGCGGCTGGACGATCTGGCGGCGCAGCTACATTCCGACGGCTTCGACATCCAGAACCGCGCCGGGCCGGTCACCGTCAAGCTGGAGGCGGGCGGCTTGAAAACCGACGTCGCGACCTTGGCGCCGTTGATCACCGGCAAGGTCAATGTCGACCTGGCCGGGTCGGTCAGCAAGGACGCCATTGCCATCGATCAAGGCACATTGCGCTCCGATGCTGTCAACGCGTCGCTGACGGCCACGGTAACGCTCGCCGATCTGTCGATGCAGCTCAAGATGAATGCCGATGCGGTGGCGACAGCCTTCCCGCCCCAGATCGCCTCGGTGCTCGGTGGACGCGTGAAGTTCTCGGCCGCCGCGACGCGCGATCCGCAAGGGGCGTTCGCCGCCAATTCGATCTCGCTCACGTCCGGCTCGCTCAGCGCCAGCGGCACCGCCAGCATGCAAGGCACCGACATCCAGGCCGATATCAAAGGCAAACTGGGCGACGTTTCGGTGCTGTCGCCGACGGTCGGCATCCCGGTCGCTGGCGGCGTTGGTTTCGCGCTGTCGGCAAGCGGCGCCCTGACCGCGCCCGATTTCACCGTCTCCGCCGACAGCGACAGCCTGACGGCCTCGGGCCGCACTGTGAAGACGATCAAGCTGACGGCGAGCGGCAAGGCCGACATCGCAAACCCCTCCGCCGATATCTCGCTGACCGGTGCCGTCAACGATCAGCCGCTCGACGTCAAGGCGTCGCTGGTAACGAGCGAGGGCAAGCGTTCGATCAACGGCTTCCTGGTTTCGCTAGGCGACAACAAGGTCTCGGGCGACCTGGCGCTCGATGACAAGTTCATGCCCCTGGGCACGCTGACGCTCGCCGCGCCGGCAATCGACCAACTGGCGGCACTCGCCGGGCAAGCGGTGACCGGCGACATCAACGGCACCATCGACTTCGCCAAGGCGGGCGACGTGCCGTCCGTCGCGATCGACGCGAAGAGCACGTCGATCGCGCGAGGCGAGGTGACGGCCAAGGCGATCACCGTCAACGCGCTGGTCGCCAACTATCTCAAGGCGCCGGCGATCTCGGGTACGATCAAGGCCGACGCGGTGACTTCGGGCACCACCGAAATCAGTGGCATCGGCGTCGACCTGAAGCGCGACGGCGACTGGACCAATTTCACTGGCGGCGCGACGATAGCAGGCATCCCGGCGACCGCGGCAGGACGGGTCAAGATCGCCGAGGGTACCACGACCGTCGAGGTCGCCTCGGGCGAGGCCACGGTGCGTGGCATCAAGGCGGCGATCGCCCAGGCCTCTGCGCTGACCATCGCCAATGGCACGGCCAGCATCGACAGGCTGGCGCTCGATATCGGTGGCGGCTCGGTGACGCTGTCGGGCAGCGCCGGCCAGACGCTCGATCTCGCAGCAAAAGTCTCCGCGCTGCCTGCCGCCCTTGCCAATGATTTTGCGTCCGGGCTCGATGCCGTGGGTACGCTCGGCGGTACAGCGCAGGTGACCGGAACGCCGGCTGCTCCGGAGGTCCACTTCGACGCGCAGCTTACCGGCGTCGAGACCAGCCAGACCCGCCAGGCCGGGCTCGGGCCGCTCGCTGTCGATGCCGCGGGCGCCTACACCATGGCCGGCGGCGTCGCCCTCGATCATGCCATGCTTTCCGGCGACAAGATTTCCGGCACGGCTTCCGGCACCATCAATCCGAACGGCGCCAGCGATTTTGCGCTTGATCTCACTTCATCCGGCCCCAGCCTGCCGCTGACGGTCGGCAGCACCGAAAGCCCGGTCAGGGTCGAGGTCCGGTCCTTGTCGGCGAAAGTGGCGGGGGAAAGCACGAAAGCCCGCCTCGACCTGTCCGCGATCGTTCCTTCGATCGCCACCAGCCCGGCGAAGGTGGACGGTCTTGTGCTGGCGCTGCACTCGGACGCTTTCGATCTCAAGAACCGCGCCGGGCCGGTTTCCGGCACGGTGTCGGTGGACAAGGTCGGGCTCGACAATCCCATGATCGCACCGCTGATCGCCGGCAAGATCACGGCCGCCCTCAGTGCCCGGCTGACATCAGATGCCGTCGCTATCGACAGCGGTTCGCTCAAGAGCGATGCACTCAACAGCCAGGTCGCCGGCCAGGTATCGCTGCGTGACGGCGCCATCGACCTCAAGCTGAATGCGGATGCCCCGTCATCGGCCTTGCCCGCTGCGGCGCGCGGCATGCTTGGCGAACGTGCGCAAATCAGCGCCACGCTGAAACGCGACCCCAACGGCAGCATAAACATCGATGCCTTGAAGCTGACCTCTGGCGCGCTCACCGCCGGCGGGCAGGCGAGCCTTGCCGACAACAAAGTGGCGGCCGACATCAAGGGCGCGCTGAGCGACATCTCGCTGCTGTCGAAGGATGCCAGGGGCGCCATCGCTTTCGGGCTGAGCGCCCAGGGGCCGGCCACCGCACCCGACCTGTCGCTGACCGTCGATAGCGACAGGCTGTCGGTGGCTGCGCGCGAGATCACCGGGCTGAGGCTCACGGCCACCGGCAAGGCGGATGCCGCCAATCCGGCGGCGAACGTGCAGTTGACCGGCAATGTCGCGGGTCAGGCCCTGCAAGGCAGTGCGGTGCTGGCGACGGCGGACGGCAAGAGCGCCATCAACGGCCTGCTCCTGTCGCTGGGCAAGAACAGGATTTCAGGCGATCTGGCGCTGGACGACAAGTTCGTGCCTGAAGGCACCATCTCGCTCGACCTGCCCGATATCGGACCGCTCGCCGCGCTCGCGCTGGAGAAGGCCGAAGGCGACGTGCGCGGCACCATCGCCTTCTCGAAGAACGGCGCAGCGCCCCAGGTCGCCGTCAAGGCGACGACCGCCTCGATCACGCGCGGCGATCTCCAGGCGAAAGCCGTTTCCATCGATGCGCTGATCGCCAACTATCTCGCCGCTCCGGTGATCTCGGGCAAGATCCGCGCCGACACCGTCACCTCGGGCGGCACCGTGATCAGCGGCATCGATGTCGACCTGAAGCGTGACGGCGACTGGACCGGCTTTTCCGGCGGCGCCACGGTCAAGGGCATTCCGGCCAAGGCCGCCGGCCGGGTGAAAGTGGCGAATGGCACGACGACCATCGAGCTCGCTTCCGGCCAGGCGACCGTCCAAGGCATCAAGGCGGCCATCGCCCAGGCCTCGACGGTCAGCATCGCCAATGGCACGACGACGCTGGACCGGCTGGTGCTCAATCTCGGCGGTGGCACGGCGACGGTGACCGGCAAGGTTGGGCAGGCGCTCGACATCAACGCGACGCTGGCCCGGGTGCCGATGTCGCTCGCCAACAGTTTCTCGCCCGGGCTCGATGCCGCCGGGTCGATTTCGGGCACGGTCAAGGTGACTGGTGCCCCAGCCAGCCCGGCTGTCGCCTTCAACATCGACGCAGCCGGCGTGCAGACATCGCAGACCCGCGGCGCGGGTGTTGGTGCGGTCAGTGTTTCTTCGTCAGGCACCTTTGCCGGCAACAAACTGACCTTCAACGCCAATGTCAGCGATGGAGCCGGCCTTGGCCTCAAGGGCGGCGGCACGGTGACGACGGCGGGCACGCCGGCGCTGGCGCTCGACTTCAATGGCGGCGTGCCGTTCGGCATCCTCAGCCAGAAGCTTGCCGCGCAAGGCCTGTCGCTGACGGGAGCGGCCAATGTCAAAGTCCAGGTGCGCGGCCCGGCGACGTCGCCTGTGATCGGCGGCAGCGTCAGCACCTCCGGCGCGCGGCTGGTCGATGCGCGCTCGGGCCTTGCCGTCAACGATATCGCCGCCGACGTCTCGATCGGCGGCGGCGTCGCCAGGATCAACCGGCTGACCGGAACGCTGTCGACGCGTGGCAGCCTTTCGGCCAGCGGCACGGTCGGCATCAACCCGGCGCAAGGCTTCCCGGCCGACCTGTCGATCAAACTCACCGACGGCCGCTATACGGACGGGCGCGTGGTGACCGCCAATCTGGGCGGCGACCTGACGATCAAGGGGCCGCTCGTTTCCGCTCCGGCGATTGCCGGCACCGTCAACCTCGCCAAGACCGTTATCACCGTTCCCGACAAATTGCCGGGCTCGCTCGCCGCGCTCGACGTCAAGCACAAGAACGCGCCCGGCGCGGTGCGGGCGCAGGACAAGGCGCTGCGCCCGGCGACGGCCAGCGGAAAGAGCGGCGGCGGCGGTCTCGCGCTGAACGTCACCGTCAACGCACCGAACCAGATCTTCATCCAGGGCAGGGGCGTCGACGCTGAATTCGGCGGCTCCCTCAAGCTCACCGGCCCGGCCTCGTCGCCGCAAGCGATCGGCACCTTCACCTTGCAGCGTGGGCGGCTTTCGATCCTCGGCAAACGGCTGACCTTCACCGAAGGCACGGTCGGCTTTTCCGGCTCGCTGGTGCCCTATCTCAACCTGACCGCGACCACGACCACGACCAGTGCGACCGTCACCATCGTGGTATCGGGCGAGGCGACCAATCCGAAATTCACCTTCTCCTCGGTGCCGGCGCTGCCCGAGGACGAGGTGCTGGCGCAACTGATCTTCGGTCGCTCGATGTCGAACCTGTCGCCGCTGCAGATCGCGCAACTGGCTGAAGCGGCGGGGCAACTGGCCGGCGTCGGCGGCTCGACGTCGCTGCTTGAAAACCTGCGCAGCGCCATCGGCGTCGATGATCTCGACGTCACCACCGACGACAAGGGCGGCACCGCTGTCTCCGCCGGCAAGTACCTGAACGACCGCACCTATGTGACGATCCAGAAGGGCGACAAGCCGGGTTCGGGCAAGGCGACCATCGACCTCAATGTCGGGCGCGGCATCAAATTGCGCGGCGAGGCGACGGACGCCGGCGAAGCCAAGGGCGGCATCTTCTACGAGAAGGAATATTGAGGGTCTGGCCCTTCACCGTGGCCAGGACTGGCGCTGTCGTAACCAGTGCAAATGTCTCAGTCTAATCGCCCGAAGAGATTTTGGCGGAATCTGGGCGCACTAGCAATTTTGCGTCAAGACTGTCGCTATCGCGCGTACCGCTCTCTTTTCAAAGTTGCACATTCGCTAACATGTTCCCAATCCAAGCCGTCTTTGACATCATGGCCTGGATGCGGAATGTTAATCGGCGGAAAGCCAACAATGGGAGTTAGTCATGACAATCTATAAGAGTAATGGCGACAGCGTTCCGGATCACATCCTGGCCATGGCCAAGGAAGCCAAGGCAGGAACGGTGGATCGCCGCGAATTCCTGGCGCTTGCCAGCGTCTTCGGCGCGTCGACGGCCATGGCTTACGGCCTGCTCGGCCTTGCCGCTCCGACCCCGGCCAAGGCCGAGGACGTGCAGGGCAAGAAGGGCGGCGTGCTGAAAGTCGCCATGTCGGTCAAGGATCCCAAGGATCCGCGCACGGCCGACTGGTCGGAAATTTCCAACGCAGAACGCCAGGCGCTCGAGCCGCTGGTGAAATACACGAAGGAATACACCTTCGCGCCGTATCTGCTGGCGAGCTGGGACATCAATGACGACGCCACCGAATACACGCTGCATGTGCGGCCTGGTGTCGAATGGAACAACGGCGACAAGTTCACCGCCGACGACGTGATCTACAATTTCACCCGCTGGGCCGACAAGTCGGCGGAAGGCAACTCGATGCCGGGACGCCTTGGCAGCCTCGTCGATGACACAACCAAGAAGCTGCGCGAAGGTTCGGTCGTCAAGGTCGATGACATGACGGTCAAGCTCAAGCTGAACAAGCCCGATATCGCCATCATCCCGAACCTGTGCGATTATCCCGGCCTCGTCGTGCACAAGAGCTTCGACGAGAAGGGCGCGAACTTCAAGAACTGCCCGATCGGCACCGGCCCGTTCGAACTCGTTTCCTACGATGTCGGCCAGAAGGTCGTCTACAAGCGCCGCACGACCGGCAAGTGGTGGCAGGGCGAGGCCTTCCTCGACGGCGTCGAGTTCATCGACTACGGCACGGATCCGGCTGCTACGGTTTCGGCGTTCGAGTCGGGCGAAGTGCAGACCAACCATGAGACGACCGCCGACTACGTCAAGATTATCTCGGACGTCGGCGCGCCGGCTTCGGAAGTGGTGACCGCAGCGACCGTGGTCTCGCGCTTCAACGTCAATGCCAAGCCCTACGGCGACCAGAAGGTGCGTCAGGCGATGTGCCTGGCCGTCGACAATTCGGTGGTGCTCCAGCTCGGCTACGGCAATGCTGGCACGCCGGCAGAAAACCACCATGTCGCACCGATCCATCCGGAATATGTCGAACTGCCCAAGATCCCGCGCGACATCGCCAAGGCCAAGCAGATGCTGACCGAAGCCGGCGTGATCGATTTCGAGCACGAACTGATCAGCAATGACGAGGACTACCACAAGAACACCACGGACGCGATCGCGGCCCAGCTGCGCGAAGCCGGCATCAAGGTGAAGCGCACCGTGCTGCCGAGCTCGACCTTCTGGAACGACTGGACGAAATATCCGTTCTCGGAAACCAACTGGAACATGCGTCCGCTTGGCATCCAGGTCATCGCCATCGCCTACCGCTCGGGCGAAGCCTGGAACGAGACGGCCTATGCCAATCCGGACTTCGACAAGAAGGTCAACGAGGCGCTCGGGATCGCCGATGCGGAGAAGCGCAAGGTGGTGATGAAGGACATCGAGACGATGCTGCAGGAATCCGGCATCATCATCCAGCCTTACTGGCGCAAGCTCTACATCAACATCAAGCCCGAGGTGAAGAACCACTCGATGCACCCCACCTACGAGCACGACTTCGGCAAGGTCTGGCTCGATCAGGCGTAACCCACAGCTTGATGAATGCGAAGGGCGCATCGCCCCTCGCATTCGCGGGATCGCCGCCGTTGCATTCGATGCAGCGGCGGCGTGACGTCACAAGGTTTTCGAAACAGGGTTGACCATATCTGACCCCAACCCGGCCGGCAGGGGGGCACAATGTTCTCATTCATCATCAGACGCGTCGGTACGATTCTGCTCACGATGCTGTGCCTGACGCTGGTCGTCTTCTTTCTCGTCAATCTCGAACCCAATCTGAAGAAGCTGGCGATCAGCCAGACCGAAATGCACACATCGGCCGAGCAACTCGAAAGCTGGCTGGTCAATCATGGTTATCGCCAGAACTTCTTCGTCCGCTACGGCCAGTGGCTGGGCGTGCTGCCCAAGCAGCCGATCACGGACCCGGCGACCGGCAAGACGACGCAGCGTTTCTCCTTCTGCAACGACCCGGCCGTGCCGACATTCTCGGGGGTGATCGAGGGCGATTTCGGCTGCTCGACCAAGTTCAAGACCACGGTCGCGGCCAAGTTGTTTCCAGCGCTCGGGGCCACCGGCATCCTGATGTTCTGGGTCCTGGTCGTGATGGTGCCGGTCTCGCTGCTGATCGGGATTCTCGCCGGCATGCGCGAGGGTTCGCGCACCGATCGTGTGCTCTCGGTCGCCTCGATCGCCTCGACGGCAACGCCTGAATATGTGTCGGGCGTCATCTTCACCGTCATCTTCGCCTCGTGGCTCGGCTGGCTGAACGGTTCGGCGGCATCGGCGAGCCAGGGCATTACCTTCTACAATTTCACGCTGCCGGTGATCACACTGGCGATCTATGGCATCGGCTACATCGCGCGCATGACGCGCGCCTCCATGGTCGAGGTGATGACGCAGCAATATATCCGCACCGCCCGGCTCAAGGGCCTGTCGTTCGGCAACGTGGTGGTCAAGCATGCGCTGCGCAACGCGCTGATCGCGCCCTTCACGGTCATCATGCTGCAGTTTCCCTGGCTGCTCACCGGCGTCGTCATCGTCGAGGTGATGTTCCGCTACCAGGGCTTCGGCTACACGCTGGTCGAGGCCGCCGGCAACAACGACATCGACCTTTTGCTCGGCTGTTCGCTGGTCTCGGTGTTCATCGTCCTGATCACGCAGCTCATTTCCGATGTCGGCTACGCGTTCCTCAATCCGCGCATCCGGGTTCAGTAGGGAGAAGGCGCATGCAAGCTCAATATATCGGCGCCTCCACCATCATCCTCGAAGTGCTCTGGCGCTTCTGGCCGGTCTGGGTCGCGCTCGCCATCGTCATGGGTGCGAGCTTCCTCTACAAGAAGAAGCTGGCACTCTACGGCCAGCTGTTCGACAGCGGCGTCGGCATCGCGGGTGTCTTCATCTGCCTGTTCTGGCTGTTCACCGCGATCTTCGCCTCGACCGTCTCGCCTTTCGATCCGCTCGGCCAGATCCCGATCATGAAGGACACGCTGCCCGGCGCCATCGAACCGCAGTCGGGGCTCGTCTATCTGTTCGGCGGCGACAAGCTGGCGCGCGACGTGTTTTCGCGCATGGTCTATGGCAGCCAGATCGTGCTGATCATCGCACCCGCGGCGACCGGTTTCGCGCTCATGGTCGGCATCACGCTCGGCCTGCCAGCCGGCTATTATGGTGGCAAGATCGATTCCATCCTGTCGTTCCTGGCCAACCTCGTGCTGGCTTTCCCAGTGATCCTGCTGTTCTACCTCCTGGTGACGCCAGGTATCATGGACACGCCGATCCCCTACGGTCTGGCAGGTGTCTTCTTCCTGTTTCCGATCATCTTCTTCAGCGTGCTGTTCTGGACACGCTACAAGAACCGGCCGGACCGGATCTACATCCTGCTCGGCCTGACGCTCATCGTAGGCGGCTGGATCTATGTCGGCCTTGTCTTCGACCGGGATCCGCTGAAGATCGTCCATATCGATCCCAACCAGCTCAACATCTTCGTGGCTGTGGTGTTCGCCTCCAGTCCAGGCGTGTTCCGTATCGTGCGCGGCCTGGTGATGGACATCAAGACGCGCGACTATGTGGCGGCGGCGCAGACGCGCGGTGAATCGCCCTGGTACATCATGCTGTGGGAAATCCTGCCCAATGCGCGCGGACCACTGATCGTCGATGCCTGCCTGCGCATCGGCTACACCACGATCCTGCTCGGCACGCTGGGGTATTTTGGCCTCGGTCTTGCACCCGAGAGCCCGGACTGGGGCACGGCGATCAAGGATGCCAGCCGGCTGCTGCGCTCCTTTATCCACCCGGCGCTGCCGCCGACGATCGCGCTGATGAGCTTCGTGCTGGGGCTCAACCTGCTCGCCGATTCCCTGCGCGAGCAATCGATGAAGGATTGACGGTGGGATCCCAGATCCCACTTGGCTAAGAACTAGGATTGGAGCGACCCATGAACGAGGCAGTTCGAAATCCGGCTAATCCGACCAACGGGCCGATCATCGAGATCGAGAACCTGTCGATCTCCTTTTTCACCCGCAAGGGCGAGATACCGGCCGTCATGGATTTTTCCTGCACGGTCATGCCCGGCGAGGCGATGGGCATCGTCGGTGAATCCGGCTGCGGCAAGTCGACGGTGTCACTCGGCATCATGCGCGACCTTTCCAACATCGGGAAGATCGTCGGCGGCAAGATCAAGTTCCAGGGCAAGGACATGGGCGAGCTCTCCGATGAGGAGCTGCGCGCCATCCGCGGCAACAAGATCGCCATGATCTACCAGGAGCCGATGGCGAGCCTCAATCCGGCGATGAAGGTCGGCCAGCAGCTGATGGAAGTGCCGCTGATCCACGACAAGGTGTCGAAGGAAGAGGCCTATAAACGCGCGCTGGAAATGGTGCGCTCGGTCAAGCTTCCCGATCCCGAGCGCATGATGCGCTCCTATCCGCACCAGCTCTCGGGCGGCCAGCAGCAGCGCATCGTCATCGCCATGGCGCTGCTGTCGAAGCCGGCGCTGCTTTTGCTCGACGAGCCGACCACGGCGCTCGACGTGACGGTGGAAGCGGGCATCGTCGATCTGGTCAAGGGGCTGGGCGAGAAGTTCGGCACCTCGATGATCTTCGTGTCGCACAATCTTGGCCTGATCCTGGAAACCTGCGACCGCATCACTGTGATGTATTCGGGCGAGGCGGTGGAGACCGGCAAGATCAAGGATGTGTTCGACCGGATGCGCCACCCCTATACGCAAGGGCTGTTCCGCTCGATCCCGCTGCCGGGCGCGGACAAGAATTCGCGGCCGCTGATCTCGATCCCGGGACAATTGCCGCTGCCACATGAGCGGCCGAAGGGCTGCAATTTCGGCCCGCGCTGCCACCATTTCGTCGAGGGCGTCTGCAACGCGGCCGAAATCCCGATGATCGAGGTCGCGGGCCACGAAGGCCATTTCTCGCGCTGCGTGCGCTTCAACGAGATCGACTGGGAAGCCCTGCCGCCCGGCGCCAAGAAGGTCAACGAGCGCGTCATGCCCGGCGCGCCGGTGCTCAAGATCGAGGATCTCAGGAAGTACTACAAGGTTGGCGGCAGCGAGGTGTTCGGCTCGAGCGAGGGCCGTGTCGTCAAGGCCAACGAGACGATCTCGTTCATGGCGCGCGAATCCGAAACCGTCGCCATCGTCGGCGAATCCGGCTGCGGAAAGTCGACGCTGGCCAAGGTGCTGCTCGGGCTGGAGACGGCGAGTTCCGGCAGCGTGACGCTGGGCAACAAGGAAATCCAGTCGACCGGCATCGAGAGCCGCAGCGTCGACACCGTGTCGTCGATCCAGATGGTGTTCCAGAACCCGTTCGATACGCTGAACCCCAGCCATTCGGTCGGTTCGCAGATCATCCGCACGCTGGAAAAATTCAATGTCGGCAAGACGGTCGCCGACCGGCGCAAGCGCATGCTGGAACTGCTCGACCTCGTCAAGCTGCCGCGTGCCTTCGAGACGCGCAAGCCGCGCCAGCTTTCCGGTGGCCAGAAGCAGCGCATCGGCGTGGCGCGTGCCTTTGCCGGCGACGCCAAGGTGGTGGTGGCGGACGAGCCGGTGTCGGCGCTCGACGTATCGGTGCAGGCAGCTGTGACCGAACTCTTGATGGACATCCAGCGCAAGAACAAGACCACGATGCTGTTCATCAGCCACGATCTTTCCGTGGTGCGCTACATCGCCGACCGCGTCGTCGTCATGTATCTGGGCTATATTGTCGAGCAAGGCACGACCGACCAGATCTTCGCGCCGCCCTATCACCCCTATACCGAGGCGCTGCTGTCGGCGATCCCGATCGCCGACACAAGCGTGATCAAGAAGCACATCGTGCTCGAAGGCGACATCCCGTCGGCGATGAACCCGCCATCCGGCTGCCCGTTCCAGACACGCTGCGGCTACAAGAAGCTGGTGCCGGACAATCTGTGCGAGACCAAGGTACCGCCGGTCAAGAATCTGGGCGATGGCCATATGAGCCTGTGCTGGCTCTCCGACGAGGTGCTGGCGACGATGGAGCCGGTGATCAAGTTCGACAAGGAGCATGCCGCCCATGAGGGCGTGCCGGACGACGCGCCGCATGGCGAGGGTCCAGGATTTGCCGGCACGCCGCCGAAGCGTCCGCGCGGCAAGAAGCCGAGCTGACGGAGTGAAGTCAGCGCGGCAGCGAGGTCAATTGGCGCACTCGCTCAGTTGCTGCGCATAATCGCGGGCCATTTTCTCCGTGGCGCGGGCATAGCCCTGGACGCCGGCATCGCCACGGTTGCCGCGGCCATAGGCGGTCCAGCCTAGATAGTAGGCGAGATAGAGATTGTAGGTGTCGTTGCGGGCGACGCCGAATGCATCGGCGGTCTTGGAATGGTACCAGCCGACGAAATCGACGGCGTCGGCGAATTTCGTCCGCCGCGCCGCCCAGTTGCCGGTTTCGCTCTGATATTGCGACCAAGTGCCGTCCAGCGCCTGCGAGAAGCCGGTGGCGGACGAGACGTGCTTCCACGGGATGAAGCCGAGCAGCTTGGTGCGCGGCGGCCGGGCGTTGCTCTTGAAGCCGGATTCCTTGCGCACCGTCGCCATCAGCACGGGGACGGGGACGCCGTATTTCTGCTGCGTGCGCTCGGCCGCCGACTGCCAATTGTCGAACCAGCCGTCATTCTGGTCGAAGACGGCGCAGACATTGTTGATGTGGCTGGGCGCCGTCGCGCAGGCCGAAAGCGCCAGCAGCACGCCAATCGCTACAATTTTACTAAAACTCGACCTACGCATCGGCAGACCAATAGGCCGAAATCATAAAGGGAATCTTGCTGTGTCCGTTAACGCCGACGAAGTGCTCCAAACCGCCTGTCACTTTTTTTCGTCACATAGCGCATGGAAGAAGCTGGCAAGCGCCGATCGAGGTCGTCGTGGACCTCGACCAGACTTGGCGACTTGCGCAGCAGTATGATTACCGCTCCACCGAACGGTTCCACATAGACTTGTGCGGCAGGATGCGCGGTGCAAGATTTCGCTTGCTGCCACGCAGCGAAGAACGAGACGAGTCGGTGCGCTCATGCCGGCCTCGCCAACACAAGATTATCTGTGCTACTTGCCCCCTCCGAGGGAACAAAGTAATGGCCGAGAATAGCGACCAAGAGTTGTGGGAAAGCGCTGATGGCTGGAAAGCAGCAGCGATCGCCTTGGCCATCGGCACGCCTTGCGTCTGCGCGTTCTTTTTCCCATGGGTGTACGCTTCCGCCAGCGACGGTCAGATGCTTCAGAGGGTCCAGATTGTCGGCAGTCTGGCGGCTTTCGGCGTGGCTCTCGTGACGTTCTGCACGGTAGTTTGGCGTGGGCTCATTTCCACCCAGCAGGCTAAACTGCAGAGACTTCAAATTGACAAGCTGTCGATCCAAATAGCAGCCACTGATGAGAACAATCTGGCCGCGCTACTTCAGAAAGGCGCAGAGCTGATTGCTGACGTGACAAAGCCTGGCCCCGTCGGTGCCGGCCTCGCCACGCTTCAGGCGGTGGTTACCGCCCCGAATGCGAAGTTCGCAATTGAAGCAATGAACTTGGTCGCGGATTACATCCAAACCCATCATAGTTTCGCGCAGACAGGCGTGGCCTACCAATCGGCAGCTGCAGTCTTGCAAGCAGGCGAGAAAATACAAAGAAAGTCGGATAGAATTTTGAGATTCGAAGAATCCCAAGATGATGAATGGGAGTTCGCTTGGTGGTATCCGATACATGGCGTAAGGAAGGTCATTTACAGAGGAGGACACATCTTTCCTGCCGATTTCCCAACGAATGTAGCGCGAAACGCGCGATTTGAAAAAGTTGCATTTGTCGGCGGCGGCGTTTCGATTGATGGGCGATTTGTAGGATGCAGCTTCGAACGTTGTAGAATTGAACAGATTTCCGAGCGAGACGCCTTTGTCAGAGGAAAATTTAAAGACTGCGATTTTTCTGGCGCAAAGCTGTCTTTTTTCCATGAGGATGATCTGAGAGATTTGCAGCTTGGTAGAAACTATTTTTTGCCAACCTCTCCGCCGGTTTTCGATGGAGAGGTTGACTGGACTGTTTGGTTGAACACCGAGGCGCCGCCTGACGACGAGATCCCATTTTAGCGTGTCGCCGTGGATGCCAATATTTCGACAGGTTTCGTCGCTTTTTTCTTTGTGATGCTTGATCGATGCCGCCTTGGCTAAAATCACGCCCGTAAACGGCGTATTTCTGACAGCTTGCCCGGTTTGCCGAGGCTTTGATGCCGGCATGAACGAACCAAGACGCAAACGCGGCGCCGAGCGCACCAGCAATCGTGGACCAGCGCCCATTCCACAGTTGCCGCTCAGGCGCGTCGTCAATCCCTATCCGCCGATGGCCTTGCTGTCTCCAGACCAGATCGAGGCGATCCATCAGGCCTCGATGCACATACTGGAGAATTTCGGCATCGAGGTGATGAGCCCGCGGGCGCTGGCGCTTTTCGAGAAGGCCGGCGCCAGGGTCGACCACGCCTCGGCCAATGTCCGCATCGATCGCGGCATGGTCGACGAGGCGCTGAAGACGACGCGGTCCAACTACACACTGACACCGCGCAATCCGGCCAACACCATCCATCTTGGCGGCAACACCATCAATTTCACACTCGTCGCGGGGCCGCCCAATGTGCATGACATGGAGCGTGGCCGCCGGGCGGGCAATCTTCGCGACTATGCGGATCTCACGCGGCTGGCGCAGCATTTCAACTGTGTCCACATGCTCGGCAACCAGGTCTGCGCGCCGGTCGATCTGCCGGCGAATTCGCGTCATCTCGACACTTATTTCACCAATCTGACGCTGACCGACAAGAGTTTTCATGTCTCGGCGATCGGCCGGGGCAGGGCGCTGGACGGCATCGAGATGATGGCGATCGCGCGCGGGCTGACGCTGGACCAGATGGCTGACGACCCAGGCATCGCCACCATCATCTCGGTCAACTCGCCGCGGCGCTTCGACGAGATGATGGCCGAGGGGCTGATGACGATGGCCGAGTTCGGCCAGTCGGTGGCGGTGACGCCATTCACGCTGATGGGGGCGATGAGCCCGGTGACGCTGGCCGGCGCGCTGGCGCAGCAGAATGCCGAGGCGCTGTTCGGTGTCGTCCTGACTCAGCTCGTGCGTCCCGGCGCGCCGGTCATGTATGGTGCCTTTACTTCCAATGTCGACATGAAGTCGGGTGCGCCGGCCTTCGGCACGCCGGAGAATACCAAGGCCAACATCGCCTCGGGACAGTTGGCGCGGCGCTATGGGCTGCCCTACCGCACCACACCGGGCTCAGCCTCCAACGCCGCCGACGCGCAAGGCGCCTACGAGACGCTGATGGCGCTGTGGGGCGCGGTGCTCGGCCACGGCAATCTCGTCTACCACGCCGCTGGCTGGCAGGAGGGCGGGCTGACGGCGTCGTTCGAAAAGTTCATCATCGATGTCGAGATGATCCAGCACATGATGGAGTTCCTGCGCCCGATCGTGGTCGACGAGGCCGAGCTTGCCATCGAGGCGCTGGGCGCGGTGCCGACCGGCGGCCATTTCTTCGGCGAGCCGCACACGCTGGAGCGCTATGCGACGGCCTTCTACCAGCCGATGCTGTCCAACTGGCAGAATTTCGAAGCCTGGCAGGAGGCCGGCGGGCTCGACGCCACCGCGCGCGCGACGCGGCTGTGGAAGAAGGCGCTGGAGGATTATGTCGAGCCGGCGATGGATATCGCCGTGCGCGAGGCGCTGGAGGCCTATGTGGCCAGGCGCAAGGAAGCGATCGGGCAGGGCGAGCCGTGATAGCCACAGGTTTGCGTGCGTGGACCCCCGCTTGGCTCCTCCCGTCTTGATTCATTTCACCCATCTAACTCGTTGATAACAGAGAAGAAATCCATGAAATCGCATGCAAAGGTCGTGGTCATTGGCGGTGGCGTCGTCGGCTGCTCGGTGTTGTTCCATCTGGCCCGCCACGGCTGGACCGATGTCGTGCTGCTTGAGCGCGACGAACTGACTTCGGGCTCGACCTGGCATGCGGCGGGCGGCATGCACACCATCAATGGCGATCCCAACGTCGCCAAGCTGCAGAAATACACGATCAACCTCTACAAGGAGATCGAGGAGCTTTCCGGCCAGGCGACTGGCGTGCACCTGACCGGCGGTGTGCTTCTGGCGGCGACCGAGGCGCGGCTCGACTGGCTGCGCGGCGTCGTCGCCAAGGGCCGCTATCTCGGCATCGATCTCGAGGAAATCTCGCCGAAAGAGGCGGCCGAACTGATGCCGCTGCTCGACCCCAAGCAGTTCGTCGGCGCCGTCCGCAACAAGGAGGATGGCCATCTCGACCCCTCGGGCGTCACCCATGCCTATGCCAAGGCCGCGCGCAAGCTCGGCGCCGAGGTCGAGCGCTTCACCAAGGTCGAGGACATCGTGCGGCGGCCCGACGGGATGTGGCGCGTCATCACCAACAAGGGCGAGGTGGTGACCGAGCATGTCGTCAATGCCGGTGGCCTGTGGGCGCGCGAGGTCGGCCGCATGGTCGGGCTGGAGCTGCCGGTGCTGGCCATGGAGCACATGTACCTGATCACCGAGGACATGCCGGAGGTCGCCGCATGGAACCAGAAAACCGGCACGGAAATCATCCATGCAGTGGATTTCGACGGCGAGCTCTATCTGCGCCAGGAGCGCGGCGGCATGCTGATGGGCACCTACGAGAAGGCCAACAAGCCTTGGTCCGAATACCAGACGCCGTGGAACTTCGGCCACGAGCTGCTGGAACCGGATATCGATCGTATCGCGCCGTCGCTGGAAGTCGGCTTTCGGCATTTCCCGGCTTTCCAGAACACCGGCATCAAGCAGATCATCAACGGCCCCTTCACCTTCGCGCCGGACGGCAACCCGCTGGTCGGGCCGGTGCGCGGCCTGCCCGGCTTCTGGGTCGCCTGCGGTGTCATGGCCGGCTTCTCACAGGGTGGCGGTGTCGGCCTGGCGTTGTCGAACTGGATGATCGAGGGCGACCCCGGCGCCGATATCTGGGCGATGGATGTTGCGCGCTACGGCGACTGGGCGACGATGGCCTACACCAACGCCAAGGTGCGCGAAAACTATTCCAGGCGCTTCTCGATCCGCTTTCCCAATGAGGAATTGCCGGCCGGGCGGCCGCTGAAGACGACGCCGGTCTACGACCTTCTGTCGGCCAAGGGCGCGCAGTTTGGCGTTGCCTATGGGCTGGAGGTGCCGCTGTGGTATGCGCCTGAAGGCGTCAAGGACGAGTTCTCCTGGCGGCGTTCCAGCGATTTTACCCATGTTGCCGGCGAGGTCGCCGCGGTTCGTGACGGCGTTGGCCTGTCGGAGATTTCGAGCTTCGCCAAATACACGGTGACCGGCGAGGGGGCGGCCGCATGGCTCGACCGCATGCTTGCCTGCAAACTGCCCAAACCCGGCCGCATGACGCTGGCGCCGATGCTGAAGCAAGACGGCAGGCTGATCGGCGATTTCACGCTGGCCTATCTGGGCGGCGATGGCTGGTTCCTCGCCGGCTCCGGCATTGCCGAGCAGTATCACATGCGCTGGTTCGAGGCACATCTGCCCGGAGATGGTTCGGTTCGCATCGAGGCGCAGGGAGCGAAACTCACCGGCCTTGCGATCGCCGGGCCGAAGGCGAGGGATGTGCTGGCCAAGGTCAGCCGGGCCGACGTGTCCAACACCGCGTTTCCCTTCATGGCCGTCGCAAAAATGGATATCGGCATGGCGCCGTGCCTGGTCGGCCGCGTCAGCTACACCGGCGATCTCGGCTACGAGATCTGGGTGGCGCCGGAATACCAGCGAGCCGCGTTCAACGCGTTGATGGCGGCCGGCGAGGAATTCGGCATCGGCCTGTTCGGCTCGCGGGCGCTGAACGCCCTGCGGCTGGAGAAGAATTACGGCTCATGGGGGCGCGAATACCGGCCGATCTACGGACCGCTGGAAGCGGGGCTCGACCGCTTCGTCGCCTACGGCAAGGAGGCGGACTTCATCGGCAAGGCGGCGGCGCTGGCCGAGCGCAAGCAAGGCGGCAAGTTGCGGCTGCGCGCCTTCATCGTCGATGCCGACGACGCCGATGTCATCGGCGACGAGCCGATCTGGTTCGGCGGTGCCGTGCGCGGCTGGGTGACATCGGGCGGCTATGCGCATCACTCGAAAAAGTCGGTCGCCGTCGGCTATGTGCCGAAGGAGATCGCCGAGGAGAGTGACGGCTTCGAGATCGAGCTGTTGGGCAAGCGCCACGCTGCGCGCATGCAGGCCACGCCGCTGTTCGATGCGAATTTCGAGCGGATGCGGGGGTGAAATCCACCCCCTTGTCGCGCATCAAGCGTTGCGGCGATTGTCCAGCGCGAAAGCGCCGGGGCCGGCAAAGAACAGATAGAGGAAGATGAAGCAGAAGGAGATCGCCGCATCGCCGCCATTGTTGACCGGGAAGAAATCGCGCGGCATGTGCGCCATGAAATAGGCGATCGCCATCTCGCCGGCCAAGAGGAAGGCAACGGGCCGAGTGAGCAGGCCGAGTGCCAACAGGATGCCGCCGGCGAATTCGAGGATGGCGGCGGTCGTGGTCAGCCCGGAGAGGGCGTGGGGATCGGCGCTGACGGGGAAGTTGAACAGTTTCTGGCTGCCATGCTCGATGAACTGCAGGGCGGTCATGATGCGCAACACGCCGAGCGCCTGCGGCTGGTATCTGGAGAGGCTTTCCAAAAGCTTCATGATGACTCCATTTTTCAGTCCGCCCGGCCATAGATTATCAGCCGGCGATGAACCATTCATTTCCCATGGCACGCCATCAACAATGGGTGACTGGTAATGTTCCCCAGTTTGGTCCTTCATATTGTTCCCGCAAGGGTTGCATTCCTATCGTCATGGTTGTATTAGCATAAACAGTCTAAAAATGAGGGTTCCCTTTGCCATGAAAAAAGTCGTCGTCAGCCTCTTCGCTCTCCTCGCAGGAACCAGCTTCGCCATGGCCGAGGACGCCGGCTGCGAGGCCTTCAAATGGCCGGTGACGCGGGAACAGGCGCTGTTTGCCGCGCCGCCTGCGACACCCTCAGGCGCGCCCCTGGCGGTCGGTGCCGCGGCGGACCTGGGGCTGGTGCCGGTCGAGAAGGCCGGCTTTACGCTGCCGCCCGAACGTGCCCCGGCACAAGGCACGTTCGGCGCTGTCGCCAGCGTGGAGGTGCCGCCGGACGGGGTCATACAGATAAGCCTGTCGGGCGAGGCCTGGGTCGATGTCATTCAGGACGGCCACGCCATCAAGTCGGCTGGCTATAGCGGGGTGAAAACCTGCCCCGCCATCCGCAAGAGCGTGCGCTTCAAGCTTACGCCCGGCCCGGCCACCGTGCAGTTCAGCGGCGCGAAGAAGGCTGAGTTGAAGGTCGCGGTTCTGACGCCGGAGTAGCCTTACGAAACTTCGTTCAAAAATAGCAGGAGTCTGCGGGACGTGCCCCCTCTGTCCTGCTGGACAGAGGGGGGCAACAACGGTGCTAGCCTTCAGAAGTTGGCAAGCTTCCGTATGCAGCGCTTACCGCACCGGCGCCATCAGTGCGAAATGCGCGCCTTGCGGATCCTGGCATTGCACGATCCAGCTGCCGCCGGGGACCTCCATCGGCCCCATCAGGATCTTGCCGCCATTGTCGGTGACGCGTTTGGCCGCCGCGTCGATGCCGGTGACGTTGAAATAGAACTGCCAGACCGGCACCGGGATCTGCTGCGGCTTGTTCATGATACCGCCGCCGGATTCGGAGCCGGCCGTGAAGGTCTGGTAGGTGCCCGTCGGACCCATGTCGAAGTCGCCGGCATTGGCCCAGCCGAACTGGTCGGAATAGAAATCGAACGCGGCCTTCCAGTCGCTGGTGTAGAGCTCGTGCCAGCCGATATGGCCCGGCGTGCTGGCCGGCACGACAGGCTGGTCGGGGCCGTTCGGCTGCAAGAACATGAAGGTCGCGCCCTGCGGATCGGCAACGACGGCAAAGCGGCCAACGCCTGGAATGTCGGCGGGCTGGCGATGAACGGAGCCGCCCGCTTTCTCCAGCGATGCCGTGGAGGCATCGACATCCGTTGTATGGATATAGCCGAGCCAGGCCGGCGGCATGCCCATCTTGGCCGCATCCTCGGGCAGCGTCATCAGGCCGCCGACGCCACGCTCGCCGACATTCATGACGATGTAGCGCGGCATGCCGGGAGCCACGTCGAAGGGCTGCGCCGTCCAGCCGACAACCTTGGTGTAGAAGGCCTCGGCTGCATCGAGGTCTGATGTCATCAACTCGTACCAGAAGAAGGGCATCGGGGATTTGGGCATTTTGGGTCTCCTCACCTTTGCATCGATCGTCGTCCGATCCATCCTAGGACGATCTTCACGACGGAAATCCGACACCCGCCCGAACAACAATGTCTTTAGATGCCAGGCGTTCCCCCGTTGCGCATCCGGCGGTTTTCGATTTCTCTGCGGTGACGAGGGAGTTGTCGTCCATGCGCCTTATGTCGCTTACGCCCGAGCTTGTCGCGCTGTGCCATCGGGAAGAGGCCGATCCGGGTCCCGATCCGAGCTGGACCGAGATGAACGACGGTGACTTCCGGACCCTTGCCTTGCGGCTCTCCGACGAGGCGGACGAGGGACCGCTGTGGGTGTTCGCCTATGGGTCGCTGATCTGGAAACCGGAATTCGAATCCGTCGAACAACGGCTCGCCACGGCCTATGGCTGGCACCGCTCGTTCTGTCTCGACATGGTGCGTTGGCGCGGCAGCGCCGCGCAACCGGGATTGATGATGGCGCTCGAACGGGGCGGACGCTGCAACGGCGTGATCTGCCGCTTGCCGGAAGGCGAGAAACCGGCTCAGATCGAAAGACTGCTGCGGCGCGAGATCAATGATCATGAGAGTGTCAGCTCTGTCAGGTGGCTGCCCGTGCATACGGCGCAAGGTGCGCTGCGGGCGCTCGGCTTCTGGGTCGGCGTGAAGGGCAGGGGTACGTCGCTGGGCCAGCCGCTGGACAGGGTGGCAAGCGTGCTGGCCAGGGCCTGCGGGCATATCGGCTCCGGGGCCGAATATCTCTACAATACCGTCAGCCATCTCGAAGCGTTCGGCATTCATGACCGCAATCTGTGGCGATTGCAGAAACTGGTCGCGGGCGAGATCCGGACCATCCATGCTCGGGCTCTCGATCCAGTTCACTCGGCCATCCCGCAAGAGCAATTGCTCAAAGTCATAACATGAGTAAAGTAATCATATTACTACCCAGTCTTTTCAGTGTCTTGCGCCGAAAATTGACCAATTGATAAAAAAATAAAACGTGCTAGCCTTCCCCAAAACGAAAATATGGGGAACTGACGATGCCAGAAGGCCAGTTCAAAGAGGGTATTGCCGGCGGCCGGCTTCAGGCCGACCAGTATGCGGACAATTTTTCCGACCTGCATCCACCGCTCGATCACCACGAGGCGCTGGTCGAATCCGACCGCTGCTATTTCTGCTACGACGCGCCGTGCATGAACGCGTGTCCGACCTCGATCGACATCCCGCTGTTCATCCGCCAGATATCGACCGGCAATCCGATCGGCTCGGCCAAGACCATCTTCGACCAGAACATTTTGGGCGGCATGTGCGCCCGCGTCTGCCCGACCGAGACGCTGTGCGAGGAGGTCTGCGTGCGCGAGGTGGCGGAAGGCAAGCCGGTGCAGATCGGCCGCCTGCAACGCTACGCCACCGATGTCGCGATGGCGGAGAACAAGCAGTTCTATCCGCGCCCCACGCCAACGGGCAAGACCATCGCCGTGGTCGGCGCCGGGCCTGCTGGCCTCGCCGCCGCGCACCGGCTCGCCCGTCACGGCCATGACGTGACCATCCTGGAGGCGCGGCCGAAGGCCGGCGGCCTCAACGAATACGGCATCGCCGCCTACAAGAGCGTCGACAATTTCGCCCAGGCCGAGGTCGACTATGTCACTTCGATCGGCGGCATCGACATCCAGAATGGCAAGGCGCTCGGCCGCGACTATCAGCTCTCCGACCTGATCCGCAACTATGACGCCGTGTTCCTCGGCATGGGGTTGGGCGGCGTCAATGCGCTGCGCGCCGATGGCGAGGACGCCGACGGCGTCACCAATGCGGTGGAATTCATCTCCGAACTGCGCCAGGCCAGCGATCTCTCGAGCCTGCCGGTCGGCCGGCGCGTGGTCGTCATCGGCGGCGGCATGACGGCGATCGATGCCGCCGTGCAGTCGAAGCTGCTCGGCGCCGAGGAGGTGACGATCTGCTACCGGCGCGGCCAGGAGCACATGAATGCCTCCGAGTTCGAGCAGGATCTGGCCGCCGCCAACGGCGTTACCATCCGCCACTGGCTGCAGCCGAAGCGGGTGGTTGCCGAGGCCGGCAAGGTCAGTGCCATCGAACTCGAATACACGGCCATGAACGGCGACAGGCTTGCCGGCACCGGCGAGACGCTGACGCTCGTTGCCGACCAGGTATTCAAGGCGATCGGCCAGAGCTTTGTCCCGACCGCTCTCAACGGCAGCGGTGCATCGATCGAGCTCGAAGCCGGCCGCATCAAGGTCGATGCGGAAGGGCGGACCTCGCTGGCCAAGGTCTGGGCCGGCGGCGACTGCATTTTTGGCGGCGACGACCTGACTGTCTCAGCCGTGGCGCAAGGCCGCGATGCGGCGGAAAGCATCAACAGGAGCCTGACGCAGGGATAGGGATCATGGCCACGGTGGAACCGGGCATCGCCCGTCACTACGAGATATCGGGGCTGGAGCAGCGCATCCTTGCCGCGCTCGCCGATATGGGCGCGGACGTTGCCCATCTGAGGGTCAGCGATCTCGAAGCGGTCGACGAATTCCACATTGGTGGTGTGGCAGCCACCAGGGAACTCGTCGATCAGATGGGTTTGAAGCCGGCTGGCAGGCTGCTTGACATCGGATCGGGTATAGGTGGTCCGGCCCGCTTTGTCGCCAACAGTGCCGACGCCGATGTCACCGGCATCGACCTGACGCAGAGCTATGTCGACGTCGCGACCAGCCTGTCGAAGCGCACGGGAATGGCGGACAGGACGCACTTCGTCCAGGGCAGCGCATTGGACATGCCGTTCGGCAACGCCAGCTTCGATGCGGCAATGATCCTGCATGTCGGCATGAACCTTCCCGACAAGGCGAAGCTGATGAGCGAGGCCGCGCGCGTGTTGCGGCCGGGCGGTGTCTTTGCCGTCTACGATGTAATGCGGCTCAAGCCCGGCGCACTGACGTTTCCGCTGCCATGGGCGTCGGACGAAACCATGTCCTTTGTCGCCACGCCCGACGACTATCGATCGGCCGCCACCACCGCGGGCTTCTCGGTGACGTCGGAACGGCCACGCGGCGCCTTTGCCGTCGAATTCTTTGCCACGATGCGCGCACGGATGGCTGCCGCTCAGGCCGACGGCACAAAGCCGCCGCCTGGCGTTGGCCTGATCATGGGCGGCGATGCCCGCACCAAGATCGCCAATATCACCGCCGCGCTTGAAGGCGGCATTCTTGCACCCGTGGAAATGCTCCTTCGTCTCGGTTGAAAGGGACCCGTCATGGCTGACATCCGCAACAATTTCGTCGGCATCAAATCGCCCAATCCGTTCTGGCTGGCCTCGGCGCCGCCGACCGACAAGGCCTACAACGTCATCCGCGCCTTCAAGGCCGGCTGGGGCGGCGTGGTGTGGAAGACGCTGGGCGAGGAAGGGCCGCCAGTCGTCAACGTCAACGGCCCGCGCTATGGCGCGATCTGGGGCGCCGACCGCCGCCTGCTCGGCCTCAACAACATCGAGCTGATCACCGACCGCGACCTGCAGGTCAATCTGCGCGAGATCAAGCAGGTCAAGAAGGACTGGCCCGACCGCGCCATCGTCGTCTCGCTGATGGTGCCCTGCGTCGAGGAGAGCTGGAAGGCGATCCTGCCGGTGGTCGAGGAGACGGAAGCCGACGGCATCGAGCTCAATTTCGGCTGTCCGCACGGCATGTCGGAACGCGGCATGGGCGCGGCCGTCGGCCAGGTGCCGGAATATATCGAAATGGTTGTGCGCTGGTGCAAGCAGAACACGCGCATGCCGGTCATCACCAAGCTGACGCCCAACATCACCGATGTGCGCAAGCCGGCGAGGGCCGCACTCGCCGGCGGCACCGACGCGGTGTCGCTGATCAACACCATCAATTCGATCACCGGTGTCGATCTCGACAGTTTCGCGCCGCAACCGACCATTGACGGCAAGGGTTCGCATGGCGGCTATTGCGGCCCGGCGGTGAAGCCGATCGCCATGAACATGGTGGCCGAGATCGCGCGCGATACCGAAACGCGCGGTCTGCCGATCTCAGGCATTGGCGGCATCACCACCTGGCGCGATGCGGCGGAATTCATGGCGCTCGGCGCCGGCAATGTGCAGGTCTGCACGGCGGCGATGACCTACGGCTTCAAGATCGTGCAGGAGATGATCGCCGGTCTCGAAAACTGGATGGACGAGAAAGGCCATGCCTCGCTCGACGACATCATCGGCCGTGCCACGCCCAACGTCACCGACTGGCAGTACCTCAACCTCAACTATGTCGCCAAGGCGCGTATCGACCAGGACGCTTGCATCAAATGCGGCCGCTGCCACATAGCCTGCGAGGACACCTCGCACCAGGCGATCACCAGCATGGTCGACGGCGTCAGGCACTTTGAAGTGATCGAGGCCGAATGCGTCGGCTGCAATCTATGCGTCAATGTCTGCCCGGTCGAGAACTGCATCACCATGGAACCGCTGGCCGCCGGCGCTCTGGATGAGCGTACCGGCAGGCCGGTGTCGCCGATCTACGCCAACTGGACGACGCACCCGAACAATCCGATGGCCAAGGTGGCGGCAGAGTAGGGGCTGCCTTCGCAGAATTTGGGTCCCTCGCCCCGATCGACGTCTACGTCATGCACACATCTTCTGTGACTGGCGTGACTAATCGGGCTTCGGCTTGATTGCCACGTGGTTCCCCCAATCCGTCGCTGCTTCGCAGCGCCACCTTTCCCCCCTCCGGAGGGAAAGGAAGGGAGCGGTTCCGGACGAGCGTTGACGGCAAAAAGCTTTGGCGCCTTTCCTCTACCCCGTCGATCGGGGGAGAGGCGGCTCGGCGAAGCCGAGACGGAGTGGGGGTCGACCAGCTCAGCACGTTATCGCCAAAGATCAGCTGCCCGGAAATGTGTGCATGCCGTAGTGCAAAGCGGGGTGCGAGGAACGCAAGTCCTGTGAAGCTTCGTGACGATATGAAACTCGCACTTCCCTATTGCAGATAAAATTTATCCACGATATAATGTATCCATGAATAGGAGATCGGCATCATGAAGCTGGGCGAGGGCGTTGAAGCGGCCATCCACTGCGCGGCCACGCTGGCCAGCGTCGAGGGCAACAGCACCATGCCGGGCGCCGCGCTGGCCGAGTCGTTCGGCCTGTCGCCGAGCTATCTCCTGAAACATCTCAACATGCTGACTGCCGCGCGCATCCTGGAATCGGTGCCGGGACCGGCTGGCGGCTACAGGCTGGCAAAGCCTGCAGAGCGCATCACGCTGCTCGACATCGTGCTGGCCGTCGAAGGACGCGAGCCGGCGTTTCGGTGTGGCGAGATCCGCCGCAACGGCCCGGTCAAGCTCGATGCCTCGGCCTATGTCAAACCCTGCGGCATCAACGCGGCGATGCTGAAGGCCGAGCGCGCCTATCGCGCCGCACTCGCCGAAACCAGGCTGTCCGACATCGTGGCCACTTACCAGGCGGAAGGCGATCCGAGATCGCTTGCCGCGAGCTGTGCTTTCGTGGAGCGCCACCAGCGGCCGCAGAAACCCAGTTCAACAACGCAAACCTAAAACCCCCCAAGCTGTGAAAGGAAAGACGATGAAACAGAGGCTGCAATTTTTCGCCAAGGCGCCCGAGATCATGAAGGCGGTGTCGGCGCTCAACAAGGCGGTCGACGAATGCGGGCTCGAGGTGAGCCTGCTGCACCTGATCAAGCTCAGAGCCTCGCAGATCAACGGTTGCTCCTACTGCGTCGAGATGCACAGCCGCGAGGCGCGGCGCGACGGCGAGACCGAGCAGCGGCTCTATCTGGTCGCGGCCTGGAAGGAATCGCCGCTGTTTTCCGAGCGCGAACGCGCCGCCTTGGCCTGGACTGAGGCTGTGACCCTGATCGCCAATGACGGTGTTTCGGATGAGCTCTATGCCCGCACGCTCGAGCATTTCTCGGAAGAGGAACTGGTAAAGCTCTCTGTCGCGCTCGGCATGATCAACACCTGGAACCGGTTGTGCATCCCGTTCCACGCCATTCATCCGATGCCCGCCGCCAAGGCTGCCTGATCATCCGATTGTGTTGGGGAGCGCCGCAGGGAGGTGGCGCTCCCGATTGATTTCAAAGGGAGCGTTTCATGCCTGCCGATTTGCCTTCGACCTTGTTGTTCCTCGGCCGCCTGTTGCTCGGCGGCGCTTTTGTCCTCGCCGGCCTGCGCAACATCCAGAACGCGGCCTTCCTCACAGGGCTCATGGCCGCGCGCGGTGTGCCGCGGGCGCGGTTGGCGCTGTGGGCCGGCATCGTCCTGCAGATCATCGCCGGCGCGCTGGTGATGGCGGGTCTGTGGACCGCGCTTGCCTGCGCGGTGCTCTTGCTGTTCCTGGTCGCCGCCACGCCGATGTTCCACAATTTCTGGGATCACCAGGGTCCGGACCGCGCGGCGCGCATCAACGGCTTCGTCGGCAATGTCGCGCTGGGCGGCGGTTTTCTGACGCTGATCGCGCAGTCGCTCTGAAGGCCAAAGCTAGGCCGCGAACCGCAGGCCACCATCGCAGGTCAGCACCTGGCCGGTCATGAAGCCGTTGGAGACGAGGAAGGCTATCGCCGAGGCGACGTCGTCGGCGTGGCCGATCCTGCCGACCGGCGTCTTGCCGGCATATTCGGCAAAGACCGCCTGCCGCTGTTCGTCCGGCAAAAAGTCCCACCACGGCGTGTCGATGACGCCTGGCGCCACGACATTGACGCGCAGCGGCTTCAGCTCGACGGCCAGGATGGGTGCCACGGTCAACAGCATGCCGTTGATGGCGCCGATGCCAGCGACACCAGGCGTGGCGAGCTGGGCCGAGACTGCAGAGATGAAGGTGACGGAGCCCGATTTGTTCAGCGTCGGCAAGGCGGCCTGCAGGCAGGACAATTGCGGCCGTATCTTTTCGTCGACGCCGCTGCCGATGTCGGCAAGGTCGAGGGCGTGGAACGGGCCAAGGCCTTTGCCGCCGCTCGCCGCCAGAACGAGGTGGTCGAACGGGCCGAGGCGCTCGAAGAATTGGCGGACCTCGTCCGGCTTTGAGGCATCGAATGCTGCCTTGTCAGCGGCGCCGCCAAGGCTCTTCCAGGCGCTGTTGAGCTTATCCTGGTTGCGCCCGGTGATGGTCACCTTCATGCCCGGGCCAAGCAGCTTTCGCGCCGTTGCCAGGCCGATGCCGGACGAGCCGCCGATAATGACTGTGTGTTCAGTTCTGTCGCTCATGAATGCTGTTCCTTCGATTTTGTGGAAGCCTGGCCGACAAGGTCGAGGCTGAGGCTTCGCAATTGTTGTCGTGCTCCGGCGTCGTAGGCCTGGGCATCGGCGCGCGATTCACGCAGGCCGTCGAAATAGAGGCCGCTGCGGCCTTCGAGTGCCGGCGAGGTGGCGAGATTGACGATGGCGTCGGCGCCGGTCTCGACCGAGCTCCATGGCGTGACCCCTGCCTGCCGGACCATGGTGGTGTTCATGTAGCTCGCCGGATGCAGGGCGTTGACGGTAACCCCGGTGCCCTTCAACTGCTCTGCCAGATCGACGGTGAACAGGATCTGCGCCAGCTTGCTCTGACAGTAGGCGCGCACGCCGCTATAGCCATGGGTCAGCATGACATCGCCGAAGTCGATCGCCTGTTGGCCGGCGGAGGCGACATTGACGATGCGCGCTGGAGCACTCGCCTTCAGCAGTGGCAGAAGCTCCGAGGTCAGCAGGAAGCCGGCGAGATAATTGACCGCGAAACGCAGTTCATGGCCGTCGGCGCTGATCTGCCGTTTGGCGCCGGCCGTACCGACGCCGGCATTGTTGATGAGGACGTCGAGCCGGTCTGTCTTTTCACGTACGGCCTCGGCTAGGCGGCGAACCTGCGCCAGCGAGGCGAGGTCGGCGGCGAAAAATTCGGCCTTGCCGCCGGCGGCTTCGATGTCGGCGACGGTGGTTTTTCCACGCTCAGCATCGCGGCCGTGCACCAGGATGCGGGCGCCGGCCCCGCCCAGCCTTTGCGCGACGACGCGGCCGACGCCGTCGGTCGAGCCGGTGATGAGGATAGTCTTATCTTTCAGATCCATGTTTGGCAGGTCCATGTTTGGAGCCTCCTGTCTGCTGCTCCCGCCGCAAGATGGGACATCGGGCGGATCTCAAACAGTTCAAACTTTATCCTGGTATCAATACTGCTATAATAGGTGCATGGATGCTCCCTCACATTCCGCTGAAGACAGCCGCCGGCGCGAGCTTGGCGCCTTCCTGCGTTCGCGCCGCGAAAGGCTGACGCCGTCGGCAACGGGCATCGCCACGGGCCTCAGGCGTCGCACGCCGGGCCTGCGTCGCGAGGAGGTGGCGATGATCGCCGGCGTCGGCACGACCTGGTATACCTGGCTGGAACAGGGCAGGGACGTCAGGCCCTCGGTCGAGGTGCTGACCGCGCTGAGCGAGGCGTTGCGCCTCGACGCCATCGAGAAGCGCCATCTGTTCATCCTTGCCGGCCGCCAACAGCCGGAGCGCCGCGTGGCCGCACCGGAAAAGGTCGATGCCGCCTTGCTGCACATGCTGCAGAGCCTTGTCCTGCAACCCGCCTATGTCGTCGGCCGGCGCTGGGACGTGCTTGCCTGGAACCCGGCGGCCGTCGCGGTGTTCGGCGATTATGGCCTGCTTGAGGGAGATGCCCGCAACATCGTCCATATGGTGTTCACAAATCCGCACCACCGCCGCTTGCTGGTCGACTGGGAGGAGCTTGCCCGCGTGGTGCTCGCATCGTTTCGCGCCGAAAGCGCCAAATATGTCGGCGACCCGGACTTCGATCGGCTGATCGCGCTGATGATGCGATCGAGCCCGGAGTTCCGCGACTGGTGGCCTCGACGGGACGTGGCGCGAAGGCTGACCGGCCTGAAGCACGTCCGGCACCCCACGGCCGGCGCGATGGCCTTCGAGCATATGAGCCTGTCGATCGACGATGGTTCCGACATGCGGCTGGTCGTCTACACGCCGCTCGCCGAGCAGAACTCGATCGCCAAGCTGCAGGCTTTGCTGGACGCCCTGCCGGCGGAGCGGCGCAGCGCCTGAGCGGTCGCGGCAAGGCCGAGGTCAGCCCTTCGGCTTCAGTCCTTCGAGAAACAATTGCTCCAGGAAACGCGCGGCATCCTCAAAGCGGCCGTCGCCGCCACGGTTCGGGCCGAGCACGGCGCGGACCTGGACGTCGAAATCGGCGTAATGCTGCGTGGTTGCCCAGATCGAGAAGATCAGGTGCCAGGGATCGGTCCTGGCGATCTTGCCGGCGCGCATCCAGCCCTTGATCACGGCAGCCTTCTCGTCGACCAGCGTCTTCAGCTCGCCGGCCAGCAGCGGCATGATGCGTGGCGCGCCTTGCAGGATCTCGTTGGCGAACAGCCGGCTCTCTCGCGGAAAATCGCGCGCCATCTCCAGCTTGCGCCTGATGTAGCTCCTGAGTTCCGTCATCGGATCGCCGATGTCGTCGAGTTCCCTGAGCGGCGCCAGCCATGTGTCGAGCAGGCGCTGCATCAACGTCTCGTGAATGTCTTCCTTGCGGCGGAAATAATAGAGCAGGTTGGGCTTCGACATGCCCGCGGCTTCGGCGATCTGGTCGATGGTCGAGCCACGGAAACCGTTGGTGGAGAACACCTCGAGGGCTGCCTCGAGGATCAGTTCGCGCTTTTCCTGCTGTATGCGGGTGCGGCGAGGGGCTTCCGTGCTGGTGTTCACCGTTGCAACACCTCGTGTTCAGGGTCATCTGGACCAATTCTCTGGACCAGTTTTTCCCTAGGCTGTGGAACGCACTTCAGGAGCCGCATTTCCGCTAGTAATCCCTTGACCGCCGACAGGGCGGTGCTAACGTTTGTCCAATCGGTCAAAAATTTGCGTAGCACGAAAGCGCGGCAAAGACCAAGCGTTGGACGCACCGAAACAGGTTACAAGGGGAAGTCTTGGTCATGTCCAACCGGCTGAAAGTCACGCCGAACGATCTCAGCGCATTCTGGATGCCGTTCACGGCAAACCGGCAGTTCAAGCAGGCGCCACGCATGTTCGTGTCCGCCAAGGACATGCACTACACGACCAGCGATGGCCGCAAGGTGCTGGACGGCACCGCGGGCCTCTGGTGCGTCAATGCCGGCCACTGCCGGCCGAAAATCACCGACGCGATCCAGCATCAGGCCGCCGAGCTCGATTATGCACCGGCCTTCCAGATGGGCCATCCGATCGTGTTCGAACTGGCCAACCGGCTCGTCGACATCGCGCCCAAGGGCATGGATCATGTGTTCTTCACCAATTCCGGTTCGGAATCGGTCGAGACCGCGCTGAAGATGGCGATCGCCTATCACCGCGTGAAGGGCGAGGGCTCGCGCACCCGCCTGATCGGCCGCGAACGCGGCTATCACGGCGTCAATTTCGGCGGCATTTCGGTCGGCGGGATCGTCACCAACCGCAAGATGTTCGGCACGCTGCTCGGCGGCGTCGACCACATGCCGCACACCCATTTGCCGGAGAAGAACGCCTTCTCGAAGGGTGTGCCGGAATATGGCGCGGAGCTGGCCAACGAACTGGAGCGCATCGTTACGCTGCATGACGCCTCGACCATCGCCGCCGTCATCGTCGAGCCGGTCGCCGGTTCCACCGGCGTCATCCTGCCGCCCAAGGGTTATCTCGAGAAGCTTCGCGAAATCTGCACCAAGCACGGCATCCTGTTGATCTTCGACGAGGTCATCACCGGTTTCGGCCGTCTCGGCGCGCCGTTCGCCGCCGATTATTTCGGCGTCACGCCAGACATCATGACCACCGCCAAGGGTGTCTCCAACGGCGTCATCCCGATGGGCGCGGTGTTCGTGAAGAAGGAAATCCACGACGCCTTCATGACCGGCCCCGAGCACATGATCGAGTTCTTCCATGGCTACACCTATTCGGGCAATCCGGTCGCCTGCGCCGCCGCACTCGGCACGCTCGACACCTACAAGGAAGAGGGGCTGCTGACCCGTGGCGAGGAACTGGCGCCCTATTGGGAAGACGCGCTGCATTCGCTGAAGGGCGAGCCGCATGTCATCGACATCAGGAATATCGGCCTGATCGGCGCGATCGAACTGGCGCCCATCGCCGGCAGCCCGACCAAGCGGGCCTTCTCGGCCTTCGTCAAGGCGTTCGAACGCGGCGCGCTGATCCGCACCACCGGCGACATCATCGCGCTGTCGCCGCCGCTGATCATCACCAAGGGCCAGATCAACGAACTGATCGACCATGTGCGCGAAGTGCTGAGGTCGATAGATTGAAGATTTGGGCGCGGATATCCCTCCCCCTCGAGGGGAGGGTGGCCGCGAAGCGGTCGGGTGGGGTCCGTGCGACCGGGCGCCGACCTGATCTTTTGCCGCGAGGCTGCCTCTGATGCCCCGAACCCGCGTGAGCTTCGAAATGCGCCAGAAAGCGCGTGCGCTTCGAGTTCACGCGACCAAGGGCGAATCGCTGTTGTGGTACGAGCTGCGCGAGCTGAAAGCGGCTGGCATCAAGTTTCGCCGCCAGTGCCCGATCGGCCCCTATATCGTCGACTTTGCTTGCCTCGGGGTAAAGCTGATCGTGGAGGTCGACGGTGATATGCACGAGCACGAGAAGGGCAAACGCCACGATGCCGTTCGTGATGCGTATCTGCGTTCGCTCGGCTTTGACGTCTTTCGTGTTGACGAGCCCGATGTCATAAATAGCGCGTGGCATGTCGCGCAGGCGGTCAAGGGGAAGGTCGAGTCTATGTCAGGCGACCCCACCCGACCGCTTCGCGGCCACCCTCCCCTCGAGGGGGAGGGGAACGTTGGCGCCCCGCAATCGATAGGGTTTTAGAGCATGGCCGCACCCGGCGAGAATCTGCGAATCAATTCAGATCGTTTGTGGGATTCGATCATGGAGATGGCGAAGATCGGCCCCGGCATTGCCGGCGGCAACAATCGCCAGACCGTGACCGACGAGGACGGCGAGGGCCGGCACCTGTTCAAGCGCTGGTGCGATGCGGCCGGGCTCGACATGGGCGTCGACGAGATGGGCACGATGTTTGCCCGCCGCGAAGGCACCGACCCCAGCTTGCCGCCCGTCTATGTCGGCAGCCATCTCGACACGCAGCCGACCGGTGGCAAGTATGATGGCGTGCTCGGCGTGCTCGGCGGCCTGGAGATCGTGCGTTCGCTCAACGATCTCGGCATCAAGACCAAACATCCGATCGTCGTCACCAACTGGACCAACGAGGAAGGCGCTCGCTTCGCGCCGGCGATGATGGCATCCGGCGTGTTCGCCGGCGTGCTCGACCAGGCCGACGTCTACGAGCATACCGACAAGAACGGCAAGAAATTCGGCGAGGAGCTGGAGCGCATCGGCTGGAAGGGTTCGGAGAAGGTCGGCGACCGAAAGATTCACGCCTTTTTCGAATTGCATATCGAGCAAGGCCCGATCCTCGAGGACGAAGATATCGACATCGGCGTCGTCACCCACGGCCAGGGGCTGAAATGGCTGCAGGTGACGCTGACCGGCAAGGAGGCGCATACCGGCTCGACGCCGATGCCCAAGCGCCGCAATGCCGGGCTCGGCATGGCCCGGGTGATCGAACTGGTGCACGAGATCGCCATGGACTACCAGCCCGACGCCGTCGGCGCGGTCGGCCATATGGAAGTCTATCCCAATTCGCGCAACATCATCGCCGGACGCACCGTCTTCACCATCGATATCCGCTCGCCGGAAAAGGAAGTGCTCGACGCCATGGACGGCCGCATCCGCGAAGGCATCGAGACGATCTGCGATGCGCTCGACATCCAGTACAAGATCGAGCAGGTCGGCCATTTCGATCCGGTGACCTTCGATGCCGGCTGCGTCAAGGCAATCCGCGATGCCGCCGACCGGCTCGGCTATACGCACCGCAACATCGTCTCCGGCGCCGGCCACGACGCCTGCTGGATCAACCGCGTCGCTCCGACCGCCATGGTGATGTGCCCCTGCGTTGATGGGTTGAGCCACAACGAGGCCGAGGAGATCACCAAGGAGTGGGCGAGCGCTGGCGCCGACGTGCTGTTCCATGCGGTGGTGGAGACGGCTGTCATCGTGGAGTGAGCTTTAGAGATTTACCTTCCAAACGCCGCTCATCAGAAGCGCGAAGAGAACAAGGGAACAAGAAAATGACCAAAGTCATCAAGAACGGCACCGTCGTCACGGCCGACCGCACATGGAAGGCCGATGTGCTGTTCAGCCACGGCAAGATCGTCGCCATCGGCTCGGATCTGCATGGCGACCACGAGTATGACGCCACCGGCTGCTACATCATGCCGGGCGGCATCGATCCGCACACCCATCTCGAAATGCCGTTCATGGGCACCTATTCGGCCGACGATTTCGAATCCGGCACGCGGGCCGCCCTTGCCGGCGGGACCACCATGGTGGTCGATTTCTGCCTGCCGGCGCCGCAGCAATCGCTGCTCGAAGCCCTGCAGATGTGGGACAACAAGACCTCGAAAGCGTCCTGCGACTATTCCTTCCACATGGCGGTCACCTGGTGGGGCAAGCAGGTGTTCGACGAGATGGCAACCGTCGTCGACAAGGGCATCACCTCGTTCAAGCACTTCATGGCCTACAAGGGCGCGCTGATGGTGGATGACGACGAGATGTATGCGTCGTTCCAGCGCTGCGCCGACCTTGGCGCGCTGCCGCTGGTGCACGCCGAGAATGGCGACGTGGTCGCGGCCCTTTCGCAGAAGCTGCTGGCAGCCGGCAACAATGGCCCCGAGGGGCACGCTTATTCGCGCCCGCCAGAAGTGGAAGGCGAGGCGACCAACCGTGCCATCATGATCGCCGACATGGCCGGCGTGCCGCTTTACGTCGTGCATGTCTCGTGCGAGCAGAGCCACGAGGCGATCCGCCGGGCGCGCCAGAAGGGCATGCGGGTGTTCGGCGAACCGCTGATCCAGCACCTGACGCTGGACGAGAGCGAGTATTTCAACAAGGACTGGGACCATGCGGCGCGCCGCGTGATGAGCCCGCCCTTCCGCAACAAACTGCACCAGGATTCGCTGTGGGCCGGCCTGCAGGCAGGCTCACTGCAAGTGGTGGCGACCGACCATTGCGCTTTCACCACCAAGCAGAAACGCAACGGCGTCGGCGATTTCACCAAGATTCCGAACGGCACCGGCGGCCTCGAGGATCGCATGCCGGTGCTGTGGACCAAGGGCGTCAACACCGGGCGGCTGACGATGAACGAGTTCGTCGCGGTGACCTCGACCAACATCGCCAAGATCCTCAACATGTACCCGAGGAAGGGCGCCATCGTCGAAGGCGCGGATGCCGACATCGTCGTCTGGGATCCGAAGCGCAAAAAGACGATTTCCTCGAAGAAGCAGCAGTCCGTCATCGACTACAACGTGTTCGAAGGCGTCGAGGTGACCGGCCTGCCGCGCTTCGTGTTCTCGCGCGGCGAACTGTCGATCGAGGAGGCCGAGGTCAAGGCCAAGCCCGGCCATGGCCAATTCGTCGGCCGTGAGCCCAACGCGGCGGTCAACCGCGCGCTGTCGACGTGGAAGGACATCACCGCGCCGCGCAAGGTGGAACGGTCAGGCATCCCGGCGACGGGGGTCTGAGCTTGGCGCGTTCGGCCGCGCTGATCTCGGTGGTCTTGGCGGCTGTTGCCGGTGGTCCGGCAAGCGCGGCCGGCGTGCTGCCTGGTTCCTGGGGCAACGATGTCGGCTGCGCCGGCGCGAAGGCCGGCTACCAGGACAGTGATGCCTATATCCTGCTGACCGCGGAAGGCATCGAGACCTATGGCAGTGGTTGCCGGTTCGATCAACAGTTGACGTCGGCGCCGGGTATTCAATCGTTGCGTTCGACCTGTTCCGCCGAGGGCGAGGCGGGAACGACGGTCGAAACAATCCTGGTCACCAACAAGGGAGAGGCTGGCTTCTTCGTCACCATTCCCGGCCTGGAAGAACTGGGGCCGCTGCAATCATGTTCTTAACGTTGGGCCATGGGGGAACGGGCATGCGTGGTTTTGGTCTGTCTGTTGCGATGGTTGCCGTTCTGGCCGCTGGCCAGGCTTTCGCGGCAGGCATCGACCTGTCGAAACCCTATGGCGACAAATATGGCTGCATCAACCACAACGGCCAGGAAGTCGCCGCCGATCAGATGCTGCTTTTGACCGACAAGGAGTTGATCACCGCCGCCAGCGCCTGCACGTTCACAAAGACGCAAACGCTGGCTGACGGATCGCTCGTGGTGACCGCGACATGTGAGGCGGAAGGCGAAGAAGGGCAGGAGCCGACCAAATTCACCATCAAGCGCAGCGCCAAGAAAGCCAAGAAGCTGACGATCGCCGATGAGGACGGCAATTTGATGGGGGAAGTCGCGCGGTGCAAATGACGGCGATCCCGTCGACCTCAGGCGACCAGCGCATCCAGTTCCGGCAGCAGGACGACGCTTTCCTGTTCATTGGGATCGGTGCGGGCGATGACCGCCGAAGACGGGGCGTTGCTCAGATTGGCCGGAAGATGCGGCACGCCGGCCGGAATGTAGAAGAGATCGCCGGCCTTGACGACGATGTGATGTTCGAGCCTGTCGCCGTACCAGGTATGGACCTCGCCGGAGAGCACGTAGATCGCCGTTTCATGGTTCTCGTGCAGATGCGCCTTGGCGCGAGCGCCGGGCGGCATGGTGAGCACATGCATGCAGATGCCGGAGGAGCCTACCGACTCCGTTGCAATACCGGCGAAATAGGTCAAACCCTGCTTGCCTTCATAAGTGCTTTCAGGGCGGATAAGATGACAAGTGGGTTTGGGCGACATCGGGGAAACTCCGGGCGTCGATTGAGCGAAACAGGGCCAATGGGACAGGGCGAGTGGAAAACAACATCGCGATAAAAGCAATCGGAATCCGGCCGGCGCCCCTGTGGCGGGAACAGGCAGGCCGCGGCCGATGACAGGGATTTCGCCAGCCGTCGTCGCGGCAAGCAAACTTGGCCTCACGTTCCAGACCAATGACGGACCAGTCCAGGCGCTGTCCAATGTCGACCTGACCATCGGCAAGGGCGAGTTCGTCTCCTTCATCGGGCCGTCGGGCTGCGGCAAGACCACCTTGCTGCGCGTCGTCGCGGACCTGGAGAAGCCGACCTCGGGAACGATCTCGGTCAACGGCATGACAGCAGAACAGGCGCGCGAGAAACGCGCCTATGGCTACGTCTTCCAGGCCGCCGCCCTGTTTCCCTGGCGCACCATCGAGCGCAACGTCGCGCTGCCGCTCGAGATCATGGGTCTGTCCAAGGCCGAGCAGGGCGAACGGATCAAGCGCACGCTCGACCTCGTCAACCTCGCGGGTTTCGAGAAGAAATATCCCTGGCAGCTGTCCGGCGGCATGCAGCAGCGCGCCTCGATCGCCCGCGCGCTGGCCTTCGACGCCGACCTGCTCTTGATGGACGAGCCGTTCGGCGCGCTGGACGAGATCGTGCGCGACCACCTCAACGAGCAATTGCTGGAGTTGTGGGCGCGAACCGACAAGACCATCTGCTTCGTCACCCACTCCATTCCTGAAGCCGTCTACCTGTCGACACGGATCGTCGTCATGTCGCCGCGACCGGGCCGGGTCAGCGACATCATTGAATCGACGCTGCCGAAGGAGCGGCCGCTCGACATCCGCGAGACGCCGGAATTCCTGGCGATTGCCGCGCGCGTCCGCGATGGCTTGAGGGCAGGGCACAGCTATGATGATTGAGGGCTCCGAAGAGCGAGCGGCCCAGCGCGCCTTCGTCATCCTAGGGCGAAGCAAGCGCGAAGCGGCTTGCGCAGACCCTAGGATCCATGCCGCGACATTAGCCGAAGAGTGCAAACGGCTCAGAATACTCGCCAAACAGAGCGAGGCGCAGGTGGCCATGTTCCGCACCGCCGCCGAGCGGAGAGGTAGCGGCATGGATCCTAGGGTCTGCGCCGCGTCGCTTCGCTCCTTGCTTCGCCCTAGGATGACGAAGAGAAAGGCGCCCGGCCTTCGCTTCGCTCCGGCCACTCTCTCCCCGGCGGGGAGAGGAGAAGGGGAGCGCTAGATGGACACCTTCCGCGACAAGCTCATCCCCGTGACCTCGATCCTCTTGGGCGTGGTCGTGCTCTGGTACGTCTTTGCCGTCATCCTCAACGCGCCGTTCCAGCGCGATCTCGATAGCCGTGCCAACCAAACCCCCGGCACCGTCGAATTCATCGGCAAGACGCTGGCGCAGCCGAAGCCGACGCTGCCGGCGCCGCATCAGGTGGCGGTGAATTTCTTCGAAAACACTTTTCTGCGGCCCATCACGTCGAACCGCAGCCTCGTCTATAATGCCTGGGTGACGCTGTCCTCGACGCTGCTCGGCTTTGCCTTCGGCACCGCGCTCGGCATCATCATCGCCGTCGGCATCGTGCATGTGGCGACGCTCGACCGCAGCCTGATGCCGTGGATCATCGCCTCGCAGACCATTCCGATCCTGGCGGTGGCGCCGATGATCATCGTCGTGCTGGCGGCGGTCGGCATCACCGGACTAATCCCGAAGGCGATGATCTCGACCTATCTGTCCTTCTTCCCGGTGACGGTGGGCATGGTGAAGGGTCTGCGCTCGCCCGAGATCATGCATCTCGACCTCATGCACACCTACAATGCCAGTGCCTCGCAGACCTTCTGGAAACTGCGCGTGCCGGCCTCGGTGCCGTTCCTGTTTACCTCGATGAAGGTGGCGGTGGCGGCAAGCCTGGTCGGCGCCATCGTCGGCGAACTGCCGACCGGTGCGGTCGCGGGCATCGGCGCCAAGCTGCTCGCCGGCGCCTACTACAGCCAGTCGATCGACATCTGGTCGGCGCTGGTTGCCGGTTCGATCGTGGCGGCACTTCTGGTCATGGTGGTCGGCATTGCCGGACGCCTCGTCGATCGCGCCATGGGCGGGAGGCCGGCATGAACTGGCTGAAGCCATCCTGGCAAGCGGTGCTGGCGATCGTGCTGTGCGTGATCGCAGTGGCGCTCGGCGCGATGTCGAAGCCGGAAGCGGCAGCGCTTGCGGACCCGACCGCAAGCATCAATTACCCTTACCTCGGAACGAAGAGCTTGATGCTCGGCTTGGCCATAGTGGCGGCGCTGATCTCGATGACCAGGATTCCGTCGCTTGCGGAAGCCGTCGTCCTGTTTGCCGGCGCCCATCTCGTCGCCTGGTTGCTGATCTCAGGCATTGCAGGTTTTGAAGGCTCGGCACTGGCACCGTACTTTCTGCTGCTCACGGCGGCCTGGCTGCTTGGCTGGCGTTGCGTGGCGGTGCTGTCGGGGCTTCGCCCGATGGCAAATTGGGCCCGCACCGCGCTCCGCCTGATCATTCCGGCCATCTTCGGTGCCTGGATCCTGATCATTTGGGAAACGGTAACGCGTGGCGCCGGCATTCCCTTCATCCTGTTGCCGCCGCCGAGCGCCATCGGCGCGCGCATCGCGGGCTCGCTGCCGACACTCGGCGCCGATGTCCGGCAGACCATCTTCAAGGCGGTAATCTTCGGCTACGTCGTCGGCAGCGGCGCCGGCTTCATCACCGCGATCCTGGCCGACCGGGTGCCGTTCCTGCGGCGCGGGCTGCTGCCGATCGGCAACATGGTGTCGGCACTGCCGATCATCGGCGTAGCGCCCATCATGGTGATGTGGTTCGGCTTCGACTGGCAGTCCAAGGCGGCTGTCGTCATCATCATGACCTTCTTCCCGATGCTGGTGAACACGGTCGCCGGCCTTGCCGCTTCCGGCCATATGGAGCGCGACCTGATGCGCACCTATGCGTCGGGCTATTGGCCGACGCTCATCAAGTTAAGGCTGCCGGCCGCAGCACCTTTCATCTTCAACGCGCTGAAGATCAACTCGACGCTGGCGCTGATCGGCGCCATCGTCGCCGAGTTCTTCGGCACGCCTGTCGTCGGCATGGGCTTTCGCATCTCGACCGAGGTCGGGCGGATGAACATCGACATGGTCTGGGCCGAAATCGCAGTTGCAGCACTTGCGGGTTCGGTCTTTTATGGCGTGGTCGCTCTTGTCGAAAGAGCCGTCACGTTTTGGCATCCCTCTGTCCGTGGTGGATAGGGGCGGTGGGTTTAGGGCACTAACTTCAGAGGGTAAAAAAATGAAAAGACTGATTATTCCTGTTCTGGCCGGCGCGATGTCGCTCGCCGCGTTCCAGGCAATGGCCGCCGACAAGGTGACGTTGCAGCTGAAATGGGTCACGCAGGCCCAGTTTGCCGGCTACTATGTCGCCAAGGCTAAGGGTTTCTATGAGGCCGAGGGTCTCGACGTCGACATCAAGCCAGGCGGTCCCGACATCGCTCCCGAGCAGGTGATCGCCGGCGGTGGCGCCGACGTCATCGTCGACTGGATGGGCGGTGCGCTCGCCGCCCGCGAAAAGGGCGTGCCGCTGGTCAACATCGCCCAGCCGTTCAAGAAGGCCGGCATGGAGCTGGTCTGCCCGAAGGACGGTCCGATCAAGACCGAAGCCGACTTCAAGGGCCACACGCTCGGTGTCTGGTTCTTCGGCAACGAATATCCGTTCTACGCCTGGATGAACAAGCTTGGCCTCAAGACCGATGGCGGCCCCGACGGTGTCACCGTTCTCAAGCAGAGTTTCGACGTCCAGCCGCTGATCCAGAAGCAGGCGGACTGCATCTCGGTCATGACCTACAACGAGTACTGGCAGCTGATCGATGCCGGCTACAAGCCGGAACAGCTGACCGTCTTCAATTACTCGGCGATGGGCAACGATCTGCTCGAGGACGGGCTCTATGCCTCGGAAGACAAGCTCAAGGATCCTGCCTTCGAGGACAAGATGGTGCGTTTCGTGCGCGCCTCGATGAAGGGCTGGAAATACGCCATCGACAACAATGACGAAGCCGCAGGCATCGTCATGGACGGCGGTGGCCAGGACGAGAACCACCAGAAGCGCATGATGAGCGAAGTCGCCAAGCTGATCGACAATGCCGACGGCAAGCTCGATCCGGCGACCTACGAGCGCACCGCCAAGGCGTTGCTGGACCAGAAGATCATCACCAAGGAGCCGACCGGCGCCTACACGACCGCGATCACCGACAAGGCGGTCAAGTAAGCGGCACGAGCTGCCTCTTGCACATGTTTGAAAAGGGGCGGGCGACCGCCCCTTTTTCGTGGCGAGCGGTCACAAAACCGTGTGCGGGGATACATTGCGCGGCCCAGCCGTTCAAGTTGCGGCATGCGCGCGTCGAGGGGACGCGACGGATGCGACAGCCAATCGGAGGTTTTTCATGCGCACACACTCCTTATTGCCGGTGCTTTCGGCGCTGGCCGTTTCGACCGCCTTCCTGTTCGTGTCCCCGGCTCTCGCCGAGACGGTGAAATACAAGGCGACGCTCGACGGCAGCCAGCAGAGCCCGCCCGTCACCACCAAGGGTAAGGGCACCGCCACTCTCACCTTCGACACCACCAAGAAAAAGCTCAGCTGGAACGTCAAGTATTCCGGCCTCAGCGGACCGGCTTCGGCCGCGCACATTCATGGCCCGGCAGCGATGGGCGCGAATGCGGACCCCGTCATCCCATTCAAAAAGCTGAAGAGCCCGATCAAGGGGTCGGCGACGCTCACCGATGCGCAGGCAGCCGATCTGGAGGCCGGCAAATATTACGTCAATGTCCACACCAAGGCTAACCCGGACGGCGAGATCCGCGGGCAGATCGAAAAGGCGATGTAGCGTAGTCGGCGAGAGGCAGCAGGCTGCCTTTCGCCTTAGCTCTTGTCGCGGATCTGCGTCATTGTCCGGGTCGGCGTGATCGCCTCCGGATCGAGCCGGATTTCGACGATCGCCGGCTTGCCGCTGGCGCGGGCACGCTCGAAGGCGGCTGCGAAATCCGCCGTCCTCTCCACCGTCTCGCCATGGCCGCCATAGGCGCGGGCCAAGGCTGCGAAGTCGGGGTTCTTGAGATCGGTGGCGACCACCCGGCCGGGATATTCGCGCTCCTGATGCATGCGGATGGTGCCATAGATGCCGTTGTTGACGACGACGACGACGATCGGCAGGTCGTACTGGACTGCGGTGGCGAACTCCTGCCCGTTCATCAGGAAGCAGCCGTCACCGGCGAAGGCCACGACGGTGCGGTCCGGGAACAGATCCTTGGCGGCGACCGCAGCCGGCGTGCCATAGCCCATCGAGCCCGATGTCGGCGCACCTTGAGTGGCGAAGCGGCGAAAGCGGTGGAAGCGATGCACCCAGGTCGCGTAATTGCCGGCGCCATTGGTGAGGATGGCGTCGTCGGGAAGCATCTTCTCCAGATAATTCATGATCGGCCCCATCTGGACCGGGCCGGGGCCGCTCTCCGGCGGTGTCGACCAGTCGAGATAGGCGGCGTGCAATTTGGCGGTCTCATCGGCCCAGCTCGGCGCCGCAGCCGGCTTGCGCTTGGCAAAGGCTTCGACGAAGGCAGAAGGCGAAGCGTTGATCGCCAATGTCGGCCGGTAGACGCGGCCGAGTTCGCCGGCATCGGCATGGACATGCACCAGCGTCTGGTCGGGGTAAGGGCTTTTCAGCAGCGTGTAGTCGGAGGATGGCATCTCGCCCATGCGACCGCCGATCAGCAGCACGAGGTCGGCTTGCTTGATGGCGGTGGCCAGTTTCGGGTTGATGCCGATGCCGACATCGCCGGCATAGTTCGGATGCAGGTGATCGAACAGCATCTGGCGGCGGAAGGAGCAGCCGACCGGCAGCGACCACGCTTCGGCGATCGCGCGTATCCGTGCCACGGCCTCCGCGTCCCAGCGCGTTCCGCCGAGAATGACGAAGGGACGCTTGGCTTTGCCCAGCAGTGTTTCCAGTGCACCGAGTTCGACTTCCCCCGGCCGGGTTTCAACGGGCGTGTGCGGCAAGGCGATGGGCGCTTCGACGACGCTGGTCAGCATGTCCTCGGGCAGCGAGATGACCACGGGACCGGGGCGGCCCGATGTCGCCACGGCGAAGGCGCGGGTGACGAATTCGGGGATGCGCGAGGCATCGTCGATCTCGACCACCCATTTGGCGATATCGCCGAAGAACCTCTTGTAGTCCACCTCCTGAAAAGCCTCGCGCTCCTTGGCGTGGCTGGCGACCTGGCCGATGAACAGGATGAGGGGTATCGAATCCTGCATGGCGATGTGGATGCCGGCCGACGCATTGGTGGCGCCGGGGCCGCGGGTGACGAAGCAGATGCCTGGCTTACCAGTCAACCGGCCATGGCAGTCGGCCATCATCGCCGCACCGCCTTCCTGGCGGCAAACGATGGTGCGGATCTTGGAATCATGCAGCGCGTCGAGCACCGCGAGATAGGATTCGCCGGGCACACAATAGATGCGGTCGGTGCCGTTGGCTTCGAGCGCGTCGACGATGAGTTGTCCGCCGGTCTTCATTTCCCAGACCTCTCCAGTTCGGCAAGGATTTCTTGCGTGTGCTCGCCGAGGCGCGGCGAGGGGCGCTCATAGACGAGCGGTGTGCCGGACATCACCATCGGCGCGCGCACCGAAGGCAGGCGGTTGCCGTGGCCGTCGTCGAGGTCGAGCCGCATGCCGCGCGCAATGGTCTGCGGGTCGGCGAACATCTGGCCGATCGTGTTGATCGGGCTCGCCGGCACGCTCGCCGCTTCCAGCTTGGCCAGCAGCGGGTCTCGATCCCAGCTTTTCAGCGCCTCGATCATGTGCTCGCGCAGCTTGACCCGGTTGGCGACCCGCGCCGGATTGGTGGCGAAATCCGGATTTGCCGGCAATTCGTTCAACCCGATGGCGGCACAGAATTTGGCGAACTGGCCGTCATTGCCGACCGCCAGGATGATGTGGCCGTCCCGGACCGGCACCACCTCGTAGGGGGCGATGTTCATATGCGCGTTGCCCATCTGCACCGGCGACTTGCCGGAGACGAGATAGTTGAGGTTCTGGTTGCCGAGCGCCGAGATCTGGGTGTCGAACAGCGCCATGTCGATGTGCTGGCCTTCGCCGGTTTGCTCAGCATGGCGCAGGGCTGCCTGGATGGCGATGACGGAATATAGGCCGGTGAAGATATCGGAGATGGCGACGCCGGCCTTTTGCGGTTCGCGGCCGGCCTCGCCGGTGATCGACATCATGCCGGCCATGGCCTGGATGATGAAGTCGTAGCCGGCGCGCGGTGCATACGGCCCATCCTGGCCAAAGCCGGTGATCGAGCAATAGACGAGGCGCGGGTTTATCTTGCGCAGGCTGTCGTAGTCGAGCCCGTATTTCCTGAGCCCGCCGAGCTTGAAGTTCTCGATCAGCACGTCCGAGGTGGCGACCAGCTTGCGCACGGTCTCGGCACCTTCCGGTGTCGAGAAATCGATGGCGATCGAACGTTTGCCGCGATTGCAGGAATGGTAATAGGCGGCCGACAGGTTTTCGCCGTCATGGCTCATGACGAAGGGCGGTCCCCATTTGCGGGTGTCGTCGCCGCCATCGGGGCTTTCGACCTTGATGACGTCGGCGCCGAGATCGGCAAGCAACTGCCCGGCCCAGGGCCCGGCGAGGATGCGGGCGAGTTCGACGACGCGGACGCCTTTCAGGGGTGGTTCGGCCATAAATCACCAGAATTGGTCGGAACCGCAGCCTCTATCAACACCTTGTGCCGCTGTCACGGCCCTTGCGATGGGCCAAACCCTTTCAACCCTTCAGCACGCCGTCGGCCCAGGCGGCGAAATCGTCCATGATGATGTCGCGGTTGACCTCGTTCAGGCTTTCATGGCGGGTGTCGGCGTAAACCTTTGAAACGAGATTCGAAAAGCCCATCCTGCGCATGCGATTGGCGAGATGGGTGACGCCCTTGCCGTAGTCGGAAGCCGGGTCCTTCTCACCGCCGACGATGGCGATGGGAACGTCGCGCCGGATACCGGCAAAGCCGGCATCCTTGCCGCCATTCAGCGCCATCGAGACCACGTCGCGCCACATCGAGACAGAGGCGTCCCAGCCGCACAGCGGGTCGGCGATGTATCTGGCCACCTCGGCCTCGTCGCGCGACAGCCAGTCGAACAATGTGCGGTGGTTGGGCACTGCCTTGCCCCAGGCCTGGAAGGTGAGTTTCGGCAGCAGGCGCGACGGGACGTCGGAGCCCAGCCGCATCCGTTCCCAGGCGAGGATGCCGAGTGCTGCCTGCCCAAGCAGCCCTTGTGAAAAATTGCCGTTCCAGATCGCGGCGGCATGGACGCGGGGCGAATGGGCCAAAAGGTAGTTCAGCGCCACGGACGCGCCCATCGAGTGACCGAAGAGGATGACCGGAAGGTTTGGGCATTCGCTGGCGATGAGATCGTGGATGGCGTCGACATCGGCGATCACCCTGGAAGGTCCGTCCTTGTCTGCGAATTTGCCGAGCGGCGCATCGGGCGCCTTGGTCGCGCCATGGCCACGATGGTCGTGGACATAGACGTGGAAACCACGCTCGGCGAGGAAGTCGGCGAAACGGGCATAGCGCGCGGCATGCTCGGCCAGCCCGTGGTTGATGTGGATGATCGCACGAGGCCGGCCCTCTGCATGCCTGACGAGGAGATTGAGGTCGGCGCCGGTCGGCGAGCGGACCATGCGTTGCTGGCTGAATGACATGGCCGCTTGGTCTCCAACGCATGTTCCACTGCTATGAACTTTGTTTGCGCCGGTGCCGGTTTGGCGTCAATCCGCCTTGCCTGCTTTCACACGACGATGTTTCTTGCGTTTGGCCAGCAAAATATCGCAATTCTGACATGGAGACAGCTTCAGTCTGTCGCCCACTTCTTCAGCCGGGGATTTCTCATGCGCATTGGTGTCGTTTTCGGATTGGCCTTGCTGGCGGCATCACTGACTGGTGCCGCGCATGCCGACGTCAAGATGAGCGGCACCTTCGTCGCCGATGCCTCCTGTCCGGCGACACAGGCCATCAAGAACGGCAAGAACCCCGGCAATGTCTCGACCGATGCCGGAAAGAGCTACCAGTTGCTTGCCGGCAACAAGGATACGCCGACGCATTATCTGATCCAGGTGCCGGGCGCCGATCCGGAGCGCCGCTGGGTAAAGGTTTCCTGCGGTCATCTCTCGGGCAGCAGTGCGGCGGCTGTGCCAGCGGCACCGGGCGGGCAAGGCAAGCCCTCGGGGAAACCCGAATATGTCTTCGCGCTGAGCTGGCAGCCGGCGTTTTGCGAGACCAAGTCGAACAAGACCGAATGCAGGGCGCAGAGCCCGAGCGAATTCGACGCCACCAATTTCACCTTGCACGGCCTGTGGCCGCAGCCAAACGGCAATTTCTATTGCCAGGTGCCGGCAAGCGACAAGGCCAATGACAATCCGGGTCACTGGAAGGATCTTCCGCCTGTCAATCTGGACGCGGGCACGCGCGCGGAGCTCAACAAGGTCATGCCGGGCACGGCTTCCCAGCTCGAGCGACATGAATGGATCAAGCACGGCACCTGCTACGGCAAAACCCAGCAGGAGTATTTTTCCGACGCGCTCGGCCTGATGCGACAGGTGAACGGCTCTCCGGTGCGCGATCTCTTCGCCAAGAGCATCGGCGGCAAGCTGACGGCGGACCAGATCCGCGGTGCCTTCGACGCCGCGTTCGGCGCGGGGGCGGGGGACCGCGTGCGTGTCTCCTGCGTCATCGATCCGTCGAGCGGCAGGCGGCTGATCGGCGAACTGACGCTCGGCCTCGCCGGACCGATCGGCCCGAACAGCTCGCTTAAGGATTTGCTGCTGGCCTCGGTGCCGACCAACAAGGCCGGTTGCCCGACCGGCACCGTCGACGCGATCGGGTTCCAGTGACGGGCTGTCGCCGCGCCAGTGGAAGGGTTAATTAACCGGGGATTTCCGCACGGCGGCGACCGGTGGAAGACTTAACGGCCGGCACACACTGTCCGCGTTGCCGGCTTGATCTGGCAAAAGCGATTGCCGTTCGCCGCCGCATCGCCTACATAGCGGCCAACCTCCATTCAATTCGACAAATCCAGTCAGTTTTTCTGGGCCAGTCAATTTTCAGGGAAAGCGCGCGTGGCACGCCAGTTCATCTATCACATGGCCGGCCTCAACAAGGCCTACGGCACCAAGAAGGTGCTCGAGAATGTCCATCTGTCCTTCTATCCCGACGCCAAGATCGGCATTCTGGGCCCCAACGGCGCCGGCAAGTCGACGATCCTCAAGATCATGGCCGGCATCGACAAGGAGTGGAGCGGCGAGGCGTGGCTCGCCGAAGGCGCCACTGTCGGTTACCTGGCGCAGGAGCCGGCGCTCGACCCGAAGAAGACGGTGTTCGAGAACATCATGGAAGGCGTCGCCGCCAAGACCGCCATCATCGAGCGCTACAACGAATTGATGATGAACTATTCCGACGAGACGGCCGACGAGTCGGCCAAGCTCCAGGACGAGATGGATCGGCTGAACCTGTGGGATCTCGAACAGCAGGTCGAAATGGCCATGGAAGCGCTGGGCTGCCCGCCCAAGGATTCCGAAGTCACCAAGCTTTCGGGCGGCGAGCGCCGCCGCGTCGCGCTCTGCCAGTTGCTGCTGCGCCAGCCCGATCTTCTGCTGCTCGACGAACCGACCAACCATCTCGACGCCGAAACCACGGCGTGGCTGGAAAAGCATCTGCGCGCCTATCCGGGCGCCGTGATGATCATCACCCACGATCGCTACTTCCTCGACAATGTCACTGGCTGGATCCTCGAACTCGATCGCGGCCGCGGGATTCCCTATGAGGGCAATTACACCAAATATCTCGAAGCCAAGGCCAAGCGCCTCAAGCAGGAAGGCCGCGAGGACGATGCCCGCCAGCGCGCCATCGGACGCGAGCGCGAGTGGATCCAGTCGAGCCCGAAGGCCCGCCAGACCAAGTCCAAGGCGCGTATCCAGGCCTTCCAGGACCTGTTGGATGCAGCCGACAAGCGGCGACCGAGCGATACCCAGATCGTCATCCCGCACGGTGAGCGGCTCGGCAATGTGGTGATCGAGGTCGACGGCCTGTCCAAGGGCTTTGGCGACACGCTGCTGATCGACGGACTGGAATTCAAGCTGCCGCCGGGCGGTATCGTCGGTGTCATCGGCCCGAACGGCGCCGGCAAGACGACGCTGTTCCGCATGATCACCGGCCAGGAAAAGCCCGATGCCGGCACGATCCGCGTCGGCGAGACGGTCAAGCTCGGCTATGTCGACCAGAGCCGCGACGCTCTCGATCCGTCGAAGACCGTCTGGGAAGAAATTTCGGGTGGCGCCGAAGTGGTCAAGCTCGGCAAGTTCGAGGCCAACACCCGCGCCTATTGCGCGTCGTTCAACTTCCGTGGCGGCGACCAGCAGCAGAAGGTCGGCAACCTCTCCGGCGGCCAGCGCAACCGCGTGCACCTGGCCAAGATGCTGAAGACAGGCGGCAATGTGCTGCTGCTCGACGAACCGACCAACGATCTCGATACGGAAACGCTGGCGGCGCTCGAAGACGCGCTGGAAAATTTCGGCGGCTGCGCGGTCATCATCTCGCATGATCGCATGTTCCTGGACCGTCTGGCGACGCACATCCTCGCCTTCGAGGGCGACAGCCATGTCGAATGGTTCGAAGGCAATTTCGAGGATTACGAGCAGGACAAGATCCGCCGGCTCGGCCCCGAAGCCGTCAACCCACACCGTATGACGTATAAGAGGCTGACGCGGTAAGGGGCTGGAGATCGTTGCGAGGGATCGTCGTTTGACCTAAATTGGGCTGACGGAGCTTTCCATGATCACAGTCAAACTGCCGCCAAAGACCGAGAAGCTACTGGCCGACATGGCCAAGGCCAGCGGTCGAACAGCCGATCAGGTCGCAGTCGATGCGATCCTTGAGGCTATTGAGGATTGGCAGGACGCCAAGATCGCGGACGAACGCCTGAAAGATGATGACGGTGTTCGCATTCCGCTGAAGGAGATGATCAGCAAGCTTGAACGTCGTGAAGTCGAGGAGCGCAGGAAGAAGCCTGCCGCTGAATGACTTGGCGCGTCGAGTTCACCCGGCGCGCCGAGAGAGACATCGAGCAGTTTTCGACGAAAGATCAACGGCGCATCCTGGAGTTCTTGAATCAGAGAGTTTCAGCGCATCCCAATCCGAGGGCGCTTGCCAAGCGCCTGACAGCGACCAAGGAAGAGGCTTGGCGCTTTCGCGTCGGTGACTACAGGATCATTGCTCAGTTCCATGACAGCAGACTTGTCGTCCTGGTGGTGGAAGTAGGTAACCGTCGCGAGGTCTATCGATGAACCATACCGCCGCTTCACAAAAGCCCGACTGGTCCGCCGCCCAATATCTGAAATTCGAGGATGAGCGCACGCGGCCCGCGCGGGATCTGGTTGCGCAAGTGCCGGTCGACTTCCCGCGCCGGGTCGTCGATATCGGCTGCGGGCCGGGCAACTCGACCGAATTGCTGGTCGAGCGCTGGCCGGATGCCGAGGTGCGCGGCTTCGACACTTCTCCCGACATGATCGAAAAGGCGAGGGCGCGCCTGCCCAACGTGACCTTCGATCTGGCCGATGCCGCGACATGGAAGCCGGTCGAGCCGGTCAACGTCATCTTCGCCAATGCGGTGTTCCAGTGGTTGCCCACGCATCCGGCGGTGTTCCAAGGACTGATGGGTTTTCTGGCGCCCGGCGGCGCGCTGGCTGTGCAGATGCCCGACAATATGGGCGAGGATTCGCATCGTCTGATGCGGGAAACCGCTGCTGAAGTGCCGTTTGCGGCAAAGATAGGAAACGCGGCGCGTGCGCCGCTGCCGCCGGTGTCGTTCTATTACGACCTTTTATCGCCGCACTCCGATCGGCTCGATATCTGGCACACCGTTTACAACCATCCGCTGGCCGATGCCGAGGCGATCGTCGAATGGGTGAAGTCGACCGGGCTGAAGCCGTTCCTCGATCCACTTGAGGCGGACGAGCGCAAGGTGTTCCTCGACAGTTACACGGCCAAGATCGCCAAGGCCTATCCAAAGACCGCGAACGGCAAAGTGCTGCTGCGCTTCCCGCGTATATTCATCGTCGCCAAGCGGGCCGGCTAGGGCGTGTTGATATTCAGGTGATGCCGGCCTGCAAACGGCGGCTTCCTGCGCTTCCGGTGCTCGCGTACGAAAAGTACGCTCCGCTCCGGTTCTCGGAAACCACCATTTTCGGCTCGGCCTGACCTGAATCTCGACACGCCCTAGGAAAGAATTACCCACTTCAGTCGCAGCCGATTGACCCGGTTTCGCCGCCATGCGCAATTCAACGCGTTGGATCAAAATGCCCGCGTGGCAGGGGGTGAATGATGACGTTGAAGAAAGTGCTTTGCGGTGCTGGCGTGTGCGCGGCGGCGCTGCTGGCGTTCTCGGTTTCGGCGGAAGCCAAGCGGGCGCGCTGCTTCACCAGTGATGATGGCTATTTTCCATGCAGCTACAGGGCGATCGACGATGCGGGCAGTTTCCGCATCTCGGCGCCGGGCTATCCGACCTATGTGCTGGAGATCGACGGGCCGGGCTTTGCCTATGGCTATGTCAATCTCGGCCGCCGCAACGTGCCGTTGCCGGGACAGTATGTGCGCAGCCGCGATGACGGTGCGTGCTGGAACAACCCGCAGACCAACACCAAGCTCTGCGCCTGGTGAAACCCTGGTTTACGCCGGCGTAAACCTTTGGTTTAAGCCGGCGTAAACCCGCCTGATGAGAAAAGGGTTGCGCCGAAGCGCTTCGGCGCCCACATGAAGCCGCAACGCCTGCGGATGGGACGGACTGAAATATGCATCGCGTCATCATCAGCGGCATCGGCGCTGAAATCCCTGAAGCCGTCATCACGAATGAAGAGCTGGTCGAGAGCTTCAACAGCTGGGTCGACACGGAGAACGCGCGGCGCGAGCGCACCGGCGAGACCTTGCTGCAGAAGTCCGACAGCGATTTCATCGTCCATGCCTCCGGCGTGCGCTCCCGTCATGTGATCGAGCGCGAAGGCATTCTCGATCCGACCCGTATGACGCCGCGCATTCCGGCACGTCCGGACGATGCGCTGTCGCTGGAGGCCGAGTTCGGCATCGCCTCGGCCAGGAAGGCGCTCGACCATGCCGGGCTGCAGCCATCCGACATCGACCTGATCATCTGTTCGGCCTCGCATCACCAGCGGCCCTATCCGGCGATCGCCATCGAAATGCAGGAGGCCCTGGGTACGAAGGGCGCCGGCTTCGACATGGGGCTTGGCTGTTCGTCCGCCGCGGCGGCGCTTCACATGGCCGTCAATCTGGTGCGCTCGGGCGCGCACAAGCGCATTCTGGTGACCACGCCGGAAATCATCACCGGCCATCTCAATTTCCGCGACCGGCAGACGCACTTCATCTTCGGCGACGCCTCGGTGTCGATGGTGGTGGAGGGGCTTGCCCAAGGCGAGAAGCGGCCGGGACGCTTCGAGGTGCTCGACACCCGCATCTGGACGCAAATGTCGAACAACATCCGCACCAATCTGGGCTATCACACCCGCACCGCCCAGGACGATCCCTACATGATCAACCTGGAAGGCAATTTGATCAAGCAGGTCGGCAACAAGGTGTTCAAGGAAGTCACCGTCGCCGGGCAAAAGTTCATCGTCGAATTCCTGGCCGAGCACGGGCTGACGCCGCAGGCGATCAGGCGCTTCTGGCTGCACCAGGCCAATGCGCGCATGAACGCGATGATCCTGAAACTTTCGTTCGGCCACGATGTCGATCACGATCGTGCGCCGATGGTGCTGGAGCGGCTGGGCAATACGGCGGGCGCCGGCGCCATCGTGGCGCTGTCGGAGAACCATGCCGACATGAAGCCCGGCGATTTCGGCCTGATCTGCGCGTTTGGCGCGGGCTATTCGATCGGCGGCGCGCTCATCAGGATGCTCTGACGTTCGGGGGCTCCGCCGCGTCAGGCTGGCGCGAAGGGCACCAGCATCGGTACTCGCCCGGCGTAATCGTCATAGGCGGTTCCGAGTTCAGTGCGCAGGAAACGCTCCTCCAGCTTGGCCTTCATGACGATGCCGATGGTCAAAAGGATGGCGCCGAGGACGCCCCAGACGGTGCCTTTCGTCGCCATGGTGGCCAGGATTCCCAGGAGCAGTCCGGTGTAGATCGGGTG
>NZ_VFWQ01000026.1:0-63774 GCF_006442705.1 Mesorhizobium sp. B1-1-7 | reverse complement strand
TGACGCAATTCCGGACGGAAAACCGCTTCACACTTTTCCTGGAATTGCTCTTTGTTTGACGCAATTCCGGACGGAAAGCCGCTTCACACTTTTCCTGGAATTGCTCTATCTGCGCATCGCTTTCAGCTTTTCCGCCACCGAAGCCGCCAGGTCGGCATAGCGCTCCTCCAGCCGCTCCGCCGCCTTGATGATCGAGAAATCGTGGCCGAACTTTTCCAACGCCATGCGCAGTTTCTCGACGAACTCGCCTGTTTCTCCAGCGCGGAAAACAGCGTCTTCACCTGCGCTTCGCTGATATCGGGATTGGCCAGCATCTGCGGCACCTCGCGTCCCATCTGGTCGCCGGTGGCGGTCTGTTCCTTCAAAATTGCAACCCAATCCGTCAATCGAAAAATCTCCATTTGTCCCGACAAAAGTCTCCTTTTGCCCCGGCAAAAACTCCTTTTTGCCCTGGCAAAAGTCTCCTTTTGCTCCGGCAAAAATTCCTTTTTGCCCTGGCAAAAGTCTCCTTTTGCCGAGGGCAGCATGCGCAGCCTCGACCGGCATGGTCAACCCGAGCACACGCTGACGGAGGCTTGCGCAAGCCCGTTGCGGCGCTAAGTTCGGCGCCATCGAAAGAAGGAACCCATCACCGATGATCCCCGACGCCGAAATCCAGACCGCCCTGCCCGCGCTTGCTCGGGGCAACACCGCCGTCATCACCGGCGCCGCCAGCGGCATTGGTCTGGCAGCGGCAAAGCGGCTTGCGCTGATGGGCATGAAGATCGTGCTTGCCGACATTGGTGGCGCGCGTCTTGACGATGCCTCCCGGGCGGTCTCCGCCATTGCCGGCGACGTCGCCGTGCTGGCCGTTGCCGCCGACGTCTCGAAGGCCGATGAGGTCGATCGTCTCGCCGACCGGGCATTCGGCGCCTTTGGCGATGTTTCGCTGCTGATGAACAACGCCGGCGTCGGCGACAATCCCGGCAGGCCCTGGGAGAACCGCGAGGACTGGAAGCGGCTCCTCGACATCAATTTCTGGGGCGTCGTGCACGGCGTCGGCGCCTTCGCGCCGCGCATGCTGGCGTCTGCCAGGCCGGGCCTGATCGTCAACACCGGCTCCAAGCAAGGCATCACGACGCCGCCCGGCAACCTTGCCTACAACGTCTCCAAGGCCGGCGTGAAGACCTTCACCGAGGGCCTGGCGCACGCCTTGCGCAACGAGCCTGGCGCACGCCTGTCGGCGCATCTGCTGATCCCCGGTTTCACCTACACCGGCCTCACCGAAGGCGCGACGGAAAAGCCGGCCGGGGCCTGGACCGGCGAACAAGTCATCGATTTCATGCTGGAATCGCTGGTCAGGGGCGACTTCTACATCCTGTGCCCGGACAATGACGTGGCGCGCCCGCTGGATGAAAGGCGCATGGCTTGGGCGATCGGCGACATCATCGAAAACCGTCCTGCCCTGTCGCGTTGGCACCCCGACCACAAGGATGCTTTCGCGGCCTTCATAAAAGGCTGACCGTCAAGCGGCCTGCTTCTTCGTCCCGCGCTTTTGCGCCACGGCCTTCTTCCCGGCCGTGGCGGCAATCTTCTGGTCATGCCGCCGTGCCGCCCGTTCGCATTTGGCGCGAATTTCCTCGACCTCGGACTCCGTCAGGTGCTCGATGCCAATGAAATGATTGTGAGCACGGCTCACCCGGATCAGTTCGTCGAGCTTGGCCTGAATTGCCGCGCCGTCACGGTTCTGGGTGTTCTGGATCAGAAACACCATCAGGAAGGTGATGATGGTCGTGCCTGTGTTGATCACCAATTGCCAGGTGTCCGAGAAACCGAAGTAGGGTCCGGTTACCGCCCAGACGACGACGATCAGGCAGCAGACGGAAAATGTTAGCGGCAGGCCGGTTACATGGGCGACCCAGTTGGCGATCTTGGTGAAATGCTTTTCCATGTCTCGGGATCCCTCGATTGCTGCCGCGATGAGAAACATCCGGCGGCCGTTTCGGGTTCCAACCGGGCGACAAATGCGTCAGGCGCAATTGAATACACGCAAAGCGGGCATGTGAGGGAAAACACGCCTTATCGGGTTAAATGTCATGGTGACCGTGCAGGCAAAAGTGCCTGTTCCTTCCGCTTCACGGCGGTTTACCTCCAGCCCCTTCCGCCGCGCCACCCCCGCATGGCGGAAGGGGTTTCAGTCCGGAGAGCACGGAAAATGGCAGCTTGCTTCGCAGCGCCGCCTCAGCCTGCGGATTGCCTCGCTCAACGGAGCGCGGAACTTCGAGACAACGGCAGGATGCCGGCCTAAAAGGCCTGGTTTTCCCAGCGATCGAGGAACGCCTCGATCGGCATCGCCTGAATGTCGGGAACCGCCCGGGCGAGTTTCTCGACCGGCCAGTCCCACCAGGCAAGAGCCTCGATCCGTGCCGCGACGGCGGCGGAAAAGCGTGCCCTGAGCGGCTTCGCCGGCATGCCGGCAACGATGGTGTAGGACGGCACATCATGGGTCACCACCGCATTGGCGCCGACGACGGCGCCGTTGCCGATGGTGATGCCGGGCATGATTACCGCGCCATGGCCGATCCAGACATCATGGCCGATGGTCACGGCTTTCGACTGCCGCCGGTCGCGGAAGGCGGCGTCGACGCCCAGCCAGCGGAAATACTCGTTCGGCCGATAGCTGACCTTGTGCTGGGTCAGTCGCTCGATCGGATGCTCCAGCGCGTTGATGCGGCTGTTGGCGGCGATCGAGCAGAATTTGCCGATGGTGGTGTAGATAGCCTCCGAATGGCGCTCGAAATAGGAGAAGTCGCCGACATTGACTTCCCGCAGCACCACCCGTTCGCCGATCGCGGCATAGCGGCCGAGCTTGCACGCCTTCAATTCCGCGGTCGGATGGATGCGCGGCTCGGAGTCCTTCAGCACGAGATCTTGGGAACGGTCCATGAGGGCGGCTTTACGTCAGAGCAACCACGCCCGCAAGCCGCGAACAATTGTCCGTCAGGCCAATCGCGCGAATCTATTTCGGCTTGCCTTTGCTCCACACCACGTTCTGGCCGTAGAGCGGCACTGTCGTGACCGACATCTTGGCCGAGCCATTCTGCACCTGACGCGAATGCGAGAGATAGATCAACGTATCGTTGGCCTTGTCATAGATGCGGTTCACCACCTGCTTCTTCCAGATCAGGCTGATGCCTTGCTTGAAAACCTCCTCGCCGCCCTCGCCCATGTCGATGTCGCCGATGGTGATCGGTCCGGTCTGGCGGCAGGAGATCGAGGAATCGGAGGGATCCTCGAACCAGTTGCCCTTGTGCAGGCGGTCGATGATGCTGCGGTCGAAATAGGAGACGTGGCAGGTCACGCCTTCCACCTTCGGATCCTTGATCGCCTCGACGATGATGTCGTTGCCGACCCAGTCGACGCCGACCTTGCCGACTTCCTCGGCGACGGCAGCGCCAGCGCCAAGCACGACACACGCGGCCAACGCGCCGAACAGTTTTCGCCCAATCCGTCCGCGCCCAATCAGTTCGAGCAAGTGGAGCCTCCTGCGGTTCGAGTTGCCGGTCTCAGGTGGGGCGAGGGCCAATGCATTGCAAGATGCGATCAAAACGCCGGGCACTGCCACGGCCGGTTGCGTCAACGCGGCATCTTTGCGTGTACCCGGTCGAACCGCTAAGACTGTCGGCCGAACAAGGGAGCGTGGCTTCGGCCAGCACCCGATGAAGTTACAGACGGACTATTCTGATGATGCGTTCTATCCTGGTCGGCATTCTCGTCCTCATGGCGGCCGGCATCGGCTGGCTGACTTTCGACTGGTATCGCGGCCACTATGGCGGCGAACCCTTCGGCGCCCCCTTCTCCCTGGTCGATCAGAAGGGCGCGCCGATCACCGAGGCCGCGTTCCGGGGCCAGCCCAGCGTCGTCTTCTTCGGCTTCACCCATTGTCCGGAAGTCTGCCCGACCACGCTGTTCGAACTCGCCGGCTGGCTGAAGACGCTCGGCGACGACGGCAAGAACCTGCATGCCTATTTCGTCTCCGTCGATCCCGAGCGCGACACGCCGGCGGTGATGAATGCCTATGTCAGCAATTTCTCCGACCGCATCATCGGCATCTCCGGCGATCCGGACAAGGTCCACGCCATGGCCAAGTCGTTCGGCATCTACTGGAAGAAGGTCGATACCGGCGACGGCGACTACACGATGGACCACACCGCCTCGGTACTGCTGCTCAACGGCAAGGGCGATTTCGCCGGCACGATCGCCTACGGCGAAAGTGCAAGCACCGCTGTTGAAAAACTGAAGCGCCTCGCGGCTAAGGGCTAGAGCTTGATCCCGAAAAGTGGAAGCCGGTTTTTCGGACAACATCACGCTCAAAGAGAAACTTAACCTGATGACCCAGACACGGCTCCATTTCACCACCGGCAAGGTCGAGGCCGAGCGCATTTTCGCGGCCCTTGAGATGGCCTTCGAGGATGAAGGCCTGCCGATCGCGGTGCTGGAGGTCGACGAAGACAAGGACATCCACGAAGTCTCGCTCTATGCCGACGGTGACGTCGACGCGATCGAGGCGCGGATGAAGGACATTCTCGCCGGCCTCACTCTGTCGAAGCCCGTCGAGCGCGAGGCGCTGCCCGACATCGACTGGGTGGCGCGTTCACTGGAAGGGTTGAAGCCGGTGCGCGCCGGGCGTTTCTTCGTCCATGGCGCGCATGACCGAAGGAAACGCCATAGCGGCGAACTCGCCATCGAGATCGAGGCCGGCCTCGCCTTCGGCACCGGCCACCACGGCACCACCTCGGGCTGCCTCGAAATGCTGGAATGGGTGGTGCGGCGCGAACACCCGCGCAATGCGCTCGACCTCGGCACCGGCAGCGCCGTTCTGGCGATCGCCGTTGCCAAGCTGGCGCATATTGCGGTGCTCGCCACCGACATCGATCCGGTGGCGGTAAAGGTCGCCGCCGCCAATGCGCGGCTCAACCACGTCAAGGCTCTCGTCGAGACGGTGACCGCGCCGGGCTTCCACCATCCGATCTTCGGCAGGCGCGCGCCCTTCGATCTCATCATCGCCAACATATTGGCGCGGCCGCTGATGCGGCTGGCGCCGCAAATGGCCGGGCACATCGCGCTTGGCGGCTCGATCGTGCTGTCGGGCATTCTCGAGCGCCAGCGCGACGCCGTCATTTCTGCCTATGTCGGCCAGAATTTTCGCCACGTGCGCACGCTGCACCGCGAAGGCTGGGTGACCATCCACCTCAAGCACTGAGGCACGCTCTTCGCGCGGCCGCTGGACCAAGCCCACTCGGTTGTCAGCCGGTTGTCAGCCAAGCGAGGCTGTAGCAGTTTGCGCCGCGGGAAATCGATTCCGATTTCCCAAGCCATAAGCTACGCTCGCACGTGCAAGGAGGCCCATCATGTTCCAGACCTTCGATTCCGCGGGCGACCCGGCAGTCGGCAAGCCGCGCGTGGCGCTGCTGCGCCAATGGCTGAGTGGAAATGGCCTCGACGGCTTCATCGTTCCGCGCGCCGACGAGCATCAGGGCGAATATGTCGCCGATCGCTCGGCGCGGCTGAAATGGCTGACCGGCTTCAGCGGCTCGGCCGGAGTCGCCATCGTCCTGCGCGACCGCGCCTTCATCTTTGTCGACGGACGCTACACGCTGCAGGTGCGCAGCGAGGTCGATCTCGACATCTTCTCGGTCGAAAGCCTGGTCGACAACCCGCCCCCGGTCTGGCTCAAGGACAATATCGGCAAGGGCGCGCGGCTGGGCTTCGATCCGTGGCTGCACACGGTCGGTGAGGTCAAGGCGCTGCAGGCCGCTGCCGACAAGATCGGCGCCGTGCTGGTGCCGCTGACCAAGAACCCGATCGACATCATCTGGAAGGATCAACCCGCGGCACCGGTGGCACCCGTCGAGTTGCACCCGATCGGCTTTGCCGGCGAACTTGCCAAGGACAAGCTGGCGCGGCTGGCGGCGGCGATCGGCAAGGACGGCGCCACTCATGCAGTGCTGACCGACCCCTCCTCCATCGCCTGGGCCTTCAACATCCGCGGCGGTGACGTGCCGCACACGCCGCTGGCGCTTGGCTTCGCCATCCTCGCTGCCGACGGATCGCACAAGCTGTTCATGGACAAGCGCAAGTTCTCGCGCCAGGTCGCCGCCTATCTGACCCAGTTCGCCGATTTGCACGAGCCCGACGAATTCGAAGCCGCCATCGTGGCGCTTGCCAAGGGCGGCGCCAAGATCGCGCTCGACCCGGTGTTGGCGGCCGACAGGCTGCGCATGCTGGTCGAGGACAATGGCGGCACCGTGGTTGCCGCGCCCGACCCGGCCCGCATCCCGCGCGCCACCAAGAACCAGGCCGAGATCAACGGGTCGCGCGCCGCGCATCGCCGTGACGGCGCGGCGGTGGCGAAACTGCTGTGCTGGCTGGAGCGCCAGAAACCCAGCTCCCTCGACGAGATCGCGGTCGTCACCCGGCTGGAGGAAACGCGCCGGCAGACCGGCGAGGAAACCCAGATGCCGCTGCGCGACGTCTCCTTCGACACCATTTCCGGCGCCGGGCCGAACGGCGCCATCATGCATTACCGCGTGTCGCGTGCCACCAACCGCAAGCTCAAGGCCGGCGAGCTGTTCCTGCTCGATTCCGGCGCGCAATATCAGGACGGCACCACCGACATCACCCGCACCGTACCCATCGGCCAGCCGACCGAGGAAATGCGCGAACGCTTCACGCTGGTGCTGAAAGGCATGATCAGCATTTCAACGCTGCGCTTCCCCGCCGGCACGCGCGGCTCGGAGATCGACGCCGTTGCCCGTATGGCGCTGTGGAAGCACGGCTGCGACTTCGCCCATGGCACCGGACATGGCGTCGGCTCATATCTCGCCGTGCACGAAGGCCCGCAGCGCATCGCCCGCACCGGCACCGAGAAACTGCTCGAAGGCATGATGCTTTCGAACGAACCCGGCTACTACAAGGAAGGCTCCTACGGCATTCGCATCGAGAACCTGATCCTGGTGACGCCAGCGGCAGAAATCGAGGGCGGCGACATCGCCATGCACGGCTTCGAGACGCTGACGCTGGCGCCGATCGATACCCGTTTGGTGCGCAGCGATCTCCTGACGCGCGATGAATTGCACTGGCTCGACACCTACCATGCCCGCGTGCTGGCCGAGATCGGCCCGATGCTCGACGGCGAAACGCTGGCCTGGCTGGAAAAGGCAACCGCGCCATTGCCGCACGACGCCAAGATTTGAGATGAGCTACTTTCTCCCCGTTTACGGGGAGAAATGCCCGGCAGGACAATGAAGGGCGGCGCGGAGTTTGAAACGTTCGCGCCGGCAAAATCACCCCACAAACTGCCGCGCCAAAATCAGCATCGCCGCCCCCGCCAGAAACATCGCCATCAGCCCGCCGCGCAGCGAAACCACTGCCGTGACCACCAATGCCGCCCATTCCGCCGGTCCGGCGTTCAACAGTTCCGGTGCCACCAGTGTCGTCAGCACCGCCGCCGGCACGGCGTTGAGGCCTGCCTCGACGCGTGGATGGATGTTGTCGAAGCGGGAGATGACCAGATGCCCGCCGATGCGCGTCAGATAGGTGGCGATCGCGCCGGCGATGATGATCCAGAACGTCGTGCTCATGGCCTTGTCTCCACGCCGCTATGGTGCGGCGGCAGGATGACGGCGAGGAGCACGCCGGCAATGGCGCCGATCGAGACGTGCCAGGGCGAGCCGACCGTCTTGTAGGCGATGATCGAGGCGGCGGCACTGGCGATCACCACCGGCAGCCACAGCGGCCGCTTGCGGAAGCCCATCACCAGGCCGAGAAAATAGATCGGCAGCAGGAAATCGATGCCCAGCGCTTGCGTGTCGGGGATCAGCTTGCCGAACATCGCGCCAAGCGCGCTTTCGATCACCCAGAACACGTAGACGGGCAGGCCCAGCCCCAGGTACCAGGCGAAACCGACCGTCTGTCCGGATTGCGCCCTCGCCTCGGCCACCGCGAATTGCGGGTCGGTGAGGATGAAATAGCCAAGCGCCTGTTGGATGATCGGCCAGTGCGCGATGCGCCGGCCGATGCCGGCGGAATAGAGCACATGGCGGAAATTGACGGCAAAGATCGACAGCACGATCAGCCACGGCGCCACATGTTGGCCGAACAGCTGGATGCCGACCATCTGGCTGGCGCCGCCATAGATCAACGCGCTCATCAGGAAGGCTTCGAAGACCGAGAAGCCATTGTCGACGGCAAGTGCCCCGAATAGGACAGCGAACGGCGCCGACGCCACCACGACGGGCATCGAGAGCCGCACGCCCTGCCAGAAATCGCTTCGATCGCCGCTCTGCGAAATCACGTCCGTCGCCATAAACCACTCCTGATGCATGTCACCCAAACGTGCGCAGCGGTTTTGGGATTACGACATGCACAACAACTAATGCATGTCGCCCAAAAAGTGACCCGGTTTTGGGGGAACGACATGCACAAAAACAAAGACCTAAAGCGCGTCGCATGAATCCGCTTCAGCGCGACGCGCTTTAGGAGTGGCGGTATGTAGGTGGCATGCCCAGCCTTGTCACACGAATTCGCTTGAGCCGAACGATCAACGGAAATGATCGTGGCGGCGCTCGAGTAACGCTTAATCCTTCGCGGTTTTGCCCTCGATAGCCCTGCCCCAATCGAGCAGCGGCTTGGCGCGCAAGGTGAAATCGACGAGCTCCTCGACCAGTTCCGGCCCGTGAATGCCGGCCGGATCGATCACGTGGCGAACGACGAAATGCCGGTTGCGAATGGCTGCGGCAAGGTCTTTGTCGATGACGTGTTCGAAGCCGCGCGGCGTGCGTTTCATGGCGCCTTCGGCATCGAGTTCGAGGCCATTCTTGTTCAACGCCTTCACCATGGCGCGAAACCTCTCGGGCCATGTCTCGATGGAACGGCGTATCGCCAGCAGCAGTGCGGCCTCCGGCTGCCACCAGGCGACGCCGGCGAAGCAACCCTCCAACCCGATATGCACATAGAACACACCTTGTTCCATCTTGGTGCCGTCCGGCGAAAGGATGGCCGACAGGTGGCGGTTGTAGGGTCGCTTATCCTTGGCGAAGCGCACGTCGCGATTGATGCGAAACAGCGACTTCTTGCGGTCGCCGCGCAAATCCAACCCCGCCGCTGCAAAACGCAGCGTCAGCGTGTCGACGAGATCGCCCAGTGGATCGCGCAATTCCGTTTCGAACAGGTCGCGGTTCTCCAAAAACCATTCCCGGCTCTGGTGGAAATCCAGCGCCTTCAGGAACGGAATGGCCTTTTGGCCGAACCCTTTGAAGGTGCTTTCCATCAGGACTTGCCGACCCGCTGCAGCCAGGTGTCCTCGTCGATGACCTCGACGCCGAGTTCGCTGGCAAGCTTGAGTTTCGAGCCCGCACCAGGCCCGGCCACCAGCAGGTCGGTCTTCGCCGAAACCGAGCCGGCGACCTTGGCGCCGAGCCGTTCGGCCATCGCCTTGGCTTCGGAGCGGGTCATCTTCTCCAGCGTGCCGGTGAACACGATCGTCTTGCCGGCGACCTCGCTGTCGGCCGAGACGGTGACGATGTACGGCTTCGGCTTGACCTGCTCGAGCAGCTTCTCAAGCACGTCGTCGTTGCGCTCATTGCCGAAGAAATCGCGCAGCGCGTCGATCACCGTGTCGCCGATGCCGTTGATCGACGGGAACACGGTGTGCGGATCTTCCGCCGCGGCCGTCTCCTTGCCGACGCGGATCAGCTCCTCGATGGTCGAGAAGGTGCGGGCGAGCAAAGCCGCCGTCGTCTCGCCGATGTGGCGGATGCCCAATGCGAAGATGAAGCGGTCGAGTTCCGGTTCGCGGCGCGAATCGATGGCTGCGAAGAGCTTGTCCAGGCCCTCATAGTTGCGGTCCTCGACGCTGCGGACATTCTTGCGCGTCTTGCCGGATGCCGCCTCGCGCTGCCTGGCCTGCTCCTCGCGCCGCTCGGCCAGCGCCTTGGTGACGGCTGGCCGGCGATCCCTGAGCGTGAAGATATCGGCGGCCGTCTTGATCAATCCGGCATTGAAGAAGGTATCGATGTTTTCCGCGCCAAGGCCTTCGATGTCCAGAGCGCCGCGCGAGACGAAATGGCGCAATCGTTCCACGGCTTGCGCGGCACAGATCAATTCGCCCGTGCAGCGTCGCCGCGAATCCTCCTTGCCGGTCTTCTCGTTGATTTCGCGGGTCGCCGGCGAACCGCAAACCGGGCAGGTGTGCGGGAACTCGTAAGGGGTAGCGTCGGCCGGACGCTTGTCGATGACGACGCTGACGATCTGCGGAATGACGTCCCCTGCGCGCTGGATCACCACCGTGTCGCCGATGCGCACGTCGATGCCGTCGCGGATCGGCTGGCCGTTGCTGTCGAAACCCTTGATGTAATCCTCATTGTGCAGCGTGACGTTCTCGACCACCACGCCGCCCACGGTCACCGGCGCCAGCCGTGCAACCGGTGCCAGCGTGCCGGTGCGGCCGACCTGGATGTCGATCTTCTGCACGGTCGTCATTGCCTGTTCGGCGGGGAATTTGTGCGCGATAGCCCAGCGCGGTTCGCCGGTGACGAATCCCCACCGGCGCTGCAGTTCCAGCTGGTCGACCTTGTAGACGACGCCGTCTATGTCGTAGCCCAGCGAGGAGCGTTGCTCCTCGATCCGGTGATAGTGCGCGACCAGTTCCTCGACAGACTTCGCCCGCACCATCAAGGGGCTGATCTTGAACCCCCACTCCGCGAATTTCTGCACCGCACCGTACTGGGTCGGCGCCGGATCTTCCGTCGTGTAGCCCCAGGCATAGGCGAAGAATTTGAGGTTTCGGCTGGCGGTGACGGAGGCGTCCTTCTGGCGCAGCGAGCCGGCAGCCGTGTTGCGCGGATTGACGTAGTCCTGGCCGCCGGCCGCCGCCGAACGTGCCTTCAGCGCTTCGAACTCGGCATAGGTCATGTAGACCTCGCCGCGTATCTCGATGATTTCCGGCCAGCCCGAGCCTTTCAGCTTCGCGGGAATGTCGGCGATGGTCCTCAGATTGGCGGTGATGTCCTCGCCCACAGTGCCGTTGCCACGCGTCGCGCCTTGCACGAATACGCCTTTCTCGTAGCGCAGCGATGCCGACAGCCCGTCGATCTTCGGCTCGGCGGTGAAGGCGATGTCGAGGTCCTTGTCGCGGTCGAAGAACCGCCGGCCGCGCTCGATGAAATCGGTGACGTCTTCGTCGGTATAGGCCTTGGCGAGGCTCAGCATCGGCACCGCGTGGCGTACCTTGGCGAAGCCTTCCGCCGGTGCGGCCCCTACCCTGAGCGACGGCGAATCCTCGCGTACAAGGCCGGGAAAGCGCTCCTCGATGGCCAGGTTTCGACGCCTCAGCGCGTCATATTCGGCGTCCGTGATGGTTGGTGCGTCTTCCGTGTGATAACGCCGGTCATGCTCGGCGATCTCCTCGGCCAGCCGCTGGAGCTCGGCTTCGGCCTCGCTTTCGCTGAGCGAATCGACAGGTTTTTCGGCCATGTTTTTCGTCCCCGAACGATGCCGCGTCACAATAGAACATGATCCCGAAAAGTGGGAACCGGTTTTCGGAAAAGATCATTCCTGACCAGCAGGATGGAGCCATATCCTGACTCGATCCATCACGCCGGATATTCCTATGCCGCGTTTGTGTTTTCGCGCAACAACCGCTCGGCGGCGGCGCGTGCCTCATCGGTGATCGTGGCGCCGGCCAGCATGCGGGCGATCTCTTCCTGCCGCGCCGTCCTGTCCATCTCGGCAATGCCGGTCGCCACGCGATCGGTGCCTCCCGATTTGGAGATCAGGAAATGCGTCGCCGCGCGCGCCGCCACCTGCGGCGCATGGGTGACCGAGAGCACCTGCACGCGCTTCGACAGCCGCGCCAGCCTTTGGCCGATAGCGTCCGCCACGGCGCCGCCCACGCCGGTGTCGATTTCGTCGAAAACCAGCGTCGGCGCCGAGCCACGGTCCGCCAGCGCGACCTTCAGCGCCAGCAGGAAGCGCGACAGCTCGCCGCCGGAAGCCACCTTCATCATCGGGCCGGGCCGCGTGCCGGGGTTGGTGCGCACCCAGAACTCGATCTGGTCGATGCCCTCTTCCATGCGGGTCTCGGCCTCGCTTTTCATCTCGACGATGAAGGCGGCGCGCTCGAGCTTCAGCGCCGGCAGTTCGGCCATGACGGCCTTGGTCAGGCCGATCGCCGCCGCGTGGCGCAGCGAGGAAAGCTGTGCGGCGGCAATGTCATAGGCCTCGCATGCGGCAGCGGCCTGCTTTTCCAGCCCGTGCAGGCGTTCTTCGCCGGCATCGAGATCGGCAAGATCGGCAACCATCGTGTCGCGCAACTGCGCCAGGTCATCGACGGCGACGCTGTGCTTGCGTGACGCGGCACGCAGCGAAAACAGCCGCTCCTCCGCCTTTTCCAGCCGTTGCGGGTCATATTCGGTGGCCCGCAATGCGGCCTCGACGCCAGACTGCGCCGCATCGAGCGACAGCATCGCCTCGTCCAGCGACTTGACGACGTCCTCGAGCAGGCCGGGCGCCTCCGTCGCCTTGCGTTGCAGGCGCCTCAGCAGGCTGGCCAGTTGCGGCAACGGCGAGGACGGGCCGGACAGCACGTCCTGCGCGTCATGAATTTCGGACGCGATCTTCTCGGCGCGCATCATGTGGGCGCGCAGTTCGGCAAGTTCCGTTTCCTCGCCGGGCTGTGGATCGAGCTTGGTCAGCTCAGTGACCGCCGCGCGCAGATAGTCGGCCTCGCGCGCCGCCGCCGCCACCTTGGCGCGGTGGCGCGTAAGTTCCTGCTCGCAGGCGCGCCAGTGCCGCCATGCCTCACCGGTCGAGCGGACGGCGCCGAGATGGCCTCCGAAAGCGTCGAGCACGTCCCGATGGGCACCGGGATCGACCAGGGCCCGTTCATCGTGCTGGCCGTGGATCTCGACCAGCGCGTGGCCGACATCGCGCATCAAGGTCACGCTGGATGGCTGGTCGTTGACGAACACCCGGGTGCGGCCATCCGCCGTCTGCACGCGGCGCAGGATGATGTCGCCGTCATCCTCGATGGCATTTTCGGCAAGCAGCGCACGCACCGGATGGTTGCGCGGCACATCGAACACGGCGATGACCTGGCCTTGCGCCGTGCCATGGCGCACCAGCGAGGCATCGCCCCGCGCGCCGAGCGCCAGCGACAAGGCATCGAGCAGGATGGATTTGCCGGCACCGGTTTCGCCGGTCAGCACGGAAAGACCGGGCTGGAAGTCGATATCCAGCTTCTCGATCAGGACGATATCGCGGATCGACAGTCTGGCAAGCATCAGAACCCGGACCTCAAGCAATTCGAGGAAAAGTGCGTAGCGGTTTTCCCACGGGAATTGCGTAGAACAAAAAGTTAGGACGGCTCAGCGCTTCACTCAAATCACCGAACCGCTGTGGAGCGGCACGCGACCCGGTTGGAGTCGCAGCGCCGCACTATCTTTTTGTTTCAGCGTCGGATCAATCCAAAAACGCGCGCTTCGGTCCGAGGCCTGGCGGTCAGGCGCCGGTGATCAGTTTTCCGGCCTTGGATATCCACGATCCGGCATTCTCGCGCGGAGCAAGCCCGTTGCTCTGCAGCAGCTTGTAGGAATCCTTGTACCATGGGCTGTCGGGATAGTTGGTGCCGAGCACAGCGGCGGCCGTCTGGGCCTCCGAGGTCAACCCCATCGCGTAATAGCTTTCGGTGAGGCGGGCGAGTGCTTCCTCGACATGGCGCGTATTGGAATAGTTCTCCACCACGGTGCGGAAGCGCTTGACGGCGGCGATGTATTCGCGGCGCTCCAGATAATAGCGGCCGATCTGCATTTCCTTGCCGGCGAGCTGGTCGTTGGCGAAGCGGATCTTCTCCTTGGCGTCGTCGACATATTCCGAAGTCGGCCAGCGCGTGACCAGATCCTGCATCGTCTGCAAGGTCTGGCGTGCTTCCTTCTGATCCTGCGTCACGTCCTTGATCTGGCGGTAGTAGCTCAGGCCGATGATGTACTGCGCATAGGGCGCGTCATCGGTGGACGGGTAAAGCGCCAGATAGCGCTTGGCCGACGAGATCGCTTCGTCGTAGCTGCCTTTGCGATAGTCGGCGAAGGCGCCCATCACCATCGATTTGCGGGCCCATTCCGAATAGGGATGCTGGCGGTCGACGGCGTCGAACTTCTTGCTCGCCTCGTCCAGGCGACCGGCATTCAGATTGGCGAGGCCCTGGTTGTAGAGAACATCGGCCGGCTCGGTCTGGTCGACATAGGTCGACAGGTCGATGTCTTTCTCGGACGACATGCAAGCCGACAGAAAGAGCGATGGAACAACCACCGAAAGCGCCAGGAAAACAGACCGCTGCGGCGCTTTCGATTGACCGACTCGCTTGAAAAACATGATTGGATTGCGCCCTTTCGGCGTTATTTTAATGCCTCTTGCATGCTGTTGTCCCAAAACTGGTCCCCACTTTTGAGCGACATGCACTAATCGACGGCAGCAGCCATAGACCATAACCGCCTTGCCCGGCAACGCTATGTCCAGCCAATCGCGCATTTTTGTGGCGGCCGGACCGAGTCGGAGTATCGCTGCGATTTCGCCGGAGGATGGTGCATTCATGCAACACTCACCGTCCCGAAAACGTCGAGGAATTCAGATCATCCAAGGTGCGTAGAGCGGCGCATTGACGGCGCTCATCTCGGCGGCGCGGCCGCGCTCGCGGCGCGTCGTCTCGACGATTTCGAAAGCCGTGCGGTCCGACAGCAGCCGCCGCAACGCCGCCGCGTTCAGCCTGTGGCCGCCGCGATAGGAGCGGAAACAGCCGATGAAACGAGCGCCGGCCAGCGCCAGGTCGCCCATGGCGTCCAGCGTCTTGTGACGCACGAATTCATTGGGGAAGCGCAAGCCTCCCATGTTGATGACGCGGTTGTCGTCTCCAATCACCAGCGAATTCTCAAGCGAGGATCCCAGCGCATAGCCGGCCGCCCACAGCCGCTCGACATCCTTCATGAAGCCGAAGGTGCGAGCCCGCGCGATGTCGCGGCGAAAAATGTCTGCATTGAGGTCGGAAGCGAAGAGTTGGCGTCCGATCGCCGGGCTTTCGAAGTCGATCTCGACCTCGAAACGGGTGCCGTCATAGGGCCTGAACTCGGCCCAGGAAGCACCGTTCTCGATGCGGACCGGCTTGACGACCCTGATGTAGCGCCGCTTGACCGGCAAGGTCTCGATGCCCGCCTGGTCGATGGCTTCCACGAACGCCATGGCGCTGCCGTCGAGGATGGGAACCTCGTGACCGTCGATCTCGATCAGGACATTGTCGATGCCGAGGCCTAACAACGCGGCCATGATGTGCTCGACGGTGGCGATATGCTCGCCTGCCGGATCGCCAAGCATGGTGCACAGGTCGGTGGCGCCGATCTCGGAAAACAGCGCGCGGAACTCACGACCCTGCCCTTCCTCGCTGACAAGCTGGAACACGATACCGGTATCGGCATCCGCGGGCACGAAACTGACGGAAACTTCTTTGCCGCTGTGAACGCCGGTGCCCGTAAGCGACGCGCGCGCCTTCACTGTCGTCTGGTAGTCGTGCAAGACAATCCCCATAAGCCCGTAATGCCTAGGTCCGCTTCTCCAGCCCGAGGGCGCGGCTCTTGTTAGATCGGCTGGCAGGGCGACTTCCCCCGAAATCCCGGCAGACCGACTGTGGTAGGCAGCGAAGATAGTGTCCCGGCAGGGAGACTCCAAATCACGGTTTCTTACTCTTTGTAACCGCGAACGGGAATACGAACGACGTTATAACCGATTGTTTTTGCAGCATTTTAAACGTTAACAGGCAAGCAATTTCTTGCTTGCCTGTTAACAATTGTTACAGCCCGTTAACCGCTCAGTTGGCCTGGCGGCGCAGGAACGCCGGAATCTCCAGCTGATCGTCGTCTTGAGTCGCCCGCGTCTGCGGCGTTAGGCGGCCCTGGTCGTCCAGCTGGCCGCGGCGCGGCGCATAGAGCTGGGCGTCCTGGCTGGCGAGACGGCGCACTTCCGGTGCCGCCTGGCGCAGCTTGGGCTCGCGCGGTTGCGCCGGCTGCAGCCGTGCGGGCTCCTCCTCGCGGCGGGTCAGGCCGTTGGTCAGGCGCTTCAACAGGCCCATCGGCCCGCTGTTGTTCTCATGGTCGGCCGGGCGGCTCTTGGCATCCACCTCGGCCTTCACGACCGGCGGAAAGTCTTCGACGCGTGGCATGCGCTGCGGCGCCATCGCCACCGGCTGCTGCACTTCACGCAGCATTTCGCGCGGCTGCGGAGCCGGCTGCATCATCTGCTGGACCACCGGCTGTGCCATTGGCTGCGGCTGTGCCGGCGGCGCCTGGAAGATCTTGCTCTGCGGGCGGAAATCGTCCGCATGGGCGACAGGAGCCGGACGAGCCTGCGCCATCGCCGCGGCGTTTGCCTCGGCAAGCTGGATGGCTTCGGCGACCGGATCCGCGGCGCGCGGCTCGTATGCGGCCTGCTGGACCGGCGCCGGGCGGCTTTCCACCGCTGCCACCGCCGGACGGGCGGTCGGCTTCTGCGGCGCGGTGCGGATCGCGATCGGCGCGGCGGCGATTTCAGCCGCCGACTTGTCGATGCCGGTTGCGACCACCGAGACACGGATGACGCCTTCGAGTTCTTCGTCGAAGGTGGCGCCCAGGATGATGTTGGCGTCCTGGTCGACTTCCTCGCGGATACGGGTCGCCGCTTCATCGACCTCGAACAGGGTGAGGTCGCGACCGCCGGTGATCGAGATCAGCAGGCCCTTGGCGCCCCTCATCGACGTCTCGTCGAGCAGCGGGTTGGCGATCGCCGCCTCGGCGGCGGCCATCGCACGGCCCTCGCCCGAAGCTTCGCCGGTGCCCATCATGGCCTTGCCCATTTCGCGCATCACCGAACGCACGTCGGCGAAGTCGAGGTTGATCAGGCCTTCCTTGACCATCAGGTCGGTGATACAGGCAACGCCGGAATAGAGCACCTGGTCGGCCATGGCGAAGGCGTCGGCGAAGGTGGTCTTGTCATTGGCCAGCCGGAACAGGTTCTGGTTGGGGATGACGATCAGGGTGTCGACGCATTTCTGCAGCTCCTCGATGCCGAGGTCGGCCGTCTTCATGCGGCGCTGGCCTTCGAAATGGAACGGCTTGGTGACGACGCCGACGGTGAGGATGCCCCTTTCGCGGGCGGCCCGCGCCACGACCGGAGCAGCACCGGTACCCGTGCCGCCGCCCATGCCCGCGGTAACGAAGCACATATGGGTGTTGGACAGGTGATCGATGATCTCGTCGATGCACTCTTCGGCCGCCGCACGGCCGACTTCAGGCTGCGAGCCGGCGCCGAGACCCTCGGTGACATGCGCGCCAAGCTGGATCAGCCGATCGGCCTTCGACATGGTCAGCGCCTGCGCGTCGGTGTTGGCGACAACGAACTCGACACCGCGCAGACCGGCGGTGATCATGTTGTTGACGGCATTGCCGCCGCCGCCGCCGACGCCGAACACGGTGATGCGGGGCTTAAGCTCGGTGATGTCCGGCTTCTGCAGATTGATGGTCATTGTCTCCGTCCTTTGCCTTTCACGCCGCGTCGCCGCCGCGGCCGCCTATGGGGCTGTCCCCGTCAATTAGAAACTGTCTCTCAACCACTGACTCATGCGATGCAGTTTTCCGCCCGTCCCGGTCATCCTGAGACCGGAAATTCCTTTCGCCGGATGGCTCTCGAAGCTCGCCATCTGCGGATAGATCAAAAGCCCGACGGCGGCCGAAAAGGCTGGCCCCTTCGCCGCCTCGGGCAAGCCCGCCACGCCGAGCGGGCGGCCGATGCGCACATTGCGCCCCAGGATGCGGCGCGCCGCTTCCGGCAGGCCGGCGAGCTGGCTGGCGCCGCCGGTCAAGACGACGCGCTTGCCCACCGCATTGCCGTAGCCGGATTTGTTCAGCCGGTCGCGCAGCAGTTCGAGCGTTTCGTCGATGCGGGCGCGCACGATGCGCGTCATCACCGAACGCGGTATCTGCAGCGGCACGTCGCCATCGTCGCCGATCGGCTGGATCGAGACCAGGTCGCGGTCGTCGGCACTGCCCGGCAGCGCCGAGCCATGCATCACCTTCAGCCGTTCGGCGGCATCGAGCGAGGTCGAGAGCCCCTTGGCCATGTCGAGCGTGACATGGTTGCCGCCGATGGCGATGGCGTCGCCATGGACGAACTTGCCTTCCGAAAACACCGAGATCGTCGTCGTGCCGCCGCCCATGTCGATGCAGGCAGCGCCAAGCTCCAGCTCGTCGTCGACAAGTGCCGCCAGCCCGCTGGCATAGGGCGTTGCCACCATGCGCTCGACCGAAAGGTGCGAGCGATTGATGGAGAGTTCCAGATTGCGCATCGGGGCGGCGTCACCGGTCAGCACATGCATGTCGACGCCAAGCGCGTCACCGACCATGCCGCGCGGGTCGCGCACGCCGCGCTCGGCGTCCAGCGAGAAGCCGACGGGCAGCGAATGGATCACCTCGCGCTCGGCCTTGAGCGCCTGTTTGGCGCCGGCGCCGAGCACGCGCTTGATGTCGGCTTCGTCGGCCTCGTGGCCGCCAAGATTGATGGTCGCGGCGAAAGCTTCGCTCTTCAGCCGGCCGGCGGTCATGTTGACGATGAGTGAATCGACCGTCAGCCCCGCCATGCGCTCGGCGGCGTCGACGGACAGCCGGATGGCATGCTCGGCCCGGTCGAGATCGACGACCACGCCAGACTTCACGCCTTGCGATTTCTGATGGCCGATGCCGATCACCTGGATCCGGTGCGAGCGGCCGCGCAACAGCTTGCCGTCGTCGCACGGCTTCAGCTTCGCCACCATGCAGCAGACCTTGTTCGAGCCGACATCCAGCACCGTCAAGGTGCCGGAACGGCGCGACGAGGCATCGCCATGACCGCCAAGCCAGCTCATATCTTCGTCTCCGGCTTGCGCTTGAGGGTTTTCGGCTTCTCGTTGAGTGCGGCCTCGCGCTGCGTCACCGCCTCGGGCGTCAGCTGCACGACCAGCCGGTCGGTCAGGCGCATGTCGACGGCAGCGATGTCGCGCGACAACAGCCCCTTGTCGTGGTCCATCTTGACGAGTTCGGCGAGCGCCTGGTCCTCGTCATCCTCGGGCAGCTTGACGGTGATGCCGTTGTCCAGCTTCAGGTCCCAGCGCCGCTCACCGACACGGATGTAGCCTTTCACGCGGGAAGCAAGGTTCGGATATTTTTCGATCTTGGCCAGGAAGTCCGGCGCCTTGGCCGGCGCACCGGTCCCGATCAGCAACGGCAGCAGCACCTGCTTGCCGCCCGAGAACGGCGCGATGACGGAGCCATCCTTCTCGATGACCGAAAGGGCGTCGCCCTGCTGCCAGAGCGCGAACGCCTCGCGCTCCCCGACGCGCACTTCCAACGTGTGCGGATAGACCTTGCGCACCGCCGCGACCTCGATCCACGGCAGGCCCGAGATGCGCTCGCGCGCGGCCTCCGCGTCGAAGCCGATCAGCGACGTCCAGCCGTCGAGTTCGAGCCTGTCGAGAATATCGATCTCCGAGGTCTGGCGGTTGCCGACCACCTTGACCTGATCGACGGCAAAGCCGGTACGGGCGGTGATGCTCTGGATGATGCCGTCGGCATGGCCGCCAAGATAGGCGCCATAGGCGCCGCTCGAAGCGAGCAGCACGGCGGACATCATCGCGGCTGAGAAACGCGGCGCCTGGAACTCGCCGTCACCCAGGCGCGCCAGGATGCGCACCGGGCGGCGGAGCATGCGCGGCAGGACGAAATGGTCGAACGAAAGCGACAGGCCAAGCAGCGACGGCCCGGCCGCGCCCTTCCCCTTGCCTTGTCCCCATTTCAACGCAGACACGAAGCGTCCTCCACCATCCAACTCAACAGATCGCCAAACGAGTGCCCGGCATGGGCGGCGATTTCAGGCACCAAGGACGTCGGTGTCATGCCCGGCTGGGTATTGACCTCGAGCCATACAACCTCGCCATTTTCGGAGTGACGATCGTCATAACGGAAGTCCGACCGGGAAACGCCCCGACAGCCGATCACTTGGTGAGCCTTGAGCGCCAGTGTTTGTATTTTTTGGTAAATATTCGGTGAAACTTTTGCGGGGCATTCGTGCTTTGATCCGCCAGCGACATATTTTGAATCATAGTCGTAGAAGGAATGGCCGGTCGGGATGATCTCGCAGACCCCGAGCGCGACATCGCCCATCACCGCACAGGTCAGCTCCCGGCCGTGGATGTAGCGCTCGACCATGACGGTATCGCCATATTTCCACTCGGACGAACCGATGACCTGCGGCGGATGCGACTGGCCCTCGCTGACGATGACGACACCAAAGCTCGAGCCCTCGCTGACCGGCTTGACCACATAGGGCGGCTTCATCGGATGCTTGTCCTGGATGGCGAAGCGGCTGGTGACCTTCGATTCGGCGACAGGCATGCCGACCGATTTGGCAACACGTTTGGCCTGCTCCTTGTTCATGGCCAAGGCCGAGGCGAGCACGCCGGAATGGGTGTAGGGAATGGCGAGATATTCGAGGATGCCCTGGATGGTGCCATCCTCGCCGAACGGACCATGCAGCGCATTGAAAGCGACATCGGGCTTGAGTTCGGCGAGCACCGAGCCGACATCGCGCCCGACATCGACACGCGTGACCCGGTAGCCTTCTTTCTCGAGTTCATCGGCGCAAGCCTTTCCCGAGGACAGGGACACGGGCCGCTCGGACGAGAAACCTCCCAGCAGTACGGCCACATGCTTGCTCTTCATTCCCCGTCATCCCCTCTCGTGGCGGACCAAAACCAGGATTTCCGCAACATTGAGTCCGAGTCTCCCGGCAGGTTGCCCCCCCCCAGACGGAAAACGCGGGTAACGCGTCGAACGACTCAAATCAGGAAACGCTTTCGAGCAGAGAATCAGAGAGTTGATTCACTGGCAAGTGCTTATGATTCCGAGAGATTCACTTTCTGAGAAAATGGCTGCGAAAACCGTGTCGGTGAGTCCTGGGAGCAACGGTTTTGCGCGTTCTGGGAACGCGTTGAAGTTCATGCATCACATGAACTTCAACGGCGGCTACAAGAGCTGGCCGAGAAACTCCTGCACGGCATGCCCGGAGCGGAAATTGCCGATGCGCTTGATCTCCCAGTGCAGGCGGATGCCCGAATGTTCGAGCACGCGGGCACGCACGGTCTCGCCGAGATATTCGAGATCGTAACCGGTCGCCGTGCCGGTGTTGATCATGAAGTTGCAGTGCATCGGCGACATCTGTGCACCGCCGATCATCAGGCCGCGGCAGCCTGCCTTGTCGATCTCCTTCCAGGCCGACGTGCCTTCCGGATTCTTGAAGGTGGAGCCGCCGGTCTTTTCGCGGATCGGCTGCACGGTCTCGCGATGGCTCTGGACAGCATCCATCGCCGCCTTGATCACCGCCTTCTCCTCGGCAAAGCCTTCGAACACGGCCGAAGTGAAGATCAGTCCGGAGGGGGCCCCGGAATGGCGATAGGCATAGCCCATCTCGGCATTGCTCAACGTCAGGAGATTGCCCTTGCGGTCGAGCGCCCGCACCTCGACGACGCGCTCGCGTGTCTCGACACCATTGGCGCCGGCATTCATCCTCAGCGCCCCGCCAATGGCGCCTGGGATGCCGTGGTAGAAATGGAAGCCGCCAATGCCTGCCTCGAGCGCCGCCGCGGCCACCCGCTTGTCGGGCGTGGCCGCGCCGGCCTTGATCCTGATCGGCGAAATGACTTCGGCCTCGCCAAAGCCCTTGGCTGAAAGCCGGATGACAAAGCCGGGAATGCCGCCGTCGCGGACCAGCAGGTTCGAGCCGACGCCGACGATGGTCAGCGGCACCTCTTCGGGAACCGCCTTGAGGAACGCGGCCAGGTCCTCCTCGTCGGCCGGCTGGAACAGCGCCTCGGCAAGGCCGCCGGCCCGGAACCAGGTGATCTTGTCCATCTCGGCATTCGGCGTGATGCGGCCGCGCAGGCCCGCAAGCCGGTCGCCAAGTCTGTCGATCAGGGCCTGGCCGTGCATCATGAAACAGTCCCGCCAAGCTCCTTGGGCAGCGCATAGGCCCATTGGGTGATGTTGCCGGCGCCGAGGAAGACGACGAAGTCGCCAGGCTTGGCCAGATCTCGGATAACCGGCGCGATCGCCGCCGGCCCCTCGATGTAGCGGGCATCGCGATGGCCGCCGGCACGGATGCGAGACACCAGCTCGTCTGACGTGACACCGTCGATCGGCTCTTCGCCGGCAGCGTAGACCGGGGCGACCATCACCGTGTCGGCGTCGTTGAAGCAGGCCGAGAACTCGTTGAACAGATCATGCAGCCGGGTGAAGCGGTGCGGCTGGGCAATGGCGATGACGCGGCCCTTGGTGGCGCTGCGCGCCGCCTTCAGCACCGCGGCGATTTCGACGGGATGGTGGCCATAATCGTCGAACACATCGACGCCGTTCCACGAGCCGGTATGGGTGAAGCGCCGCTTGACGCCGGCGAAGGACGACAGGCCCTTCTTGATCGCCTCGGCCGACAGGCCAAGTTCGTGCGCGACCGCGATCGCGGCGGTGGCGTTGGAGACGTTGTGACGGCCGGGCATCGGCAGCCGCAGGTCCGATATCGCTGTCTGGCCGCCGGTCTTGCGGTTGCGGATCACCACGTCGAATTCCGAAATGGCGCCGGCCATGCGGTGGTTGGTGAAGCGCACGTCGGCCTGCGCGTTCTCGCCATAGGTGATGACGCGGCGGTCCTCGATCCTGCTGACCAGCGCCTGTACTTCCGGGTGGTCGGTGCACATCACGCCAAAACCGTAGAACGGCACGTTCTCGACGAACTGGCGGAACGCCTCGCGCACCTTGTCGAAGCTGCCATAGTGATCGAGATGCTCGGGATCGATGTTGGTGACCACCGCGATCTCGGCCGGCAGTTTCAGGAAGGTGCCGTCGCTCTCGTCGGCCTCGACCACCATCCACTCGCCATCGCCCATACGGGCATTGGTGCCATAGGCGTTGATGATGCCGCCATTGATGACGGTCGGGTCGAGCCCGCCGGCTTCCAGCAGCGTCGCGACCATCGAGGTCGTCGTCGTCTTGCCATGCGTGCCGCCGATCGCCACCGCCTGGCGGAAGCGCATCAGTTCGGCCAGCATCTCGGCACGGCGCACGATCGGCAGCAGCTTTTCGCGCGCGGCCTTCAGCTCCGGATTGGATTTCTTGATCGCTGTCGAAACGACCACCACCTCGGCCTCGCCGAGATTCTCGGCCTTGTGGCCGACGAAGCATTCGATGCCCTTGTCGCGCAGCCGTTGCACGTTGGCGCTGTCGGCCTGGTCGGACCCTTGCACCTTGTAGCCGAGATTGTGCAGCACTTCGGCGATGCCGCTCATGCCGATGCCGCCAATACCGATGAAATGCACAAGGCCGATGGTCTGCGGCATCTTCATGCGTGCGTCCCCTTCCTGAAATCCGAGACGGTTTTTTCGGACGCAATAGCCTCTGTGAGATCGGCGAGCAACCGTGCCGCGTCCGGTCTGCCGGCCGATTTCGCGCCTGCAGCCATCGCGGCCAGCCGCTCGGGATTGTCCATCAGCCCACCAATGAGCGCCGCGATGCGCTCGGGCGACAGCGAGGATTGCGGGTGCACCTCGCCGCCTCCGGCAGCGGCAAGGGCCGCCGCGTTCGCCGCCTGGTCGTGGTCGAGCGCATAGGGATAAGGCACCAGCAGTGCCGGCCGGCCGATGACGGCGATTTCCGAAACGGTCGAGGCGCCGGAGCGCGAGATCACCAGATGCGCGGTCGCCATGCGCGCCGCCATATCGGTGAAGAAGGGCGAGACCTCGACGGCGACGCCAAGAGCGGCATAGGCCGCCTTCACTCGCGCCACATCGTCCGCCCGCGCTTGCTGCGTGATCACAAGCCGTTTGCGCTGCGCATCCGAAAGCAGCGCGACGGCCCCCGGCATGGCGTCGGAAAAGAACTGCGCACCCTGGCTGCCGCCGAACACCAGGAGGCGGAACGGCTGTTCGCCGGCCGATGCCACGTAAGGCGTCCTGGCCGCTTCCAGCACGGCCGGGCGGACCGGATTGCCTGTCGTCACCGTCTTGGCGCCCGCGGCAGTCGTATCCTGCGGCAGGAAGCCGCCGGCGATCGCGTCCACGCGGCCGGCCAGCGCCCGGTTGGCGCGCCCCATCACCGCGTTCTGCTCATGGATCAGCGTCGGCACCTTGCGCCGCGTCGCGGCATAGAGCGGCGGCAAGGTCGGATAGCCGCCGAAGCCGACGACCGCATCCGGCTTGATCCTGGCGATGACAGCGGACGCCTGGCGCACGCCGCGCCAGATTTTCCAGAAGGCGCCGAGCATGGCAATGGGGTTCTTCGAGCCCATGGTCGCCGACTGGATGGGATGGATGGCGGCGGCCGGGAAATGGCCGGCAAACCGCTCGGCGCGGTCGTCGGTCGCCAGATGCACCGACCAGCCGCGCTCGTTCAGCTCATGCGCCAGCGCCTCGGCCGGAAACAGGTGTCCGCCGGTTCCGCCCGCCGCGAGAAGGATGACGCCTCTCGCCATGTCACTCCGCCGGCATGGCGCGCTGCGGCAGCGTAAAGCCCATCTGCTTGCGCTTTTCCGGCCGCTTGCGCGTCAGCGCCAGCACCATGCCCATCGAAATGGCGATGGCGATCTGCGAGGAGCCGCCATAGGAGATGAAGGGCAATGTCATGCCCTTGGCCGGCACCAGCTGCAGGTTGACGCACATGTTGATGACCGCCTGCAGGCCGAACACGGTGACCAGGCCGCCGACCGCATAGCGGGTGAAATCGTCATGTTCCTTGAGCGCCGTGTTGAGGCCGCGCAGCACGATGAAGGCGAAGATCGACATGATGAAGAAGCACATGATCAGCCCGAATTCCTCGCCCGCGACCGAAAACACGAAGTCGGCATGGCTGTCCGGAATGACCCGCTTGACGGTGCCCTCGCCCGGCCCGACACCGAACCAGCCGCCATTGATCAGGGCGTCGCGTCCCATGTCGACCTGGAACGTATCGCCTTCGCCGGTGAGGAACTTGTCGATACGCAAGGCAACGTGCGGGAACACCGTATAGGCGGCGAAGACGCCACCAACGCCAGCCGCGCCCAGCACGATGATCCACAGCCATGGCAATCCCGCCATGAAGAACATGATGCCCCAGGTGCCGGTCGTCAACATGGTCTGGCCGAGATCCGGCTGCGCCACCAGCAGCGACACGACCAGCACCAGGAGCAGCATGGCGAACAGATTGCCGGGAATGTCGGGCTGGCGCTTGTGTTCGGCGAACAGCCAGGCGCACATGATGACGAAGGCCGGCTTGAGGAATTCCGACGGCTGGATCGACAGGCCGGCAATCGACACCCAGCGCCGCGCGCCCTTCACCTCGATGCCGATGTAGAGCACCGCCACCATCAGCACCAGCATCAGGCACAGCATGATCAGTGCCATGCGCCGGATCTGCCGGGAATCGAGGAAGGAGACGGCCAGCATCACGCCGAGCGCCGGCACGGTGAAGATGATCTGCCTGGTGGCGAAGTGGAAGCTGTCGAGACCGATGCGTTCGGCCACCGCCGGGCTGGCAGCGAAGGACAAGACGATGCCGAGCCCCATCAGCGACAGGAATGCCGCCAGGAACCAGCGATCGATCGTCCACCACCAGGTTGCAACCGGGCTTTTGTCGAGACGGCTCTGCATTATCGTGCCCCTCCGATGGGTTTCACGCCCTCGATAGCATTCGCAGCTTGCCTGAAGGCTTCGCCGCGGACTTCGAAATTCTTGAACTGGTCGAAACTGGCGCAGGCCGGCGACAACAGCACCACAGCCTCGCCGCCGTCGTCCCTGGCCGCATCATGCGCGGCGTGTTCGACGGCCGCGGCCAGGGTGCCCGATATCTCGTAGGGCACCGCCTCGCCCAGCGTCGCCGAGAAGGCGGGCGCCGCCTCGCCGATCAGGTAGGCCTTGGCGATGCGCGGGAAGAAGCCGCGCAGCGGCTCGATGCCGCCTTCCTTGGGCAGTCCGCCGGCGATCCAGTAGATGCGGCTGAAGCTCGACAGGGCGGGCGCCGCCGCATCGGCATTGGTCGCCTTGGAATCGTTGATGAACAGCACATGGTCCTTGCGGCCGACCTGCTCCATGCGGTGCGCGAGGCCTGGGAAGCTTTCCAGCCCCGACTGGATCTCGCCAAGCTCCAGCCCGACCCTCAGGCATGCAGCGACCGCGGCAAGCGCGTTCTGCGCATTGTGCTGGCCGCGCAGCGAACCGATGCCCTCGAGGAAGGCGACCCGGCTGTAGCGGCCGTGCACGGCTTCCATCAAATTGCTGCCGTCGGCGAAATAGCCGTCGGTCAAAGGCAGCCGCTTGGAGATGCGGATGACCTGCCGCCCTGCTCGTTCCAGCCGTTCGGCGATCTGCGCGCACCAGGAATCGTCGATGCCGATGATCGCCGTCTCGCTGCCCGCTACCAGCCGCTCCTTGATCGAGGCATAGTGCTGCATGGTGCCGTGGCGGTCGAGGTGGTCGGGCGTCAGGTTGAGCAGGATGCCGGCCGTCGGGTTAATCGAGGGTGCAAGGTCGATCTGGTAGGACGAGCATTCCACGACATAGTGGCGATCGGGCTTCGGCGGATCGAGCGTCATCACCGCGCGGCCGATATTGCCGCCCATCTGCGTGTCGCGGCCCGCAGATTTGAGGATATGCGCCGTCAGTGCGGTCGTCGTCGACTTGCCGTTGGTGCCCGTTATCCCGATGAAGGGAGCTGCCGGCGCACTGAGCGTGCGTTCGCGGCAGAACAGTTCGATGTCGCCGATCACCTCGACACCGGCGCCGCGCGCCAGCTCCACCGTCCAATGCGGCTTGGGATGTGTCAGCGGTACGCCCGGCGACAGCACGAAGGCCGAGAATTTCGCCCAGTCGGCGCCGCGCAGGTCGGCGGTTTCAATGCCGGTGGCGGCCGCCTTGGCGACACTGTCGGGATTGTCGTCCCAGGCCAGCACCTCCGCGCCACCCTCGATCAATGCCCGCGCGGTCGCGATCCCCGAGCCACCGAGCCCGAAGAGCGAAACGCGCTTGCCTGCGAAAGATGCGGCGGGGATCAAGGGGTTCCTACCTGAGCTTGAGGGTGGAGAGGCCGACCAGGGCCAGGATGACGGCGATGATCCAGAAGCGGATCACCACCTGGCTTTCGGTCCAGCCGAGCTTTTCGAAGTGATGGTGGATCGGCGCCATCAGGAACACCCGCTTGCCGGTCATCTTGAAGTAGCCGACCTGGATGATGACCGACAGGATTTCCACGACAAACAGCCCGCCGACGATGACCAGCACGATCTCGTGCTTGGTGGCGACGGCGACGGTGCCGATCAGGCCACCCATGGCCAGCGAGCCGGTATCGCCCATGAAGATCGCCGCCGGCGGCGCGTTGAACCAGAGGAAGCCGAGGCCGGCGCCGATGACGGCGCCAAGCACGACCGCCAGTTCGCCGGTGCCCGGCACGAAATGGATCTGCAGATATTCGGCGAACACCGCGTTGCCGGAGAGATAGGCAATGACGCCGAAGGACGCCGCCGCGATCATGATCGGCACGATCGCAAGTCCGTCGAGGCCGTCGGTCAGGTTCACCGCGTTGCCGGCGCCGACGATGACGAAGCAGGAGAACGGAATGAAGAACCAGCCGAGGTTGATGATGAATTCCTTGGCGAAGGGGAACGTCAGCGACGACGAGAACGGTGCCTGGCCGTTGTGCATGATCGCCCAGGCGGCGATGCCGGCGATGACGAATTCCAGCGCCAGCCTTGCCTTGCCGGAAAAGCCGAGATGGGACTGCTTGGTCACCTTCAGATAGTCGTCGTAGAAGCCGATCGAGCCGAAGCCGAGCGTCACCAAAAGCACCACCCAGACATAGATGCTCGACAGGTTCGCCCACAGCAGCGACGAGCCGATGATGCCGGACAGGATCATCAGGCCGCCCATGGTCGGCGTGCCGGCCTTCTTGAAATGCGTCTGCGGCCCGTCGGCGCGGATCGGCTGGCCCTTGCCCTGGCGCAGCCTGAGCGAATTGATGATCGTCGGCCCGAAGATGAAGACGATCAGCGCCGATGTGATCAGCGCGCCGCCGGTACGGAAGGTGATGTAACGGAAGACATTGAAGACCGAGATCTTGTCCGCAAAATCGACGAGCAGTGTGAACATGCGCTTTCGTCCCCCGACTTGGTCTAGGTCTGTTTGCTGGTTGTGGATTCCGCCGGGAATTTGCCCAGCAGCGCATCGACCAGTTTTGCGAAACCGATGCCCTTCGACGATTTGATCATCACCACGTCGCCTGGCTTAAGCGCGGCAAGCAGCACCGGCTTCAACTCCGCGGCGCCGGCGCGGTATTCCGTCTGGATCTCGGCCGGAAGCGCTTCCGCCAGCGCTTTCATTTCCGGGCCACCGAGAAAGACGGTCTGCGTGCCGGCACCGACGATGAGGTCGGCAAGTGCGGCATGCAGCTTGGCCGAATGGTCACCGAGCTCCAGCATGTCGCCGAGCACGGCAATGCGACGACCCTCGCCCGCCACCGGCGTCGTGTTGAGCAACGCCATCGCGGCGGCCATCGATGCCGGATTGGCATTGTAGCTCTCGTCGATCAGCGTGATCGGGCCACCGGGATGGCGCAGCACGTGGCGCTTGCCGCGCCCGCGCTCGGCGGAGAGATCGGCCAGCGCCAGCACCACTTTGTCGAGGTCAGCGCTGACCAGATGCGCCGCGCCCAGCACGGCCAGCACGTTCTGCACCATATGACGGCCGGGCGCGCCGATACGGGCGATCATATCATGACCGCCGATCCTGGCGGCGATGTCGGAATGGTCGGCGTGGAGTTCGCACTTGGTGAGCTTGAAGGTCGAGCGCGTATTCTCGCCGAAACCGTAGACATGCTCGACACCAGCGGCATGCGCCATCTTGTCCAGAAGCTTGAAGCGCGCATCGTCGCGGTTGAGGATGGCCGCGCCATCGGGTTCGATGCCCTCGAAAATCTCGGCCTTGGCCTTGGCGATCTCGTCGAGGTTGCGGAAGAAGCCGAGATGCGCCGCCGCGATCATGGTGACGATGGCGACATGCGGCCGCACCATTTTGACCAGCGGCCGGATCTCGTCGGGATGGTTCATGCCGATCTCGAACACGGCGTAATCGCAATCCATGGGCATGCGCGCCAAGGTCAGCGGCACGCCCCAATGGTTGTTGAAGGACTGCGCCGAGGCATGCACCTTGCCCACCGCCGACAGCACGTGGCGCAGAGCCTCCTTGGTGGTGGTCTTGCCGGCCGAACCGGTCACCGCGATGATTTTTGCCTGCGAACGGGCTCGTGCGGCGACACCGAGTTTTTCCAATGCGACCAGCACGTCCTCGACGACGACAATCGGCGCCGTCAGCCGGCCGAGCGACGGCAGCTTGCCTTCCGCCACCACCAATACGCCGGCGCCGGCCTTGATTGCAGCGGTGGCGAAGTCGTGCCCGTCCATTGCCTCGCCCTTGATGGCGAAGAAGGCATCGCCGGGCTGCAGGCTGCGGCTGTCGATCGAAATGCCCGATATGCCTTCCGGCATCGGACCGAGCGGCCGCCCGTCCATGGCGGTAACCAGCGCTTCGGAAGTCCACAAGAGGGTCATGCGGCACGCTCCCGCAGCGCGGCGCGAACTTCCTCATGATCGGAGAAATGCAGCGTCTCGGAGCCGATCGTCTGGCCCTCCTCGTGGCCCTTGCCGGCCACGATCAGCGTGTCGCCGGCATGAAGCATGGCGACCGCATCGTGGATCGCCTTGCGCCGGTCGCCGATCTCGATGGCTCCAGGCGCCGCAGCCAAGATGGCGGCGCGGATCGTCTCGGGCACTTCCGAACGCGGATTGTCGTCGGTGACGATGACGACATCGGCGAGCCGGGTCGCGATCTCGCCCATGATCGGCCTTTTTCCCCGGTCGCGGTCGCCGCCGCAGCCGAACACGACCATGACGCGGCCCGTGGTGAACGGCCGCACCGAGGTCAGCACGTTTTCCAGCGCATCGGGCTTGTGGGCATAATCGACATAAACGGGCGCGCCATTGGCGGTGGTCCCGACGAGGTCGAGCCGGCCCGGCGCGCCCTTCAATTTCTCCAACGACATCAAAGCCTTGGCAGTTGGTATTCCCGTGGAAATGGCAAGCCCCGCGGACACAAGCGCGTTCGAAATCTGGAAATCGCCGGCCAGCGGCAGGTCGATTTCATAAAGCACACCGTTGGCCTCGACCTCGGCGCGCTGGCGATGACGCTCATGCTCGACCCGTTTCAGCCTAAGGAAATCGCCATGGCGGCCAACGGTCAGCACCTCGAGCCCGGCGGCCCGCGCGGCCTGGATTGTCGGCGCCGACCACGGATCGTCGGCAAAGATGACCGCCGGCGCGCCCTTCGGCAGCAGCGTGTCGAACAGGCGCAGTTTGGCGCGGTGATAATCCTCGACCGTTGGATGGTAATCCATGTGGTCGCGGCCAAGATTGGTGAAGCCGCCGGCCGCGAGCTTGACGCCGTCGAGGCGGCGCTGGTCGAGCCCGTGGCTGGAAGCCTCCATCGAGGCGTGGGTAACGCCGGCGTCGGCCAATTCCTTGAGCAACTGGTGCAGAGCGACCGGATCGGGCGTGGTCAGCGAACCATATTCGTTGCGGCCCGGCGCCACCACGCCGGTCGTGCCGATCGAGGCGGCGGCGTAGCCGGCCTGCTCCCAGATCTGCCTCGTGAAGGCGGCGACCGACGTCTTGCCGCTGGTGCCTGTCACCGCGACCATGGTTTGTGGCTGCTTGCCGAAAAAGCGGGCGGCTCCCAGCGCCAGCGCCAGGCGCGGATCGTCGACCGCCAGCACTGGAATCGGATGCCCGCCAACGGCGGTGCCCTTGGCTGTTACGATCGCCACGGCACCGCGCCTGGCGGCATCGGCGGCATAGGCCGAGCCGTCGGCTTTGCTTCCCGCAAGCGCGAAGAAGATGACGCCGGGTTTAACCTGCCGGGAATCCGACGAGATGCCGGTAACCTCCAGATCGGCGGAAGCTGTTCCTTCGACTGGCAGGATACCGTCTAGATCTCTGAGCTTCATCGAGTTCCGTTCACCGCAACAAAATAGCGCGCAGTTACCGGCGCGCCCCAAGAATCACTGATAGGACACCAGCGTTGCACCATTTTCATGGCTGAAATCTGGCTTCACGCCAAGCATGGCCGCTGAACGCCTGATGATATTGCCGGCTATAACCCCAGCATTCGCGGCCGCGACGTCGGTCATCCCGGGCTTTTCGGGGTGCGGGGCATCGGCAATCGTAAACACCAGGTATTGCGGATCGTCCATCGGGAAGGCTGCGACGAAGGTGTTGAAATTCAAATCCTTAGAATAGCGGCCGTTGATCACCTTCTCGGCCGTTCCGGTCTTGCCGCCGACGCGGTAGCCGGGGACCCTGGCGTTTCTGGCCGAGCCCTTCTCGGCGTTGAGCGTATAGAGGTAGCGCATGCCTTCGACGGTTTTGTCGCTAACCACTTTCTTGGCCGTCGCCATCGCTTCCTGCTCGCTGCGGACCAGGAACGTCGGTTCCATCAAGTAGCCGCCATTCATCAGCGCCGCGCAGCCGACAGCCGCCTGCAGCGGTGTCGTCGACACGCCATGGCCAAAGGCGATGGTGAACGAATTGACCTGTTTCCAGACCTTCGGTTCCGTCGGGCGGGCGACTTCCGGCAGTTCGGTCTGCATCTTGTCCAGGATGCCAAGACGATGCAGGAATTCCCGGTGCCCCGCGATACCGACCAGTTCGGCCTCTCGGGCCGACCCGATGTTGGACGAATAGAGGAACACCTCCGGCAACGACAGCACACGGTTCTTGCCGTGGAAATCGTGAATGGCCTGATGCCCGACCCGGATTGGATGCGAAGCGTCGAAGCGGCTCGCCATCGTCGCCTTGCCGGAATCGAGCGCCATGGCCGAGGTGAAGCTCTTGAAGGTCGAGCCCATTTCATAGAGGCCCGCCGACATCCGGTTCAGCCGGTCCTTTTCCTGTGCATTGTAGGGATTGTTCGGATCGAAATCCGGCACCGAGGCCATGGCCACCACTTCGCCGGTCTTGACGTTGAGCACGACGGCGCCGGCGCCCAGGGCGCGATAGCGTTCCAGGCCAGCGGCGATCTCGTCGCGCACCACATGCTGGATGCGCAGATCGATCGAAAGCTTGACCGGCTTGAGATCCTTGGCCACCGCCAAGCCCGACGCCTGCAGGTCGCTCAGGCCCTGCTCGTCGATATATTTCTCCATGCCGGAGATGCCCTGGTTGTCGATATTGGTCAGGCCCACAATGTAGGACGAGGTCTCGCCGCTCGGATAAAAGCGGCGCTTCTCTGTGCGGAAGCCGAAGCCGGGAATGCCGAGCTGCATGATGTCGGCCTGCTGCTTGGGCGTCAGCTGGCGCTGCAGCCAGACGAAGCCGGCGCCGCTCTTGAGCTTGTGGTAGGTCTGCTCATAGTCGATCTCGGGCAGCACGGTCGACAGCTTCTCGATCGCCTCGTCGGCATCGACGATGCGGCGCGGCTCTGCGAACAGCGACGCCGTCTTGATGTCGGTCGCCAGCACTTCGCCATTGCGGTCGACAATGTCGGGCCGCGAGGCGGTGACCCGGCTCTGCGGGCCGCCCGACAGGTCGGGCGTCTGGAAGCCGAGATAGACCAGCCGCCCCGAAATGACCGAGAAGATGCCGAAGAACACCGCCATCGTCATCACAATACGCGCCTTGCCCTTGCCGCCGGTCGCCTTGCGGGCGCCATCGACGACGATGGACCCGTCCTCGACCGTCCTGGCCCGGCGCTTCAGCAGTTTGCCGATCATTGGGCGATGCCTCCGGTCACGACGGGATCCTTGTCGCCAGGGGGCGCCTTGTCGGAATTGTCGGCCATGCCGCCCTGGCGGCCGTTCAGTATGTCCTGGATGTCCAGGGCCTTGGCCGGCAAGTCGCTCAGGCCCACGATCTGGCGCGCGCTGACCGGCTCGAGCGCGAGCTGCGCCTTGTAGAGTTCGGCGAGCTTCTGCAGCCGAGACGGCTGGGTGAGCAGGCTCCAGTCGGCCTTGAGCAGGTCGATCGTCTCCTCCTCGTAGCGTATCTGGGTATGGATTTTCTGCACCGCCGCCAGTTGGTCCTCGGCCTCGCGCTTGATCTTGTAGGTCAGGGCCGCCGCCGAAACCATGACGGCGATCAGGACAATGTCGCTGGTACGGAACACGTGCTTACCTCTCCCCCGGACGATCGACACCGGGAAGCTTTGGAAGGCCGAAAATCGAAAAATCGTAGGGGCGCGCCGGCGCCTCGGTGCGGATCGCGGCGCGCAGCCTCGCCGAGCGGGCGCGTGGATTGGCCGCGATCTCGGCGTCACCAGGCGTCACGCCGCCGCCATCCTTGCGGAAGGTGGCGCTGCGCGCCTGCGCCTCGGGCAAGTGGCGCGAACCGCTCGCGGCATCGGCGCGGTCGGCTATGAAGCGCTTGACGATACGGTCTTCCAGCGAATGGAACGTCACCACGACGAGGCGTCCGCCCGGCTTCAGCACGCGTTCGGCGGCGAACAACGCTTTGGCCAACTCGCCAAGCTCGTCATTGACGAAGATGCGCAGCGCCTGGAAGACGCGGGTGGCCGGATGGACCTTGTCCTTCGGCGCGCGGCCGATATGCGTCTCGATGGCGTCGGCGAGTTCCAGCGTGCGCTCGAATGGCCGCTTTTCGCGGCGCGCCTCGATCATGCGGGCGATACGCCCGGCGTGACGCTCCTCGCCGAGAAAGCCGAAAATGCGGGCAAGGTCGCCCGGCTTGAAGCTGTTGACGACATTGGCGGCGCTGAGGCCCGCCCGCGCCATGCGCATGTCGAGCGGCCCGTCATTGCGGAATGAGAAGCCGCGCTCGGCTTGGTCGAGCTGCATCGAGGACACGCCGATGTCGAGCACGACGCCGTCGACGCCTGCGGCATATTCGTCCAGCGTCGAGAACGGCGCTTGCACCAGCCTCAGCCTGCCGCCCGACTGTGCCTCGAGATCGCGTCCGGCAGCGATCGCGTCCGGGTCGCGGTCGATGGCCACCACCGAGGCCCCCGTCGCCAGGATGGCTTTGGTGTAGCCGCCGGCGCCGAACGTGCCGTCGATGATGGTGTCGCCCTGCCCCGGCGCCAGTGCCTCGAGCACTTCGCCAAGGAGGACCGGAATGTGGCGGGCCGGTCCGCCAACGGCGTGGATGTCATCGCCGTGGCCCGCCGTCATTCCGGCCGCTCCCCAGGCTTCGTCCCCTGCCGAAGCTGCAAAAGCCGGGCCCGCGCCTGCGCGCCATAGGCCGCAAGCCGTCCCGGCTCCCAGATCTGAAAGAAATTGCCGCGGCCGACAAAAGTCACCTCCGCCGAGATGCCGGTGTGCTCGCGAATGAAATCGGTCATGGTGATGCGGCCATCCTGGTCGAGTTTCAGGAATGCGCCATCGCCATGGCAGAAGAAGGACATGTCGTCCGCCGTCTGCAGGAAGGGATCCTCGAGCGCGATGCGCTGCTCGTACCGATCGAGCAGGTCGAGCCCACCGACATCCATCGCCGGCAGATCCAGGCAACGCAGCGCGTAGAGTTCCGAATAGCCGCGCTTCTGCACGACGGCGCGGAAATGCGCCGGAACGGACACCCGTCCCTTCGCATCGATCCTGCTCACCGTGTTCGACAGAAACCGGTCCATCACGCGTTACAGCCGCTTGCGCCGCCGCACCCCTCTTTATCGTGTCGCACGCGCCGCCGCAGCGCGTTCCCTGCCTCGCACCCACCTCGTTTACGCGGGCAAAAACCGGCAAACGCGCAGCCGCCGCGGCTGCCCGATTGGCGTACGCTTTACCCTGACGCGGAACGAAGGCTTGAGTATCGAAATGGGATATCATGGGGCACTATGGGCGTCAACGGGAATAGGCTTCACAAACACGCGCATCGCGACCGATGAGGGCAGCCGTTCCGGCACGTCTCGTCTTTATGGATCATTAAGCCTAACGAAGCGTTTAGAGCGCTTGGCCCAACCGGAGGCGGCTTGCTGGGGCGCGTTGCCGGGCATAGCGTTTGCTCGCGTCCGACCGGTCACCAGGAGGGTTTGAGAATCGATGCCTGAATCAGCGAACACACGCGCTGCAGCACTTCCCCATCTGCGCAACAGCGGACTTGCCAAAGGCGACCCGATCCCGCTGCCGCTGACCATGGCCGCGATCTACCATGCGCCTGGCGATGCCACCGGCTACGATCAATATGGCCGCTTCAGCAATCCGACCTGGGACGCGGTCGAACACATGCTGGCGCATCTGGAAGACGCGCCAGCATGGCCTTCCCTTCCGGAATGGGCGCGATCTCGGCCGTGTTCTTCGGACTGCTCAAGACTGGCGACCGTATCCTGCTGCCGTCGGACGGCTATCACACGACAAGGGCACTGGCCGATCGTTTCCTGAAGCCTTTCGGCGTCAGCTACGATGTCCGCCCGACCTCGACGTTCCTCGATGGCGGCTTCGATGGCTACCGGCTTGCTTTCGTCGAAACCCCGGCCAATCCGGGACTGGATATCTGCGACATAGCGGCCGTTGCCGCGGCGGTTCACAAAGCAGGTGCGCTGCTGGCGATCGACAACACGACGATGACGCCGTTCGGCCAGCGCCCGCTCGACCACGGCGCCGATATCGTCGTCGCCGCCGACACCAAGGCGCCGAACGGCCATTCCGACGTGCTGTTCGGCCACGTCGCCAGCCGCAACGCCGACATCATCGCCGCCGTGACCGGCTGGCGCGAAATTTCAGGCAGCATTCCCGGACCGTTCGAAGCCTGGCTGGTGCACCGTGGCCTGGAGACACTCGATGTGCGCTTCGACCGCATGTGCACCTCCGCGGAGGTGATCGCGCGGCGACTGCAGGGCCACCGGGCGATCAGCGGCCTGCGCTTTCCCGGACTGGAGAGCGATCCGTCGCATAATCTTGCCTGCGCCCAGATGGAGCGCTTCGGCTTTCTCATCTCGTTCGAGCTCGCCTCGGAACAGAGGGCCGAGGATTTCATCAACAATTGCGACCTGATGCAGGCAGCGACATCCTTCGGCGGCGTACACACCTCGGCCGAGCGGCGTTTGAAGCGAGGCGACGCGGTGCCGCCCGGCTTCGTTCGCCTCTCGGTCGGCTGTGAACCGGTGGAAGAGCTTTGGAAGGCGATCGAAACGTCGCTGGACGGGATCAGCGGCTGAAACCTGGCTGTGATATCCTCGAGATTGACCGGCATCAGCGCCGCCCCTCAATGTCCTGCCGGACATTTCTCCCCGTGGAGAACGGGGAGAAAGGCGCTGTCTTTGACGGTTTGGCCAGTTTTCCAAACTGCAGAAAAAAGCCCCCTTTTTCCCCGTCACTATACGGGGAGAAGGTCCCGGCAGGGGGATGAGGGGCAGCACCAACCTCTGAAGCGACAGCTATGTCTCATTTCTGAAAGTCGCCTACATCGGACGCAGCAACATATTTGGCCCGCAAGCGCTCCATAAATAAAGGCCCATCCACTATCCTCCCGCTCTCAGGGGCATCGGACAGCCTGTACTTGCGCGCCTCGGCTTTGATTTCATCCCTTGATGCAAATCGACCAGGCCCGCTGTCGATCCCTTCCTGCACCAGCTTGCGCAGTTCCTCGACCGTATAGCCGAGCAGATCGCGGCGGTCCTTCCATTGCCGCAGCGCATCGCGGATCACTTCGCTCGCCGAAGCATATTCGCCGGCGGCAACCACATCGTCCACCGCTTGCGCCAGTTCCGGCGACAGCGTGATGCTGCGTTTATCGACATGTCCCATGATAGGCTCCCGATGCCTTGCGTCGATCCCATGGTACGATTTAATCGTACCAGCTTCAAGCAATGGCCTGGTGTCGATCCAGCCGGCGAAAGCCGCACCGACTTGAATCGGCAGGCGCGCTAGAGGGCGCAACCTGCTGATCTCAAGCGCTTTCTTTCGAAGGAAAACTGCCAGCCGGCCTGTAAGCCGGGTTTTGTATGGCCCTCGCCCCTTGCGGGACGAGAACGTGGCGGCCATTCATCTTGGGCGCATGTTGCCATGCGCCTCACGCAACCTACCCGGACGGTGAGCCGGAAACAGCCCTCGAGGGTTTCCCCTCGCACCGCCCCTATTCGGTCTTGCTCCCGGTGGGGTTTACCGTGCCGCTCCTGTTGCCAGTCGCGCGGTGGGCTCTTACCCCACCCTTTCACCCTTACCACGGTGAAACCGTGGCGGTTTGCTTTCTGTGGCACTTTCCCTGGGGTCGCCCCCGCCGGCCATTAACCGGCACCGTGTCTCCATGGAGCCCGGACTTTCCTCACCCGCGGCCTTTCGGCGTTTGCGAGTGCGGCCGCCCGGCCAGCTGGCAAGGCGTATAAAGGGGTTCAGCCCAGAAAACGCAACCGAAAAAGCCGGTTGCGGCCAGCTCTCTCACGCCAGATCTTCTCAGGCAGGCGCACCAACAGCAGCCAACTGCACCTTGACCTTGCTGCAATAGGCGGCCGAAACGGGGTTCATCCGTGTCGCGCCATGGCCGGCATTGTATTTCAGGATCGTGCCGCAGGTCGTGCCACCGCCGAGATCCCGCGCCATGGCGAGATACTTCATGCCGTATTTGATGTTGGTGTCGGGATCGAAGAGGCCCTTGGCCGAACCGTTGTAGCCCATCATCCGCGCCGTCGCCGGCTTGATCTGCATCAGGCCGATCTCGCCGGCACCGCCGACCATGTTCGGCCGATAATTGCTCTCGATCTTGATGACGGCATTAGCCAGCGACACCGGGACGCCGTAGCTCGCCGCATAGCGGGTGACGATCGCGGAATACTGGCCGCTGCTGGTCACCGCTGCCATCGACGCGGCTGCATTCCCGAGGCCGATCGATGCCGTTGTTGTCATGTCGACGGTCTTGCGGCCGCGCTTGGTGTGCTTTTTGGCGGTGGATTTCTTCGCCTTGGTCCAACTTGCCTTTTCCACTTTAGCGGAAGCCTGCTTCTTCGCCGTCTTCACACTCCTGCTGCTTTTGGCCGAAATGGCCTTGCCTTTGGCGGTTGCCACTATGAGCCCTTGATCGGCCCGTGGGCTTAACGGCGCGGCATTGGCCGCACCAAAGGCAAAAGTCATTACGCCGGCAGCAAGAGCTGCCGTTACAACGGTCAATTTCTGCATGTGATCCTGTTCTGTTTGGACCACGCGAAGATCATCGCGTGGCACGCCTTGATTAATATCGGAACATCCGGGGGGATAGACGCCCGACAAACTGTACGAATTGCCCTTTGAAGTCCGAATTGGCGCCAATGAAGGCGGGGCAAGTCACTTTAAGTGACAGCTTGTAACCTGAAAGGCGCAAAGGATTACTTGGGCAGGGCCTTGACCCTGGGTCAGCGGCTCATGGAGGCAAGCAGTTTTTGCAGCGTACGCATCGTCGAGCCGTCGGCCAGCCCGTCAACCAGGCGTGGTCGGAAATGCCGTTGGAAAGCCTCGACGACAATCCGTGTCTGATGATCGAAAACGCCCGATATCTCGACGCCATAGCCATAAAGCGCCAGCATCGACTGCAGCGCCTCGACATCGGCGCCGCGGGCACCGGGTCCCAATGTGGCCCCTCGCCTCACCGGCGCGGCCGGTACGAGATGGCCGACGCCGGCCTCGAACAGCGCGCCCCACGGAAACTTCTCGCCTGGATCGACTTTGCGCCCGGGCGCCACGTCCGAGTGCGCCAGCACCCGCGTGGCTGGGATCGCATGCCGCGCGGCAATGCCTTTGCACAGGCCGATCACCGCATCGATCTGGCGCCGGGGAAATCCGCGATAACCCAGCGAATGTCCCGGATTGACGATCTCGATGCCGATCGAACAGGAGTTGATGTCGCTGCGTCCGAACCAGGAACTCTTGCCGGCGTGCCAGGCGCGGTCGCTTTCCCTGACCATCTGCACGATATGGCCATTCTCATGCACGAGATAATGCGACGAGACTTCGCTCTCCGGGTCGCACAGCCACGCCTCCGCCCCGGCACCCGTCGCCATGCCGGTATAGTGCAGCACGATCATGTCGGGTTTCAGCGTGTCGCGCCTTGGCCCGAAATTCGGCGACACCCTGACCTCGGCGCGCGGCTCGTCGGGCAGGAAGCCGCTCATACGTGCCGCAGGCCTCGCTCGATCATCTCATAGGCGGCGTTGATCGCCGCGACCCTGGTCGTCGCGATCTTGATGAATTCCTGCGGCAGGCCGCGCGCGATCAGCCGGTCCGGATGATTGTCGGAAACCAGCTTGCGGTACCGCTTCCTGACCTCCTCGAACGGCTTGCCGCGCTCGATGCCGAGCACGACATAGGGGTCGCCAGCGCCAAGATTGACGTGCCGCGCCAGGATGGCCTCGTAATGTGCCTCGTCGATGCGGAAAATCTCCGCGATCCGATGCAGGAAGGTGCCTTCATGCTCATGCACCAAGCCGTCGGCCTTGGCGATGTGGAACAGGCCGTCGAGTATGTCTTCCAGCATCACGCAGTTGGAATGCCCAGAGCCGCACATCTGCGCCATCCGTTCGGCATAGGTCTCGAATCCGGCCACGTCGCGCTGCGCCAGATCGAACAGCCGCGCCACATTGCGCGTCTCCTTCGGCGGCACTTCGAAGATTTCCTGGAAAGCGCGCACCTCGTCCTGGGTGACGATGCCGTCGGCCTTGGCCATCTTGGCCGAAAGCGCAATCATGGCCACCGAGAAGGCGACGCGGCGGCGCAGGTCCGCGTCGCCGGAGAACACCGTGCGCACGGCCTCGACGACGTCGGCGACGCCCGACGTCGTCGAAGACGAAACCCGTGTTATGAATTCGCCAAGGCGGTCCCAAATCGACATGGCCAGCTTCATAGAGCCAACCGGTCCCCGCTATCAAGCCAATAACGGCCACTGTCCGAGGTCCGTGAAGAGAGGCGCCTCGTCGGTTTCGACGATCGACTCCACGAGAAAAGGCCGGCATGACGCCGGCCTTTTCTCCCAAGACACTTACTGCTTACAAGCTACTGCGCGGGCGCAGGAGCAGGCGTTGCCGGAGCCGGTTCGGCAGGCTTGGTCGAATTATCGGCCGGGGCCGCGGGCTTCATCGGCTCGGAGGCCGGCGGATTGGTGCTCTGCGTGGTGGTGTTGTCTGTGCCTGTGCCGCTGTCGCTGCAGGCCGCGACGCCCAGCAGGGCAAGCGCGGACACGGACGCAAGAATGAGCTTTTTCATAACATCTCTCCTTCAACACACGTTCACGTTGCAGTGAACGGTCGAAGGGAAAATGCATCACATCGCCATGAGTTTCGTAACGTTGCGTTTCCGCGTGTAACATCAACGGGATGCGTTGCCGCCGATGCCATGGCGCATTAACAACAAAGCTGGAAACGAAAAATGCCGGAGACAGCCGCCATGGCCGCGAAATGGGACTTCTGGATCGACCGCGGCGGCACATTCACCGATGTCGTCGGCCGAGATCCGCAAGGGGGGCTGCATCCGCGCAAGCTCCTTTCGGAGAATCCGGAAGCCTATGCCGATGCCGCCATCCAGGGCATCCGTGACCTGCTCGGGCTTGAACCTGGCGCCGCGGTTCCGCCCGGCCGGATCGGCGACATCAAGATGGGCACCACGGTGGCTACCAATGCGCTTCTGGAGCGCAAGGGCGACCGCGTGCTCCTGCTCATCACCAAGGGGTTTCGCGATGCGCTCAGGATCGCCTACCAGGCGCGCCCGGACATCTTCGCCAAGGAGATCATCCTTCCCGAACAGCTTTATGAGCGCGTCATCGAGATCAACGAGCGCGTGCTGGCCGATGGCTGCGTCGAACGGCTGCTCGACATCGCCGCTTGCCGGCCGGCGATCGAACAGGCCAGGGCCGACGGCATCGATGCCGTAGCCATCGTCTTCATGCATGCCTGGAAATATCCCGATCACGAGAAGGCGGTGGCAAAAGTCTGCCGCAAGCTTGGTTTCAGCCAGGTCTCGGTCAGCCACGAGGTTTCGCCGCTGATCAAGCTGGTGGGCCGCGGCGACACAACCGTGGTCGACGCCTATCTGTCGCCCATCCTGTCGAGGTATGTCCAGAAGGTGGCGGGAGAACTGGGTGCGGCGGGAGAGACTGACCAATCCCCCCGCCTGATGTTCATGATGTCCTCTGGCGGTCTCACCGCCGCAAACATGTTCCAGGGCAAGGACGCGCTGCTGTCGGGTCCGGCCGGCGGCGTCGTCGGCATGGTCGAGACAGCGAAATCCGCCGGTTTCGACAAGGTCATCGGCTTCGATATGGGCGGCACATCAACCGATGTCGCCCACTATGATGGCGAGTATGAACGCGCCTTCGACACCGAAGTCGCCGGCGTGCGGGTCCGCGCCCCGATGATGCGCATCCACACCGTCGCCGCCGGCGGCGGTTCGATCCTGCATTACGAGGCCGGCCGCTTTCGTGCCGGCCCGGACTCAGCCGGCGCCAATCCCGGCCCCGCCGCCTACCGGCGTGGCGGGCCGCTCGCCGTCACCGACGCCAACGTCATGCTGGGCAAGCTGCAGCCCGATTTCTTCCCGGCGATCTTCGGCCCCGGCCAGGACCAGCCGCTCGACGTCGAGGCCGTGCGCGCGAAATTCAGCGCACTTGCCGCCGAGATCGGTGACGGCCGCTCGCCGGAGGCGGTCGCGGAAGGCTTCATCACCATCGCCGTCGAGAACATGGCCAACGCCATCAAGAAGATCTCGGTGCAGCGCGGCTACGATGTCACCGAATATCTGCTCAACTGCTTTGGCGGCGCCGGCGGCCAGCACGCATGCCTGGTTGCCGACGCGCTCGGCATGGAGGCGGTGCTGATCCACCCCTTCTCCGGCCTGCTTTCGGCCTATGGCATCGGCCTGGCGTCCGTCTTTGCCTCGCGCCAGCAGGCGCTGCTCAAGCCGCTTGCGGAGGAGTCCCGAACCGAGATTGGTAGCCTCATTGCCAATTTGAGAAACACCGTCATTGCCGAACTCGCTGCGCAAGGCATCGCCGAGAACGCGGTTGCCGCCAGGCCGGTGCTGCACATTCGCTACGACGGCACCGACACGACGCTGCCGGTGAATTTCGAAAGTGACTCGATTTTCCAGGCGAAGCGCGACTTCGAGATCGCCCACAAGGCGCAATTCGGTTTCGTCTATGACGACAAGCCGATGATCGTCGAGACAGTCGGCGTCGAGGGCACCGACACCGGCGGCGGAGGCCGCGACGAAAGTGATTCAGAAACCGAGGATCTCGCCTTAAGCCCTTCGCAGAGCCGCGAAATCTTCACCGAGGGAGAATGGCGTCCATCCGGCATTTTCCGCCGCGAGGCGCTGAAGCCGGGCAACAGGATTGCCGGTCCCGCTCTGATCATCGAGCCGAACCAGACCATCGTCATCGAGCCGGGCTGGCAGGCCGAGATCACCGCCAGGAACCATGTGCTGTTGCGCCGCATCGAAAGAAAGCGCCGTCAGGCAGCGCTCGGCACTGAAGCCGACCCGGTGATGCTGGAGGTCTTCAACAACCTCTTCATGTCGATCGCCGAGCAGATGGGGGTCACGCTGCAGAACACCGCCTACTCCGTCAACATCAAGGAAAGGCTGGATTTTTCCTGCGCCGTCTTCGACCACACCGGTGCGCTGGTCGCCAACGCGCCGCACATGCCGGTGCACCTCGGCTCGATGGATCGTTCGGTCGAGACCATCATCCGGCTGAACTCCGGCGACATCCACCCCGGCGACGTCTTTGCCTTGAACGCCCCTTACAATGGCGGCACGCATCTGCCTGACATCACCGTGGTGACGCCGGTATTTTCCCTACCCCTTGAGGGGAGGGTGGCCGCGCAGCGGCCGGGTGGGGTCCTCTCAGAAGGCACCGCAAGAACGTCGAGCACTGCCTCGGCGACCCCCTCCGCCGCCTTCGGCGGCACCTCCCCCTCAAGGGGGGAGGAAATCCTCTTCTACGTTGCCTCGCGCGGCCACCACGCCGATATCGGCGGCACAGCGCCCGGATCGATGACGCCGCTCGCCACCACGGTCGACGAGGAAGGCGTCTTGTTCGACAATTTCCGCATCGTCGACCGCGGAAAGTTCCGCGAGACGGAATTGCAGACGCTGCTCACCGACCACCGCTATCCGGCCCGCAACCCGCACCAGAACATAGCCGACCTCAAGGCGCAGATCGCCGCCAACGAGAAAGGCGTCGCCGAACTGCGCAAGATGGTCGCGCATTTCGGCCTCGATGTCGTCGAGGCCTATATGGGTCATGTCCAGGACAACGCCGCCGAAAGCGTGCGCCGCGTGCTGGAACGGCTGCCCGGCACGTCGCGATACGAATACCCGACCGACACCGGCCAGATCATCAAGGTGAAGATATCGGTCGACCGGCAAAAACGCGAGGCAACGGTCGACTTCACCGGCACGTCACCGGTCATGAAGAACAACTTCAACGCACCCGAGCCTGTCGCCCGTGCGGCGGTGCTTTATGCCTTCCGTGTCATGGTCGAGGACATGATCCCGATGAATGCGGGGTGCCTCAGGCCGATCAACATCATCATTCCCGATGGCTGCATGCTGAAGCCCGCCTACCCCGCCGCTGTCGTCGCCGGCAATGTCGAGACCTCGCAGCATGTCACCAACGCGCTGTTCGGCGCCATGGGCGCGATGGCCAATGCGCAGGGCACGATGAACAATTTGACCTTCGGCAACAAGCAGTACCAGTATTACGAGACGATCTGCTCCGGCTCGCCGGCCGGTCAGATGAACTCCGGCCGCGGCTTTGCCGGCACCTCCGGCGTCCACACCCACATGACCAATTCACGGCTCACCGACCCGGAAGTGCTGGAACTGCGCTTTCCCGTGGTGCTGGAGGATTTCCACATCCGCGAAGGCTCCGGCGGCAAGGGCAAATGGAATGCCGGCGACGGCACCAAACGCACCATCCGCTTCCTCGAAAAGATGGAATGCGCGATCCTGTCCTCGCATCGCAACCGCCCGCCACAAGGGCTGGACGGTGGTGGTGATGGTGAGGTCGGCTCGACCAAGGTGCGTCGCAAGGACGGTCGCGTCGAGACGTTGAAGGCCTGTGATCAGACGGTGCTTGAGGCCGGCGAGGCCGTCATCCTGACGACACCGACGCCGGGTGGGTTTGGCAAGGGCTGAGTCCGTTAATCGGGCCCACCTTTCCCGTCTATTCGGCGACGATGCTGGCCCAGCAGGTGACCGCGCTGCAGATCGAACTCCACCGTCCGAAACCTTTGTAGATTTGCGCGGCCATAGTGGCTTGTTGTTTGAGCGTCAAACCGTCCGCCTTGATCTGAGGGTCGGAAACATTCCGGATCGCGAGCCAGCGCGGCGCCGCGGGGCCCATTTCCGAAGCGACCAATCCAAGGATGGCGTCACCCATTTCCGAAACAGCTCCAAGGCCCTGGAGGTGGTAATGATTATCGGAGGTGTCAAAGCCAAAGAAATCGGTCGTGACCACGCACGATTTCAGCGCGCTTGGCGCGGCAACAAAAATCTTGGGCACCCGGGTGTTGTCTTGCGGCAGCTGCGATGCGTTGGTTTTGAACAGCTGCCGTGCCTTGGCGAAGTATTTGGTATCGGCAACAGCGCTTGCATAATGAAGGCCCGCAAACGGCTCCTTCTTGAATTTGGCAAGACAATCGAAGCGAACCAGCGCACTCACCACGACATCACCGACCTCGAATTGCTTACCGATACCGCCCGCAGTTCCGGTCGTGATCACCAGCTTGGGTGCGACTTCTTCGATGATCTGCCGCCAGACTTCGATATTCGGTACCTTCGGACCGTCTTGTGACATATGGGAATCGGACTTAAAAACCACGACGGATTTCCCGCCGATGGTTGTCGTCCAATAGGCCCCGAGACGCTTGGCTTGAAGGGCTGGGCACCCAGGCCGCATGTTCTTGGAAATTTCCGCAAATCGATGAGTATAGGAAAGATAGTCGTCGCGGCTGTCCTTGCCCGGGGTAAGTACCCGGCTCAAGGCGTGGCCTTCATCGACGGTCCAGGTCACCACCAGGACATCCGCTTTGGGCAAAGGACCGCCGCTGCTACCGCCTGCGTTGCCGGCTGTCTGCGGAGCCAACCCTTGCGGCCATGGAATGTCCTTGTATCGGGATAGGCCGGTGGATTTTGTAAACGCAAGAAATTGCAGCCCCGACGAAGATTCAGAGTCGAACTCTATGATCTCTCGCTGAAAATCCTCTGTACCCTTCGACTTCGCGATAGATGGAACAGCGAAAGTTGTCGCTGGCGGTGGATCACGGAGTGGATCGAATCCAAGATTTCTCTGAACCCAAGAACGGTCAGCGATCATGACATTTATCCCCTCTTGAAATAAGGATGCATCTATGAAGAAAAATGACAAATCACAAGCAAGTGATCGCCTCTATAGGACCATTAAGGCGCGCCAATATTTTATTGTAAATAATGATTATTTCTATCACATAGCCACAGCAACATACCACCGCAGGCAACTGGTTACTATAGAAGTAAATATCGTTTCGATGTAGCGTATTATTTTGAACGGCAGGAGGGGGAGATTTCCATGGCCAAGAACGTCACGTCAACTACGGCTCCGACAGAAAGAAAAATCAGCGGCCTCGGGTGGGTAAGGGATCTTCCAGATCCGAGAGATCAACTATACAGCGCCCCACTCCCTGTATTGAAGGCACTTCCAGCAGCAGTGGACCTCAAGCCAGAGTTTCCGATCTATGATCAGGGCCGCATTGGATCCTGTACAGCCAACGCGCTGGCCGGTGCGGTGCAGTTTGACCGATTGAAGAGCAAGCAGATGCCCGATTTCGTGCCGTCGCGACTCTTTATCTACTACAACGAGCGCAAGATCGAAGGTCATGTCGCGAATGACGCGGGAGCGCAGATCAGGGACGGGATAAGAACCCTGCAAAAACAGGGAGCCTGCCCGGAAGCGGAATGGCCATACGACGACACGCCCGCCGCTTACGACGGCGGCCCTTTTCCCAAGAATTCAAAGCCGGCGACCCCGCCCAAGAAGGCTTGCTATGACGACGCCAGCAAGTATGTCATTACCAGCTATCAACGGCTGACCCCAATCCTCAATCAGCTGAGAGGTTGCCTTGCGGCAGGATATCCGTTTGTCTTCGGATTCACCGTATTTGACAGCTGGTATTCTCAAAATCCCAGGCCGGCGACCATTCCCCTGCCCGGCGCGAACGATAGCGCAATCGGTGGCCATGCCGTGATGTGTGTCGGATACGACAATGCAACCAGCCTTTTCAAAATCAGAAATTCCTGGGGAGCCAGTGTCGGCAAGAAGGGCTACTTCTTCATGCCATATGCTTATCTGACCGATGGAAGCATGGCTTCGGATTTCTGGGTAATTAACGCTGTAAAAGCGTAGTTATCCCCCCGACGCTGCCCATAGAGCAAAGAGCTTTATCTCAACGAGATAACGGGACCTGCGCCGCGTCGGCTTCGCCCCTCATCGGATTTGAAGGCCTGAACCCCCGTCAACCGACTGTCACCGGCCTGTCATGACCCTGGGTTACCCGCTTGCGGCAAAGCAAATGGGGAATCACTTGGCCATGACGGACGTCTCCTCGGATCTGGTTTTTCGCCGCGGCAAGGAAGTTGGAAAGGCCGTCTACCAGAACCGCCCGCTTTCGAAAGCCGGCATTTCCGAGCGGCTGTTCGCCTTCCTGTTTTCCGGCCTCGTCTATCCGCAGATCTGGGAAGACCCCGATGTCGACATGGAGGCCATGCAGCTTGGCCAGGGCCACCGCGTCGTCACCATCGCCTCGGGCGGCTGTAACATTCTGGCCTACCTCACCCGCTCGCCGGCAAGGGTCGACGCCGTCGACCTCAACGCTGCCCACATCGCGCTGAACCGCATGAAGCTGGAGGCGGTGCGTCGTCTGCCCTCGCAAGGCGATCTGTTCCGCTTCTTCGGCGCCGCCGACACCCGCCACAATTCGGAAGCCTACGACCGCTTCATCGCGCCGCATCTTGACCCCGTCAGCCGTCACTATTGGGAGCGCCGCAACTGGCGCGGCATCAGGCGCATCAGTGTCTTCGACCGCAATTTCTACCAGACCGGCCTGCTCGGTCTGTTCATCGCCATGGGCCACCGCACGGCGAAATTCTTCGGCGTCGACCCAGCGGGCATCATGCAGGCCCGCAACATCGGCGAACAGCGCCGCTTCTTCAACGAGGAACTGGCGCCGGTCTTCGACAGGAAGCTTCTGAAATGGGCGACCTCGCGCAAGGCCTCCCTGTTCGGCCTCGGCATTCCGCCGGCGCAGTACGATTCCCTGATCACCTCCGGCGACGGCACAATGGCCAGCGTGCTGAAGGCCCGGCTGGAAAAACTCGCCTGCGATTTTCCCTTGGAAAACAATTATTTCGCCTGGCAGGCTTTCGCCCGCCGCTATCCCGAGCCCGGCGAAGCCGCCCTGCCCGCCTATCTGGAAAAGCATAACTACGACACCATCCGCGGCAACATCGATCGCGTCGCCATCCACCATGCCAATCTGATCGAGTTCCTGGCCGGCAAGGATGCCGGCACCGTCGACCGCTTCATCCTGCTCGACGCCCAGGACTGGATGACCGACGACCAGCTCAATGCACTGTGGTCGGAAATCACCCGCACCGCCTCCACCGGCGCCCGCGTCATCTTCCGCACCGCCGCCGAGCCCAGCCTGTTGCCGGGCCGCGTCTCCACTTCGTTGCTCGACCAATGGGACTACCAGAACGAGGCATCGCGCGACTTCTCGGCCCGCGACCGCTCGGCCATCTATGGCGGCTTCCACCTCTATGTGAAGCGTCAGGCATGAGCACGACGGAACTGCCGGCCAGCCCCGAATTCAAGGCCAACCATGCCGAACTGATGGACGGCGTCTACCGCTGGCAGCGCCACATCTACGACCTGACCCGCAAATATTACCTTCTCGGCCGCGACCGGCTGATTTCAGGGCTGGATGTTCCAGCAGGCGGCAGCGTGCTGGAACTCGGCTGCGGCACCGGGCGCAACATCATCCTGGCCGCCCGTCGCTATCCCGATGCCCGCTTCTTCGGCCTCGACATTTCGGCCGAGATGCTGGAGACGGCCGGCAAGGCGATCGACCGCAAAGGCCTGTCCAGCCGCGTCACGCTGGCAAGAGGCGACGCGACCGATTTCGATGCCGGCGCGCTCTTCGGCACCGAACGCTTCGACCGCGTCTTCGTGTCCTATTCGCTGTCGATGATCCCCGGCTGGGAGAAGACGGTGTCTGCGGCACTGGCAGCGCTTGCCCCCAACGGTTCGCTGCATATCGTCGACTTCGGCCAGCAGGAAGGCCTACCCGGCTGGTTCCGGACGTTGCTGCGCGGCTGGCTCAGAAAATTCCACGTCACGCCACGTGAGTCGTTGCGCGAGGTGCTGGAATCGGAATCCCGGCGAACCGATGCAAGCTTCCATTTTCGCACCCTTTATCGCGGCTACGCGTGGCTGGCTGTGATCAAGATCGCCATTTGAAAAATAGCAGCCATCGGGATCAATCCCCTCAGTGAGACGATAGCCACCGCGCTCAGCAAGATAGATTGCCTGATGACCCAAGGAGTGGTACATTATCTCCATGCTGCTGAAAGCATGTGATGATCGTCGGCTTTAGGGACGGATGGCTGCGGGCTTTTTTCGTAGAAGATACCCACTCCCGCAATCTTCCGTCCGACCTCGAAAGCCGCTTGTTCCGCAAGCTCCAGATGATTGACGACGCGATGGTCGATCAGGATTTGCGTGTGCCACCAAGCAATCATTTCGAGAAGTTGCGCGGCAATCTCGAAGGCTTCCATTCCATCCGCGTCAACAAGCAATGGCGGCTGGTCTTCCGCTGGGATGGCGGCCGCGGTGAGGCGTCGGACATCTATCTGGACGACCACGGTTATAAGTGAGGTGAGACATGTTGATGACTGCACGCAAGCCGGCAACGGTTGGTGAAATTCTCTCGGAAGAATTCATGCAGCCGCTCGGCCTGACACAGGCAGCCTTGGCCGACGCGATGGGCGTTCAACGCAAGCACGTGAACGAATTGTGCAACGACCGCCGCAGTGTGACGGCGGCGACTGCGCTCATTTTGGCGCGGGTGTTTGGCAACAGTCCGGACTTCTGGTTGAACGTCCAACGCCGCAGCGATCTTTGGGCGGTTATGAATTCGCCCGACGAGCGCGCGCGTGTCGATCGCGCCAAGCCTTTGGCGACGGCTGCATAGACAGGACTTTGAGGCGACCGGCGGCCCCGCCGCGTTCTAATGCAATGCCTTTACCAGCGCTCCCACCATCGTCCGCGGGCGGTAGCCGAGCTTGGCAGGCGTCAGGCCGAGCCGTACCACCACCAACTGCTCGGACGGGATGATGGTGACGGTCTGCCCGTCATGACCTTGCATCCAGTAAGTGTCCTTGGGCAGGCCCGCTGCGACACCAGCGCCAGGCTTCTCCTCGTCGCCGGGTGCTTCGATCCACAACTGGCCCTTGCCGTAGACATTGGACGCCGGTGCTGGTTCGCGCATCCAGTCGACGAAGCCGGCCGGCAGGATCTGGTTACCGTTCCAGACGCCGCCCTGCAGCAGGAACTGGCCGAAGCGCGCCCAGTCATGCGCGGTGGCGTAGAGATAGGACGAGCCGACGAATGTGCCCTGCTCATCGGTTTCGAGCACCGCACTGTGCATGCCGAGCGGCTCGAACAGCGCGCTGCGCGGCAGTGTCAGCGCCTTGGCCTTGTCGCCGATCGCGTCCTGCCAGAGCCGCGACAGCATCACCGCCGTGCCGCTCGAATAGGAAAACACCTTGCCGACTTCGCCAGTCAGCGGCTTGGATTCGGCAAAGCTTGCCATGTCGGGTTCGAGATAGAGCATGCGCGTGACATCGGCGACGTCGCCGTAATCCTCGTTGAATTCCAGCCCGCTCGACATCGCCATCATGTCGGCAAGGCTGATCGCGGCGCGGCCATCTGTCTTCCACGGCGCGAACAGGCCCTTGTTGTCGATGGTCATCTTGCCGTCCTTGATCAGCGTGCCGATGATGGCGGCATTCACCGTCTTGGTCATCGACCAGCCGAGCAACGGCGTCTTGGCGGAAAACCCCTCGCCATAGCGTTCGGCGACGACGCGGCCGTTCTTGACCACCACGATCGCCCGCATGCCGGCGCCGGTCAGCGCCGCATCGTCGAGCAGCTTGCTAAGCACTGGATCCTGTGAAGCGTCGACCCGCTCGCCCTCCGGCCACAGCGTGTCCCGGCTGGTCGCGGCGGGCTCGACATGGACGGCCGTGCGCCGCGCCTTGCCGACATCGCCGTCCGGAACGGAGGCGCAGCCCAGCCCGTCGCGGGCGACGGCGACGCTCTTGCCGAGGAAGCCGAGCAAACCAGCGGAAACGGTACCGCGGTTCTTGTCGACCGAAACCCGCATCAGCCGCAGCAGTGGATGGCCCGGCGCCTGCACGTCGACGGCAAGCACCTCGTTGGGGTCGCGCCCGGCTATGAAGACATTGGAGCAGACGATCTTGGCCGAATAGCCCGAGCCGACGCGGATCAATTCCGGCGGCGCGATATAAAGCCAGGCAAACAAAGCGGCGACCGCCAGCACGCTCAGGCCAAGCAGCCATTTGACGATCTTGACGACGATCCGCATTTGTTTCCTCCCAGGCTGTCGCCCGAACCTTATGTCATCGATTTGCCGCCATTGCTTCCGCAAAATCGGAGCTCATGTCGAGCGCCGTCAACCGATTATCAACCATGATCGGCGATCACATGGATGCGTGTCGCCCAAAGCTGCGCAGCGATTTTGGGACAACGATATGCACGAAAATGGATATGCTGGGCGATGCTGTGGGGCGATCGCTCGGAGGGGGCCAAACCGGCCATCGATTCACAGACCCATCAGCGACCGGCTGAATCCGGCTTGGAAGTTGTGATGCGCCGTCTTGCGGCTCTTTTCATGCTGACGCTGCTTGGCGCCTGCTCGACCGTGGACGATCTCTCGCCACTGTCGCCATCCAGCAGCGCGACGGTCGCCGTACGCGCGCCGCGCTTCGGCGATTCCAAGCCGCATGAATGGGACAGCGGGGCGCCGTGGAATTATGCCGTTCATGGCACCGACGTCTCCAAGTATCAGGCCTCGGTCGACTGGCCGGCAGCCAGGGCGAGCGGCATTTCCTTCGCCTTCATCAAGGCGACCGAGGGCGGAGACCGCTTCGACGAATATTTCAACGAGCATTGGGCGCGCACCAGAGCCGCGGGCGTCCCACGCGCGGCCTATCATTTCTTCTACTTCTGCACGCCGGCGGCCGTCCAGGCGCGCTGGTTCATCCAGAATGTCCCCGTCGACCGCTCCTCGATGCCGCCGGTCCTTGACATGGAATGGAACCCGAAATCGCCGACCTGCAGGCTGCGCCCGGACGCGGCCACGGTGCGCGCGGAGATGAGCACCTTCCTCGAAATCGTCGAGCGGCACTACGGCAAGAAGCCGATCATCTACACCTCGGTCGATTTCTTCGACGACAACGAACTGTCGACCTTCCGCGGCTATCCCTACTGGCTGCGCTCCGTCGCCGGCCACCCGCGCGAGAAGTACGGCAGCCACCCCTTCACCTTCTGGCAGTACACCGGCACGGGCATCGTTCCCGGCATGACCGGCAAGTCCGACATCAACGTGTTCAACGGCAGCGAAGCCGCCTGGAACAAGTGGCTGCGGCAGAACACCCGCTGATATCACCTTCTATAACGGGCTGCGGCAGAAGAACCGTTGACACCGGGCCTGCCGCCTGCTTTTCGACACAGCCAGCGGTAATGAGTGCAACCGCCGGTAATTCAGGGCGTTGGGCTTACCGGCAAGCCACCACATTACCCCTCTTCGTTTCGAAAGGAAGCCGATGCGACTGCGTTCTCGAGCCCTCGCGGCGCTGTTCCTGTGCGCCATGGCCTTGCCGGCGGTGGCGCAGGAATGCGGCGGCGACTTCGAAACCTGGAAACAGGGCGTCGCGGCCGAGGCCAAGGCGGCAGGCGTCGGCCCTGTCGGCCTAGATGCGCTTGAAGATGCCAACTTCGACGAGAGGGCGCTGGCGCGCGACCGCGCCCAGGGCGTCTTCACCCAGACCTTCGTCCAATTCTCCAACCGCATGATCTCGGCCTACCGGCTGAAGCAAGGTGCGGCGAACATGAAGAAATACGCCGATGTCTTCGCCCGCGCCGACCAGCAGTTCGGCGTCCAGGCGCCGGTCATCACCGCCTTCTGGGCACTGGAGACGGACTTCGGCGCCGTGCAGGGCGATTTCCACACGCTGAGCGCGCTGGTCACACTGTCGCATGATTGCCGCCGCCCGCAACTGTTCCGGCAGCAGCTCGTGCCGCTGCTGGAACTGATTGATCGCGGCGTATTGCCGGCCGATGTCACCGGCGCCTGGGCCGGCGAGATCGGCCAGACCCAAATCCTGCCTTCGGACTATCTGGCCCGCGGCGTCGATGGCGATGGCGACGGCAAGATCGACCTGCGCGGCAGCGCGCCCGACGTGATCATGACCACGGCCAACAAGGTGCTGTCGCGCGGCTGGAAGCGTGACGAACCCTGGATCCAGGAAGTGCGCGTGCCCGACGAGATGCCGTGGGACCAGACCGGGCGCACCAACAAATTGCCGCTGACACAGTGGGCGCAGTGGGGCATCACCAATCCCGACGGCTCGCCGCTCGTCGACAAGGGTCTCAAGGCTGGCCTCGCCTTGCCCATGGGCCGCAAGGGCCCGGCCTTCCTCACCTACGACAATTTCGACGTCTATCTCGAATGGAACCAGTCCTTCACCTATGCGCTGACCGCGGCCAACCTCGCGGCAAGGCTCGCCGGCGCACCTCCGCTTGATCCGCGCAATCCTGAACCAGGCCTCGACAATGATCAGATGAAGGCATTGCAAACCAAGCTCGAAGCGAGGGGCTACGATGTCGGCACGGTCGACGGCATCCTCGGCACCAACACCCGCGAAGCCGTCCGCAAGGAGCAGATGCGGCTGGGAATGCCCGTGGACGGCTGGCCGACACCGGAGCTCTTGGGAAAGTTGTGAATGGCGAGTAGCGAGGAAGATAATGCCCTATTCGCTACTCACTATTCCCTATTCGCTAATCCGCCATCGTCTCCAAACTGGCAAAGCCCTGCGGCGCGTCGCCCTCGTCGAACGGCGTCGTCACCTCGACGAATGTGTCGGGATAGAACCCGTTGAAGCGGGTCCGGAGCGACAGCGAGTAGGCGCCGATATGGCCGATCTCGATCCAGTCGCCGGTGTCGACGGTTTCCGGCAGCCAGAATGGCCGGGACAGGATATCGACGGAATCGCAGGTCGCGCCGCAGACCTTGAACGGCACGATGTTCTTTTCCTCGCCATTGCGCGAGCGGATCGCCGGATCGGGAATGAAGCGGGCCGGCAGCGTGATCTTGCCGGTCCATGAATCCGACAACGACGCCCAGATGCCGTCATTGATGTAGAGCCGCTTGCCCTTGCGCAACAGCACCCGCACGATCAGCGACAGGCAGCGCGCCACGATCACCCTGCCTGGCTCCGCCACCAATGGAATCTGGTCGAACTGGTATTCCTTCAGGTCGCCGGAAAGCCGCGACATGATCTGGCCGAGCGACGGCATCTCGATCTGCTTGCGGTTGGGATCATGGCCGTATTCAGCGGGAAAGCCGCCGCCGACATCCAGCCCGGCAATATCGAAGGTCAGCCGGTTGCGCACCCAGTCGGCCGAGGCCAGCGCCCGTTCATAGGTGTCGGGGTCCTCGATCTGGCTGCCGACGTGGAAGCAAAGCCCAACCCGGTAGCCGGTGCGGTTCAGCCGCTCGGCGAGCTCGACCGCATAAGCCGGTCCGGCGCCGAACTTCTTCGACAATTCGTAAGCAGCCGATCCTTTCGTCTGGATGCGCACGAACACGCTGATCGCACCCGGATCGATATCGAGCGCCCGCACCACGCGCGTCAGCTTGGTGATCTCGTCCTCATGGTCGAGCGAGATGACGCGGATGCCGTATTTCTCCAGCGCCAGCTTGATGTCCGATTGCGCCTTGACCGGGTGCATATAGAGCATCTCGGCATCAGGCGAGACGGCGCGCACGGCGGCGAATTCGCCCGGCGAAGCGACGTCGAAGGCAGTGACACCAGCCTCGACCAGGGTCTTCAGCACGATCTGTTCGCCATTGGTCTTGACCGCATAGGCGGTCTTGCCGGGAAACATGCCCATGAACTGCCTGGCGTCGGCCTTGAGCACCTGCGGGCGGAAGCAATAGACCGGATCGTCCGGGCGAAGCGCCAGAGCCGCCTCGCGGGCATTCTCGAATCGTTGCATTGACGAATCCTCGACTTCGGCCTGCGCACAATTAATCCAAGCTAGCGGCCAATGAAAACAATTCTGTGTCTCGTGCGCCCGGCGCAGCGACTCTAGTTTTGGGGCAGCGTTTGCCATCGATCAGGTTTCGGGTGGCCCTTGCCGCCGAACCCGATATGCCATCTGCCTGACCGGTCGGGATTCAGACCGGCATTTCAGCCCGTCTTGGAGGAGGATGATTCACATGGCAATGGCCGCGACAGCACCGCCACGCGGACCGATGACGCTAACCGACTGGGGGCAATTGCTGCTGCTCGGTGCGATCTGGGGCGGCTCGTTCTTCTTCGCCCGCATAGCGGTGGCGGAACTTCACCCGCTGGTGCTGGTGCTGTTTCGCGTCGCCATCGCCGCGATCGCGCTGCAGCTTTATCTCGGCCTGCGCGGCCCCTCCTTCCGCCTCGCCCTGCCTCACGCCGGCCTGTTCTTCATGCTGGCCTTCACCAACAACGTCATCCCCTTCTCGCTGATCTTTGCCGGCCAGACGAAGCTTGGCGCCGGTGTCGCCTCGGTGCTCAATGCCACCACGCCGTTCTGGACGCTGATCCTCGCCAATGCGCTGACATCGGACGAGAAGCTCTCCTGGAACAAGCTTGCCGGCATTGCGCTTGGCGTTGCCGGCACCGCGGTGATGATCGGACCGGGCCTGCTCGCCGGGCTCGGCGGCCCGGTCTGGGCCAAATTCGCGCTGATCGGCGCTTCGCTGTCCTATGGCATCGCTCTGATGGTCGCACGCCGCTTCAAGGGCGTGCCCTCGCCGGTCATCGCCACCGGACAGATGACCGCCTCGACCATCATCATGATCCCGATCGTGCTCTTCGCCCATGGCCCGGTCGGCCTGTTCTCGGCCTCGCCGCCCGTATGGACAGCCGTCTTTGCGCTGGCGCTGCTGTCCACCGCCTTCGCCTACATCCTCTATTTCAACCTCGTCGCCTCGGCCGGGGCCACCAACGCCTCGCTGGTCACGCTCATCGTGCCGGCCAGCGCCATGCTGCTCGGTTTCATGTTCCTCGGCGAACGGCTCGAACTGTTCGAGATCGGCGGTGTAGTGCTGATCGCACTTGGCCTTGTCACCATCGATGGGCGGCTATTTGTCAAAAGGGTAGCGCTGCCATGACACAGCAACGACACGCCGTCGCCACAATTTATTCACAGGCCTGAAGCGGGTTTTTGCGCAGGAGTTTCAAAGCCTAACGGCAAAACCGGGGTCGCAAATTCCACAATTACGTCGCAATGCAGCACATTTTCCGCTTGCCTGTGGCACAAATGAACCTAGACTCCCACTCATAGCTCTTTAAGAGGAGGCTATGTCATGGGACTTACGAGGCCAATCAACGCATTGATGATCTGTGCTGCGTTTGCTTTCATCGGCGCCCTCATTATGGGCGTCCTTCCCTGAACCCGCCAAACCGGGGAAGACCAGCACCAAATAGTCCAGACAATTCGAAAGGCCGGGTTTTTACCCGGCCTTTTGCTATTCAGCGTGCCTATGCCGCGGCCGACCCCGCCACCTCGGCCTCATGCGAACGGATGCCGATCATGTGGCAGATCGCGAACACCAGGTCGGCCCGGTTCATGGTGTAGAAATGGAAGTCGCCCACCCCGCGCTCGACCAGGTCCAGCACCTGTTCGGCGGCCACGGCTGACGCCACCAGCGCATGCGTCTGCGGGTCGTTCTGCAGGCCGTCGAAGCGCTCGGCCAGCCATGCCGGCACCAGCGCACCGCAGCGCGCCGAGAAATTAGCGACCTGGGTGAAATTGTGCACTGGCAAGATCCCGGGAACGATCGGGATGTAGATGCCGGCGCGGCGCGCGCGCTCGACATAGCGTTCATAGAGATCGTTGTCGAAGAAGAACTGGGTGATCGCCCGCGTCGCGCCATTGTCGACCTTGCGCTTCAGCATGTCGATGTCGGTGGCAAAGTCAGGGCTTTCCGGATGCTTTTCCGGATAGGCCGAGACCGAGATGTCGAAGTCGCCGGCGCCCTTCAGCGCGCCGACCAGCTCAGCCCCGTTGGCATAGCCGTCCGCATGCGGACGGTAGGCGGTGCCGACACCTGCGGCCGGATCGCCGCGCAAGGCGACGAAGCGCTTCACGCCCATGTCGGCGAATTCCTGGATGACCGCATCGACCTCATGGCGGGCAGCGTCCACGCAGGTCATGTGCGCGGCCGGCGTCAAGCTGGTTTCCTGCAGGATGCGGCTGATGGTGCGCGCGGTCCGCTCGCGCGTCGAACCGCCGGCGCCATAGGTCACCGAGACGAATTTCGGCTTCAGCGGTTCCAGCCGCGTGACCGTGTCCCAGAGCCTTGCCTCCATCTCGTCGGACTTAGGCGGGAAGAATTCGAACGAAACCCGGACCTTGTCGCCAATGTCGGGGCGGCGGGAAAAACGGAACTGGTTCATCAGGCGATTTCCCCTATCGAGGTCACTTTGGTCTGCTGACTGTCATTGGCGGGATCGGCGATCAGCAGGCGCCGGTCGCGGCCAAGCCAGAGTTTTACCGTGAGCCTGGCCTCGTTGCCGCCGCGCGGCTCGAACTCCTGGGCGTCCTCGAGGTCGAGGCCGGCCTCGGCAAACCACTCGCCGATCTGCCGGTCGGAGAAGCCGAGCCGCATGTGGGCATGCTCTTCGCGCAGGAACTCCAGCGTGTGCGGTGCAAAGTCGACGATGACCAGCCTGCCAGCTGGGCGCAACAGCCGCGCCGCCTCGTGGATGGCGCGGGCCGGATCGTCGAGGTAATGCAGCACCTGATGGATGGTGACGAGATCGAAGGCGTCGCGCTCGACCGGCGGCGAAAAGATGTCGCCCTGCCGCACCTGCGCGTTCGAAACGCCGGCCTTGTCGAGATTGGCGCGCGCCACCGTCAGCATCTCGCGCGACATGTCGATGCCGATGCCGCGCCGGTAGAGCGGCGAGAAGATTTCGAGCAGCCGCCCGGTGCCGGTGCCGAGATCGAGCATCGACTGGAACGGCCGCTTGCCGACCAGCTTCAGCATGGCGGCCTCGACGGCGCGGTCCGGCACGTGCAGCGAGCGGATATGGTCCCAGCTCGCCGCGTTCACCGAGAAATACTCAGTGGCGCGATCCTGCCGCTTGCGCTTGACCGAGGCCAGCCGCTCCAGATCGCGCTCGACCTGCGGATCGGCACCGCGAATGCCCGATACCAGCCCCATGACGAAGTCACGCGCGGAATCCGCATCCGACAGGCGAAAGAAGGCCCACGAGCCTTCCTGGTAGCGGCCGATCAGCCCTGCCTCCAGCAACAGCTTCAGGTGCCGGGAGACACGCGGCTGCGACTGGCCGAGAATTTCGGTAAGATCGGAAACCGTGAGGTCGCCGCGCGACAACAATGCCAGTATGCGCAGGCGGCTGGATTCGGCCGCCGCCTTCAATGTGTCCACCATGGTGTCGAGTGAGACGTGCATCAGCGTATTCTTTTCAGCTATTCACTTTGAAAAAGATATAAACATATGTTTATGTCGATTTTCAAAACCTTGCAAGCGCTATGTCGCTTCCGGACAAGAAAATGCCGCATGCGTGATTTCCCGGCGCATATCTCCCAAAAGTGCGCAACGGTTTTGGGGCGATGACATGCACCAGCAAGAGATGGTAGAATGACCGGACCGCGTGAGATGTTCGAGACACGAGAAGGCGAGCGGAGGCTGGACCATGATCCGGCAACAATGCCGCCCGATGCCGGCGTCGTCTTCATCGGCCGCATCGCCTCGCCATGGACGACGCGGGAAAGCTGCCCGAAGAACATGCGCGCTGCGCGTGAGACCGGGCAGCCCGCCATGCTCACCATCGATGCGCCTTATCGCGAAGGCCTGCGCGGCCTGGAGCGGGCCAGTCACGTCGTCATCCTGTCCTGGCTGCATCACGCGCCGCGGAATCTGATCGTGCAGAAACCGCGCCATGCGGCTGAAGCCAAAGGCATATTCGGCCTGCGCTCCCCTGCCCGCCCGAATCCGATCGGCCTGCATGTGGCGCGGCTCGTGGGACTCGACATCACCACCGGGCGCGTCGATCTCGACGCCATCGACGTGCTCGACGGCACGCCGGTTCTCGACATCAAGCCTTACTTCGCCTCGACCGATGCCATTGCCGAGGCGACCGTTGAGGGGCGAGAGGAATCCGATCGGAGTCAGCGATGACCGCGCCGACAGGCCGCCGCCGCGCCATCGCCAAGGCGCTGACAGCGCTTCTGCCGCTGGCGCCCTATGCCGACATGGAAAAGATCCGCACGGATGCCGGCTCGGTGCATATGAAAACCTTGCCGCCGTCGATCGCGGTGTGGCTGGCCGCGATTGCCCATATCCGCCATATGCACACCGATTACGAGAAACTGCTGACCGACGGCTATGACCGCGACTCGGCGCGTTTCTTCGTCATCGAGCAGACCAACGTGGTGCTGACCCGCTGGCGCGCGACACGGCTGCTTGACGCCGACGACGACGAAGAATGACACGTCGCAACCACCTCGTCAGCACGGCCGGATCGTCCTGAAGGACAAACAGCGCCGGGCAGGTGGCTCTATGCCTTCTCCCTGGCGCCGATAGCCTGCTGATCCGTTGCGCGAGAGGAGGCCCCGATGGACCAGACCACGGCAAAACAGGGTGCGAAGCCGCTGCCCACGGTCAGCGAGCATCACGTTGACCCGCATTCCTATCCCGACGGCATCGCCTTCCTCGACGGCCAGTATCTGCCGATGTCGCAAGCCAAGATATCGGTGCTGGACTGGGGGTTCCTGCATTCCGACGCCACCTATGACACCGTGCATGTCTGGGACGGCCGCTTCTTTCGCCTTGATCTGCATCTCGACCGTTTCTTCGGCGGGCTGGAAAAACTGCGCATGACGATACCCTTCGACCGCGACGGCGTGGCCGAGATCCTGCACGATTGCGTGGCCTTGTCGGGCCATCGCGCCGCCTATGTCGAAATGCTGTGCACGCGCGGCGCCTCGCCGAGCTTCAGCCGCGACCCGCGCCAGGCGATCAACCGCTTCATGGCGTTCGCCGTGCCGTTCGGCTCCGTCGCCAATGCCGAGCAGTTGCGGCGCGGCCTGCGCGTCGCCATCAGCGACAAGGTGCGCATTCCGCCGGTCTCGATCGACCCAGCGATCAAGAATTACCACTGGCTCGACCTGGTGCGCGGCCTCTACGATGCCTATGACCGCGGCGCAGAGACCGCATTGGTTCTCGACTTCAACGGCAACGTCGCCGAAGGCCCGGGCTTCAACGTCTTCTGCGTCAAGGACGGCAAATTGTCGACGCCGGCCATCGGCGTGTTGCCGGGCATAACGAGGCGCACCGTATTCGATCTCTGTGCCGAGTCAGGCCTTGCCGCGACGGCCGCCGATGTCAGCGTCGCCGCGCTGCGCGAAGCCGACGAGGTCTTCATCACCTCGACCGCCGGCGGCATCATGCCGGTGACGGAGATCGACGGCGCAGCGATCGCCGGCGGCAAAGTCGGACCGGTCACCAGCCGGCTGATGGCGCTCTATTGGCAAAAGCACGACGATCCGGCGTGGTCGAGTGCGGTGAATTATCGCTGACGCCAGACGTCTCATTCAAAAAAGTTCCCCCTCGCCTCTGGAAAATCGCGGGATAGGCCGTATATGCCCGAAAGCGGAGAAGCCTCCGCTTTCATCAGAAAATTGCGCCCGCAGGGGCAAGGATTCCACATCATGACAAACAAGGTTTGGTTCATCACCGGATCGTCGAAGGGCTTTGGCCGCGTCTGGGCCGAGGCCGCGTTGGCACGTGGCGACCGCGTTGCCGCTACGGCCCGCGATGCCGGCACGCTCGCCGATCTCGTCGAGGAATATGGCGACAACATCGCTGCGATAAAGCTCGATGTCACCGACAAGAAAGCCGTCGATGCCGCGATTGCCGAAGCGCACAAGCGCTTTGGCCGGCTTGACGTCGTCATCAACAACGCCGGCTACGGCCATTTCGGCGCCATCGAGGAAGTCAGCGAGCAGGAAGCTCGCGACCAGATCGAAACCAACGTGTTCGGCGCGCTCTGGGTCACGCAGGCCGCACTGCCGATCATGCGGGCGCAGCGGTCCGGCCACATCATCCAGATCTCGTCGATCGGCGGCGTCAACGCCTTTGCCTCGCTCGGCCTTTACCACGCGTCGAAATGGGCACTGGAAGCCTTCAGCCAATCGCTGAGCATCGAGGTCGCGGAATTCGGCATCCATGTCACGCTGGTCGAGCCGGGTGGTTTTTCCACCGACTGGGCCGGCCCGTCGGCCAAGGTCTCCCAGGCGATCGAAGCCTATGCGCCCGCCCGCGCCAGGATGGCCGAGCGCCGCGCCAACTCGGTCGCCGGCGATCCCGAGGCGACAGGCCCGGCGATGCTGGCCATCGTCGACGCCGCCGAGCCGCCGCTCAGGGTATTCTTCGGCGACGGCGGCCTGCCGATGATCCGCCAGGAATACGCCAACCGCCTCGCCACCTGGGAAAAGTGGGATGAGGTTTCCATCATGGCGCAAGGCGCCAAGAAGAACCGCAAGGCTGCCTGACAGGGCCTCGGCTGCGCGGCCAAGGGCTGCGCAGCCGCACCGTTCCCGATCTAGGTGGGATAGATCCACTGCTCCGGCACCCGCGCCGAAATCTCTTCGCCGGCCCTGATCGTCCCGGGCTTTTCCACCCAGGCGACCACGCCGCGCAGGCGCTTGGCCGCCTTCGGGAACAACAGCACACCGGCTTCGATGTCGGCCATCCCGGCATGTTCGGCGATCGACCGGCCGGCGATGCGGCATGGTCCGTTCTGTGCGTCGACCTTGAGGGTCACGCCGCCCTTGAAGAACAGCAGCGTGCCGGCCGGCAGCATCGACAGATGCGGCACGCCTTCGATCACCAGATTGGCGCCGATCCATTCCGGCTTGATCTGGGCCAAGCCCATCCGTTCGGCGACGATGGCGAGTTCGTCCACGGCCACGATCGACAGCTGCCGTTCGTTGCGCATTTCGGTGCCGCGTGGATACCAAGGCTCGCGGCCGCCCGAGCGTCGCGTCGCGCCTGCGTGGAAATCACCCGATATGCCGTCGAAGCCCAGCCGCAACTCCTCCACCGGACGCGTCTCGAAATGATCTGACGGCGCGACATAGAGAGCGGCCGCGTGTGCGGAAAGCTTCTTTGCCGGGATGATTTCGACCGGCTTTTCGGCCTCGGGGAAGAGATCCAGCATGGCTTCAGTCCTTGGATGACACGCCCTGGTTTTGCCCTTCGGCCGGCAGAGCCGCAAGAGCGGTTTGGGCCAAAATACGCAACTCTTCGACCGACGCGCCATCCCGCGCCTGGATCGACATGCCGTTCATGACACCGGCGAGGTATTTGGCAAAGCCCTCGACCGAGAGAGCTTCAGGAAAGTCGCCCATCGCCCTGCCCTTGGCCAATCGTTCCGCGATCGCCGCTTCGCTCGCCTTGCGATAGGCCTTGAGTTCATCCGCAATGGCTTGCGCCTGCGGCGAGGCCGCCAACGCACCGCTGACGAACAGGCATCCGCCGGGTTTGCCGGGCCTGGAATAGGCCTCCGCCGCGCCGAGCAGCAACCGCCGGATCGCCTCCCGCGTCGGCACCGGCGCGCTCAGCGCATCCAGCGCAAAGCCGATCTCGGTCTGGTGGTAGCGCGTCAGCGCCTTGCGGAACAAGGTCTCCTTGTCGGTGAAGGCGTTGTAAATCTGCGGCGGCGTCAGCCCCATCGCCTCGCGCAGCATGGCCAGCGACGTCGCCTCATAGCCATGCTCCCAGAACAGGTGCATCGCCGCATCCAGTGCCTGATCGGCATTGAACGCACGCGGCCTGCCGCCGCGCGGCTTTTCCAAATTATCCATAGCGATCGATACGAAACCTGTTGACTCGCCTCCGACGCATAACGTACCAATCGATACGAAACATGGCAAGCCGGGAAGACAATCCGACTGGCAAGGCCGTGCAACCCGAGGACGAGGAGAGCCGAATGCCAATCACCGTGACCGCCCCCGAAGGCGTACTGACCCCGGCCGGAGAGCGCCAAATCCTGCCACGCCTCAGCGCCGCCCTCATCGAAGCCTCCGGTGCCACCGGCAATTCTTTCTTCACCGCGATCGTCGGCGGCACGGTCCACATTTTACCGCCTCACCACATCTATGCCGGTGGCGCCAATCGGCCGGTCGTCATGGTCGAACTGAAATTGCCGAACATCGGCCTTGGCTCGGTCGAAGCCCGCAAGGACTTCATCCTCGCCGCCGCCGTGATTGTCGCCGAGCTCTGCGTGCCGGACCACAGACCTGAAAACACCTGGATCAACATCGTCAACGCGCCCGACGGCGGCTGGGGCATTGGTGACAGGCAATACTCAGGCGACGCGCTCATCGCAGCCGCCACCGCCGCCGCGCACTGATCTGGCAAGGAGCGGTAGGATGCGGCTCTCCCCTTCGCTGTTCTTCACCACCGGCTGCGAACCGGCATTGGCCTTCTACGAACAATGCGGTTTTGGCCGGGGGACGATCCTGCTGCGCTGGGGCGACAACGACATGCCGGTGCGGACCGAAGCTATGCGCGGAAAAATTCTGCATGCGCGGTTTGAAGGTCCGGGTGTCCTGTTCCATGCCTCCGACAATGACGATGCGGAGCCGATGAAAGGCTCCGCCATGATGCTGGAGTTCGATGACCTGGCCGTCATGCGGGAGCTGTTCGCCCGCATGGCCGTAGGCGGACGGATCACCGTGCCCCTGGCAAGGCAATATTGGGGAACCTTTTTCAGCATGCTGGTCGACGCCTTTGGCGTGCAGTGGATGTTCAGCTGTTCGGGCGAATGAGGGCGAGGATCACGATCTTCTTACTGGAAATGGAACCAGCGCCGTATTGCTGCCGCGCCGAGCCGGCCTCATGGTAACGTCCAGATAAATTGACGGAGGTTCGTGATGCGCCCCGGCACGGCAATCGCGCTGCTTTGGTTGATCTGGGCGGTATCGTGGGCCGCTGCGGCGCTCTGGGCCGCCCCGGCAATGAAGCGCGCCGGCTTTCAGGCGGAGGCGCCGTACCGCGCGGTGCTGATATTCGGCACAATCCTGCTGTTCATTCCGGCGCATAACTATGTCGGCCGTTTTCGCCTGTGGTTCCCCAACCTTGCCGTGGCCTGGACCTGCGTCGCGCTGATCGCCATCGGCCTCGCCTTCTCATGGTGGGCGCGGCTGCACCTTGGCCGGCTGTGGTCGGGAACGGTCACCGCCAAGGCCGAGCACCGCGTCATCGACACCGGGCCTTACGGCCTCGTTCGCCACCCGATCTACACC
>NZ_VFWQ01000025.1:0-69759 GCF_006442705.1 Mesorhizobium sp. B1-1-7 | reverse complement strand
CCCCCAAACCCCTCGGCCCGTCTTACTCCAAGCCGACCGCAAGGTCGGCTTTTTCTTTGCTAAAAGGGCCCGACCGCAAAGCCGGCTTTTTCTTTGCGAGTAAACGCGAGTCCGGACAAGTCTTGGCCAATCAGCCAAGTGCCCCGGACAACGCCAGGTTGCCGCGGAGCAGTGCCGCCAGATCGTTCGCTGGGCCATCGGCGCCGGCGCGCAGCCGGATCGCGAACTCAGCCATCGGAACCTGCGGCAGGCCAAGCTCGTGCGGTGCCTCGACAATGCCGGAATGGGCAAAGCGCGCGGTTCGCAACGTCAGCGCGACGCCGGCATTCACCGCGGTGCGCAGGCCGGCAAGGCTGGCGCTGCCAGCAGCGATGCGATAGCGCCGGCCGGCCGCATCGAGCGCCGCAAGTGCGGCCTCGCGAAAGCCGCAATAGGGATCGAGCAACGCCAGCGGCAGTTCCTCCTGGCGCGAGGCCAGTCCTTTTTGCGAGCATAGCCATATCATAGGCTCGCGCAGCACGCCGACCTCGTCCGCCAACGCTGACTGTCGCATGATGATCGCCAGATCGAGGCTGCCGGCCTGCAGCGCCTGCGCCAGTTCGGCGGAGCGGCCGACCCGCAATTCGATCCTGACGCGCGGATGGCTGGTAGCGAAGGCGCGCAGCAGCTCCGGCAGGCCGCTGTCGGCGAAATCCTGCGTGGTGCCGATGGCGACGCGCCCGGCGGCGCGTGCGCCCTTCAACGCCAGCCACGCCTCGCGATGCACGGCAAGGATGCGCCTGGCGTGGCCGACGAGATCCTCTCCGGCCAGCGTCAGGCCACGTCCCCGCCCCTGCGGCGTCAGAAGCGGCTCCCCGACGATCTCCTCCAGCCGCTGCATCTGTGCGGTCACCGCCGAAGGCGAGCGGCCGACGCTGGAAGCCGCCTGCGCCAGCGAGCCGCTGTCGGCGAAAGCGAGGAAGGTTCTGAGCAGATCGGGATCGAGCGTTTCCATAATTCGATTTTATCGAATCTTCAATCAAAAACAATTCGATTTTTTTGATCCGACAATAGTGGCATGGTGTTGTCAACGGCGATCGGACGCCGCTCAAACCAGCAGAAGAAAAATGCCTATCATCAATGTCAGCGTCACCGGCAAGCCCGACGCCGCCCTGTCAGCCAGGATTGCCGGGGAGGTGACCGAAATCACAGCCACGCGATTGCGCAAGGATCCGACGATCACCGCCGTTGCCGTGTCCTATATCGATCCAAAGCATTGGTTCGCCGGCGGCAAGTCGCTGGCCGAGCATGGAACCAACACGTTCTGGCTCGACATCAAGGTGGTCGACGGCACCAATACCAAGGTCGAGCTGGAAGTCTATCTCAAGGCAATCTTCGATGCCTTCGGCGGCCTGCTGGGCGGCATACATGAAGAAAGCTATGCCTTCGTGCATGAGGTGCCGGCGGCCGCCTATGGCTATGGCGGCAAGACGCAGGAGTTCCGATTCATCAGCGGACGGTTGAAGGCGGCTTGAGGGGCGCCTTTCCTTCTTCCCCTGTGGGAGAAGGAAGACCGTCCTCATCCGCATTGACCTTGCTCCCACATCGTCTACGCTCTGCCCGACGCGGCCGCAAAAGAGCCGCGATGATAAAGTCGTTGGGAGAGATGCGGCATGATCCTGACACTGGCGCTGCTTGCGGGTCTTGTCGTGGCCTGGCTGCTGATCGGCGTGGTGGAGAAATTCCGCCTCGGCCTGCGCTTCGCCCAGGCGCTGCTCTATGTGCCGTTCAAGCTCGCCTACCGGGTCAGCGACAACCGCATCAGGATCGCGCGCAAAGCGCAGGTACCGGTCATCTACGTCATCTCGCACCAGTCGCGCTTCGAACCGGCGCTGATGCTGTCGCTGCTGCCCGACGACACGCTGCATATCCTCGACGAGGTCTCGGCGCGCTCGCCCTGGCTCGAACCCTGGCGCGAGCTTGGCCGCACCATCGCCTTCAACGCCGAACATGTCTTCGTCAGCCGCCGGCTGGTGCGCGTGCTGAAGGGCAAGGGGCGGCTCGCCGTCTATCTGCCGGATGCGGTCGAGCCCGACGTCAAGACGTTTCGGCTGTTTCGCGCCGTCACCCGCATCGCCATGCAGGCCGACGCCCGCATCGTGCCGATCTTCGTCGCCGGCGCGCGCAGCCTGCCGGTGTCACTGACGCCGGCGGACAACGCGCCACGGCATTGGTTTCCGCAGCTGTCGATCAGCGTCCTGGAGCCGATGACCATCGCCGAACTGGTGGCGCGCAACCCGGACCAGGCCTCGAACACCAATGCCCTGTTCGACCGTGTCGCCGAGGCTCGGCTTTTCGGCAGCAACCTCGATCGCGGACTGTTCCTGGCCATGCGCGATGCTTCGGATCGGGTCGGCGCCTCGCATCCCATCATCGAGGATGTCATCTCGGGCGCGCTGAGCTACCGCAAGATGTTCATCGGCGCGCGAGTGCTGGGCAGGCGCTTCGAGGCGATCACCGCGCCGGGCGAGGCGGTAGGCGTGATGCTGCCCAACGCCAATGGCGTCGTGCTGTCCTTCGTTGGGCTTCTGTCGGCCAGCCGCGTAGCAGCGATGATCAATTATACGGCCGGACCGGCGAGCGTCACCGCGGCGGTGCGCACGGCGGTGATCCGGACCGTCATCTCATCACGCGCCTTTGTCGAAAAAGCAGACCTAGCCGACATTGTCGTGGCCGTCGAAAAGGGCGGCGCCAGGCTGCTGTGGCTGGAGGATCTGCGGACCAGCGTCACCGCGCTGGACAAGCTTGCCGCCGCCCTGCTGTGGCGCTGGCCTCTGCAGCGGCAGGAAGCGGCCAAGCCGGGCGTGATCCTGTTCACTTCGGGTTCCGAAGGCACGCCGAAGGCGGTTGTTCTGTCACAGAGGAACCTTCATGCCAACGCCATGCAGGCCGAGGCGCGCATCACCATCTCGCCGGCCGACATCCTGCTCAACGTGCTGCCGGTGTTCCATTCCTTCGGCCTGACGGGCGGCACCATATTGCCGCTGGTCACCGGGGTAAAACTGTTCCTCTACCCCTCGCCGCTGCACTACAAGATCATCCCCGAGGTCGCGCGCAAGGTAAAACCGACTGTCATGTTCGGCACCGACACGTTCCTCGCCAATTACGCGCGCACCGCAAAGGATGGCGATTTTTCCAGCCTGCGCTTCGTCGTTGCCGGCGCCGAGGCGGTGAAACCGGAAACCCGCCGCGTCTATCGCGAGCGCTTCCAGGCCGAGATTATCGAAGGTTTCGGGCTGACCGAGGCCGCGCCGGTTGTTGCCGTCAACACCGCGATCCACGGCCGCGACGGCACGGTCGGCAGGCTGCTGCCGGCGATGCGCATGAAGCTGGAGCCGATCGAAGGCATCTCGGACGCTGGCCGGTTGTGGCTCGATGGGCCAAACCTGATGATGGGCTACATGACCGCGGACCGGCCCGGCGAGTTGCAACCGCTGACCGGCTGGCACGACACCGGCGATATCGTCGCCGTCGACCGCGAAGGCTTCATCAGCATTCGCGGCCGCGCCAAGCGTTTCGCCAAGATCGCCGGCGAGATGGTGTCGCTGGGCGCGGTCGAGATGCTGGTGCAGTCGCTGTGGCCGGAAGAACGCCATGCGGCGGTAGCGGTGCCGGACAAGCGGCGCGGCGAGCGCATCGTTTTGGTCACCACCGCCGGCGATGCCAATCCCGACGAATTGCGCAAGTTCGGCAAGCAGGCAGGTGCGGCCGAATTGATGGTGCCGAACGACATCGTCAAGGTCGAGGAAATCCCCGTGCTGGGGTCGGGCAAGACGGACTACGTCTCGACCCGCAAGCTGGCGATCGACAGGCTGGGGCTCGGCGTCGCGGCCTGACCCTCCCCGTATCCTCTATCCAGGCCGGGCCAATCTGTGCGCTCATGCCGCGCGTGATCTCCCTAGACAAATTGCCGGTGAGTGAGTATTCACTTCCTTCAAGTTCGAAGCTTCGGTGGTCTCGCATTCCATGGCACCCGCTTCGGGCACTGTTTGGCACAGCGAGGAGATCTCGAATGTCAAAAATCCTTGTCACCGGCGGAACTGGGCATCTCGGCCGCGACCTCGTGCCGGCGCTGACCGGGGCTGGCCACGCCGTCAGGCTGCTTGCCCGGAAAGCCGGGCAGCACAGTTCCGTGGAATGGGCCCCAGGCAATCTTGCGACCGGAGATGGCATCGATGAGGCGCTGCGCGGCGTCGATACGGTCATCCACGCCGCGACGCTCTCGCCGATCGCCAGGCGCGGCATGAGGCTGGTCGATTTCTTTTCGAGCCCTTCCAGCGTCGATGTCGACGGCACGCGCCACCTGCTCGCCGCCGCGGAGCGCAGCGGCGTCTCGCACTTCATCTTCGTGTCCATCGTCGGCCTCGAATTCAGCACCCTGCCCTATTCCCGCGTGAAACTGGCGGGCGAACGGCTGGTGCGGAAGTCGTCGGTCCCATGGTCGGTCATCGCGGCGACGCCGTTCTATTACCTTCTGGCGCAAATGCTCGGTGGGCTGAAATGGCTGCCGGTCTGGCCGCTGCCGACCTCGCCGTCGAATCCGGTGGATACACGCGACGTGGCCAAATATCTGGCCGAGGCCGTCACCGACGGCAAATGCGGCGTACGCCCGGCAATCGGCGGTCCGGATACGATGCCTTTCTCGGATTTCGCGCGGCAATACCGCGACGCGCTTGGGCTGAGGCGTCTCGTCCTGCCGTTGCCGATCGGCCGCAAGATGAGCCTCAAAATGGGTTTGGTCGAAACCGCCGAACGGCTTGGCGAAAGAAACTGGAAGGCGTGGCTTTGCGAACAAGGCGGGCGCCAGTGACCGGTCAGCGGCGCTGCACGCAGCGGCGCGGGTCATTTCAGATTGTCCGTCGGATGTTGATGTCCGATCGCCAATCCCCGTCATCGTGCCCACGGAGCCAGGAGCAGCCATGAAGCCGCCATCGACCGGACGCCAGCGTATCCTGCGCGAGGCTATCCGCCTGTTCGCCGAGCGCGGCTACGACCGGACGAGCGTTCCCGAGATTCAGGAGGCGGCGGGCCTGTCGCGCGGCTCCGGCGCGCTCTACAAGCATTTTTCCTCAAAAGAGGATCTGCTTGCCACCGCGATCGAACAGTTTGTCGGCACCGCACGGGAAGGCCGGGCCGAACTTGGCGGGACGACACTTTCCGTCGACGAGGGTTCGCGGCGGCTAGTGGAAAGCATGCTTGAAAAACTCGGCGCCAATCGTGACGTGCTCAGGATCCTGTGGCGGGATCTGGAGCATTTTCCCGAACTGAAAGCCGCGGCGCGTGGCGAGATCATGCAAAGCACTTACCTTGCCGTCGCCGAATGGCTGCGGGAGCGTCAGCGCCAGGGCGAACTGCGCCCGCATGACAGCGAGGCCGTCGCCGCCGTGATCGTCGGCAGCGTCGCCATGTTCCGGGTCTTCGAAGCGATCTGGGGCGAGCGTGCGATCGACGTCAGCGACGAACGCTTTGCGTCGGCCTGGAGTGATCTGTTGCTCAGGGGCTTGAGACCTTAGCCTATGTCCGAGGGCGGCACCTTCTCGCCTTCCAGCTTGGCGCGCTTGGAATAGGCGCTCACGGAAAACGGCAGGAAGATCAGGTAGCCGGCGACCGACGCGGTCAGCGTGTACCAGGGATAGGTCATCAGCAAGAGAACGTAGAGCACGACCGCCAGGATGACCGGCAGCACCCTGTCGCCGGGGATCTTGATGCTCTTGCCGGAATAGACCGGCAGCCGGCTGACCAGGAGGAAGGCAACCAGCACGGTGAAGCCGGTGGCGATGAAGGCAGCCGGGCGGCTTGGCTCCAGCCCGAGCCGCAGGAAATAGAGATAGAGCGGCAGCATCACCAGCACGGCACCAGCCGGCGCCGGCACGCCGACGAAATATTCGGACTGCCATATCGGGCGGTCGGCCTTCTCGTCGTCGAGCACGTTGAAGCGGGCGAGCCTGAGCCCGCAGGCGATGGCGAACAGCAATGCCGCGATCCAGCCCGGCGAGCCGGCGCGGTCGAGCAGGAAGGCATAGAGCACCAAGGCCGGGGCGACGCCGAAATTGACGATATCGGCCAGCGAATCCATCTGCGCGCCGAATTTGGAGGTCGCCTTCAGCATCCGCGCCAGGCGGCCGTCAATGCCGTCGAGGAAGGCTGCCAGCAACACCATCACCACCGCCGGTTCGAAGCGGCCTTCGAAGCCGAAGCGGATGCCGGACAGGCCGGCGCAGATGGCAAGCACGGTGACGAGGTTGGGCAGCACCATGCGCATCGGGATCTCGCGGATGCGCGGACCGCCGCTCGCATGGGCCTCGAACTTCTTATATTGCGTGCCCACGGCTCAGGAAATCCGCACGAGAGGCGTACCGGCGACGCCACCGAATTCGGCCAGCACGGTTTCACCGCCGACCGCGGTCTGGCCGACGGCAACGCGCGGCGTCGCGGTCAAGGGCAGGAAGACGTCGACGCGCGAGCCGAAGCGGATCAGGCCGAAACGCTCGCCGATGCCGATCGAGCCGCCCGCCTCAGCCCAACAGACGATGCGGCGCGCCACCAGACCTGCGATCTGGACGGCGGCGATCGTGCCGTTGGGGCTTTCGATGACCAGGCCGTTGCGCTCGTTCTCGGTGCTGGCCTTGTCGAGCTCGGCGTTGAGGAATTTTCCAGGCCGATGTTCGATCTTGACGATACGGCCGCGTACCGGGGCGCGGTTCACATGGCAGGAAAAGACATTCATGAACACCGAGATGCGGGTCATCTCGACATTGCCGAGGCCAAGCTCGCGTGGCGGCACGGCCGGCCCGACCGCCGAGACGATGCCGTCGGCGGGGCTCACCACAAGGCGGTCGTCAATCGGGGTGACGCGCTCGGGGTCGCGGAAGAAATAGACGCACCAGGCGGTCAGGATCAGGCCGATCCAGAACAGGATCGAGGAGAAATAGCCAAGGAAAAGCGTCGCCGCGCCAAAGGCCGCGATAAAGGGATAGCCTTCGCGATGGATCGGTACGAACGCGTTCTTGACCGTATCGACAAGGCTCATCGGGTGTAAACGGGCTCCGTTTCAGGTCCGGCCTCAATAGCCGAAAGCCCCCCTCGCCGCAACGCAACAATCGGCGGCGCTCCGCTGGCCTCAAACCAGAAGAGGTGGCGATGCTTCACGGCAGGTGCAAACGAAACGACAACTGTCGGAACGAAGACCAGTCGCCCGTCCTTGGTGAGACAGCGTCATCATGGACCATTTGGCGATGCTGATGCACTCAACCAGGAGCCCCCTACATGCAGCAGTCACCTGCCTCCCAAGCGCATCTCATCACTGCCGGCCTCGCTTTCGGCGAGTCGCCGCGCTGGCATGACGGACGGCTGTGGCTTTGCAACTGGGGCACCGGCGAGATCATCGCCGTCGATGCCGAAGGCAACCGCGAGATCATGCTCACGGTGCCGGCCGTCCTGCCCTACTCCATCGACTGGCTGCCGGATGGTCGTCTGCTCGTCGTCTCGGGCCGGGAAGGCTTGCTGCTGCGGCAGGAAGCCGATGGCAGTCTCGTCACCCATGCCGATCTGCGCGGCCTCTCGAAAAGTCCGTGGAACGAAATTGTCGTCGACGGCCGCGGCAACATCTATGTCAATGGCGGGGGACCGGCGCCGGCTCCCGGCCAGCATTTCGACCCGGGCACGATCGTGCTGGTCACGCCGGATGGTTCGGTCCGGCAAGTGGCGGAGAATATCGCCTTTGCCAACGGCATGGTGGTGACCCCAGACAACAAGACGCTGATCATTGCCGAATCCCACGCCAGCCGGCTGACCGCCTTCGACATCGCTGGCGATGGCACACTTTCCAACAAACGGGTGTGGGCCGATCTCGATGGCTATCCCGACGGCATCTGCCTCGATGCCGAAGGGGCGGTCTGGTACGCGGATGTTCCCAACAAGCATTGCGTGCGGGTGCGCGAAGGCGGTGAGGTCTTGCAGACCGTCACCGTCGATCGCGGCTGCTTTGCTTGCATGCTGGGCGGCGCGGCCAGGCGAACCCTGTTCATCGTCGCCGCGGAATGGCGCGGCTTCGAGCACATGGTCAGCGAGGCCCGGACCGGCCAGGTGCTCTGCGCCGAGGCGCCGGCACCTGGCGTCGGCTGGCCCGGCTAGAGCCCCTGAATCCGCTGATAGTTGGCGATGTCGGCTCGCACCCCAAGCCTGGCGATCGTTTCCTGCGGGTTGAAGGCGACGCGCTCTTGCGCGGCCTTGACGATCGGCACGACCTTGTCGACAGCCGCCTGGCTTTCCCATTCGACGATCGTCACCAGGTTGAACTCGCCCGGCCCCGAAAATTGCTCGAGCAGGAAATCCTGCACGAAACCCTGCTGCTGGCGCAGCAATTCGTGCGTGGTCCTGACCTTGGTGAGAATCTCGTCGCGGGCGGCGGCCGGCACGACGAACTTGTCCACCCTGAACACGCTGCCACTGTTAACAGTCTGATTTATGTCGTTCATCTCGATTGTTCCGTTCCTGGATCATGGTGTTTGCGGGCTCTGGGGAACGGCGTACAATCTCAACTTAAGTTGAGGTCAAGCGGTGTTTTTGAAATCTTTTCCTTCTCCCCTTGCGGGAGAAGGTGGATCGGCGCGCAGCGCCGAGACGGATGAGGGGTGCGTGACGGAGTGAGGCGTTGGTGTTCCCTGGAACACCCCTCATCCGACCTCGCTTCGCGAGGCCACCTTCCCCCACAACGGGGAAGGAAAAACCTACGACACCTCCGACGTCCGCCGGCGAACGATGACGCCAAATTCGTCGCTCTCGCGGGCGCGGCGCAGGCGCTCCTCGGCCTCGGTCGCTTCGCGCTGGCGATCCCACATCGAGGCATAAAGGCCATGCTGGCGCATCAACTCGATATGGGTGCCGCGCTCGGCGATCTGGCCATCCTTGAGCACGATGATCTCGTCGGCCGAAATCACCGTCGACAGGCGGTGGGCGATCACGATCGTGGTGCGGCCCCTGCTGACCAGGTCGAGCGCGGCCTGGATCTCCTGCTCGGTGTGGCTGTCCAGCGCCGAGGTCGCCTCGTCGAGCATCAGGATCGGCGGCGCCTTGAGGATGGTGCGGGCAATCGCGACGCGCTGCTTCTCGCCACCGGAGAGCTTCAGCCCGCGCTCGCCGACCATCGACTTGTAGCCGTCGGGCAGTTTTTCGATGAACGGCCCGATCTGGGCAAGTTCGGCGGCCTTGCGCACCTCCTCCTCGCTCGCACCGACGCGGCCGTAGCGGATGTTGTAGGCGATGGTGTCGTTGAACAGCACCGTGTCCTGCGGCACCATGCCGAGCACCGCCCGCAGGCTCTCCTGGGTGACATCCCTGATGTCCTGGCCGTCGATCAGCACCTGGCCGCCCTGCACGTCATAGAAGCGGAACAGGAGCCGCGAGATGGTCGACTTGCCCGCACCCGACGGCCCGACGATGGCAATCGTCTTGCCGGCCGGCACGTCGAAGCTGACACCCTTCAGGATCTTGCGGTTCGGGTCATAGGAGAAATGCACGTCGCGGAACTCGACCTTGCCGGCGCTGACGACCAGAGGCTTTGCATCGGGCTTGTCGACGATCTCCTGCGGCACGTCGAGCAGGTCGAACATGTGCTCGATGTCGGTGAGGCCCTGGCGGATTTCGCGGTAGATGAAACCGATGAAGTTGAGCGGCACGGAGAGCTGCACCAGCATGGCGTTGATGAAGACGAAATCGCCGACCGACTGCGTGTGAGCCTGGACCTCCAGCGCCGACATGCACATAACGACCACCGTGCCGAGACCGAAGATTGCGCCCTGGCCGAAGTTCAGCCAGCCGAGCGAGGTCCAGGTCTTGGTGGCGGCGATCTCGTAGCGCGCCATCGAGCGGTCGAAGCGCTCGGCCTCCATGGCCTCATTGGTGAAATACTTGACCGTCTCGAAATTGAGCAGCGAATCGATCGCCTTGGTGTTGGCGTCGGTGTCGCTGTCGTTCATGTCGCGGCGGATCGAGATGCGCCAGTCGCTGGCCTTGACCGTGAACCAGACATAGACGCAGACGGTGACCGCGACCACGGCCACGTATTTCCAGCCATAGGTGAAGCCGAATATGCCGGCGGTCAGCGCGAATTCGAGAATGGTCGGCGCCGTGTTCAGCATGATGAAGCGCACGATCGTCTCGATGCCCTTGGTGCCGCGCTCGATGATGCGCGACAGGCCGCCGGTGCGGCGCTCCAGGTGAAAGCGCAGCGACAGCTGGTGCATGTGGACGAAGGTGCGGAAAGCAAGCTGGCGCACCGCATGCTGGCCGACCCGGGCAAACAGCGCGTCGCGCAGCTGGTTGAAGCCGAGCTGAACGAGCCTCAGGACATTATAAGCGATGACCAGCATCACCGGGGCAAGCAGGAAGGAAGGCAGCGGCGGCGGTGTTTTGAAGCCGCCAGCCAGCGCGTCGGTTGCCCATTTGAAGAAATAAGGACCGGCGACCAGCGTTACCTTGGCGACGACCAGCAGCAGTGTCGCCCAGGTGACCCTCGCCCTGAGGTCGGCCCGGTCGGCCGGCCACATATAGGGCCACAAATTGCGCAATGTCGTCAGGGTCGAAGTGTCGGCGGAGACGGTTTTTTCGGCCAATTTTCTTGCCTTTTGGGTGAGAGGGTCAGCGGCCGGAGCGGCAGGAATCGACGAGTGCGCCCAGCGATGCCGATGTTTCGGCAAGTGCCGCGCGATCGACCGCGTAGCGCGAGCGCTGGCGGTCGGGCTCGAACCGGACCAGGCCGGCCTCGACCAATATCTTCAGATGCTGGGACACCGTCGACTGCGCCAGGTCGAAACGATCGACGACCTCGCGGCAGCAGCAGGAATTGCTGGCCGAGAGGCATTTTATGATTTCGATCCGCGCCGGATGCGACAACGCCGCAAATCGCGCCGCGACAGCGCGACTATCGGAGATGCAGTTGGGTAAAGCGACGGTGGCGCGGTCTGGTTCAAGGACGGATTCTGTCATCGTTCATCGGCGATAGACGATGGAGTGCACCGCCGCAAGCTACTCTTCCGGGCAGATCGGACAGCGGCTAGTTCTGTGAGACGGATTTCTCGATCCCTGGAATCTCGGCAATCCGCTCAGCCAGAAACTCGACCAGCAAGCGGACCCTGGCAACGCCCGCGCGCTCTGGGACAATCAACATGTTGAGTGGAACGGACGTCAACGAATAGTCCGTCAGGATCGTCTCCAGCGCGCCCGCGGCCAGAAGATCGTCCACAAGCCATCGATGCGCCGGCGCAATGCCCCGAGCGGCAACCAAGGCCTGCCGCGCGGCAAGTCCATGATCGATCCGCAGTCGCCCCGCGAAAGGCACCATGTGGCGCTCGCCGCCGGCGCCCTGCAAAACAAGTGTTTCGCTGCCCGCCACGTTCGACATCCGGATGCCCTCATGTCGAGACAGATCCGAAGGGACAGAAGGCCTTCCCCGCGCCGCCAGATAGGCCGGAGACGCCACGAGCAGACGCCGTGACTGGCCGAGCGCCCTCAACTTCAACGAACTGTCGGTGAGCGGCCCCAGGCGAAGCGCGATATCGATGCCCTCGCGGACGAGGTCCACCCGCTCGTCCGTGAGGCTGAGATCAATCCCGATGTCGGGATGGCGATCCTGGAAAGCGAAGATCAGCCGGCTGACGTGCAAGACACCGAAAGCCGCCGTACAGCTTATCCGGATCGTGCCGGCGGGCGCGCCGCGCGTGCTCCGGGCCTCATCGCTGGCCTGTTCGACAAGGCGCAGGATCTGAACGCTGTTGGCGTAATAGCGGCTGCCTTCAGCGGTCATCGTGACACGCCGGGTCGTTCTGCTGAGCAAAGGCACGCCAACAGCTTCTTCGAGTTCCCGCACGTGCCGCGTGATCGTCGACTGCCCGACGCCAAGCTCGCGCGCAACGGCCGACAGGCTGCCACGCTCGGCGACGCGAACGAAGGTGCGCATCCGCTCGAATGTGACGTCTGACTTATCCATTATTCGGCACAATGTTATTCATTGCCTACATATAGTGGATCACATCGCTGCTGGCTATCTTCACGTCAGTCCCCTCAATATTGGATCTGACCCATGAAAGTTCTGCTTGTCTTTGCCCACCCCGAACCACGTTCGCTCAACGGCGCCCTTCGCGATGTCGCCATAAAGGAACTAGAGGCTCAAGGACATGAGGTGCGCGTGTCGGACCTATACGCCGATGGCTGGAAATCCGCGGTCGATCGCGCCGACTTCCCCTTGCTCGAACCTGACGCGCGGTTGATACCCGTCGCGGCCTCCAAGAAGGCGTTCGAAGCCAACGCCCTAACCGACGATGTAAAGGCCGAGATCGAGAAACTCCTGTGGGCCGATACCTTGATCCTCCAGTTCCCGCTTTGGTGGTTCGCCATGCCGGCGATCCTCAAGGGCTGGGTCGACCGTGTGTTCGCCTATGGATTCGCCTATGGCGTTGGCGAGCATAGCGACCGGCGTTGGGGCGATCGTTACGGCGAGGGCACCCTCGCCGGGAAACGCGCGATGCTGATCGTGACCGTTGGCGGCTGGGAGGAGCACTACACCGCGCGCGGGATCAACGGACCCATCGACGACCTGCTGTTCCCGATCAATCACGGGATTCTCTACTACCCCGGATACGACGTGCTTCCGCCGTTCGTGGTCTACAAGGTCGATCGTCTCGGAGAGGACGGCTTCGAGCCCGTGGCTGAACGCCTGCGTGACAGGATGCGGACGCTGGCGACGACGCCGCCGATCCCATATCGTCGGCAAAATGGCGGAGATTATCTCATTCCAAGCATGGATCTCCGCCCTGAGCTCGGCGACCCGGGTGCAGCCGGTTTCGCGCTTCACTCCAGCCGCGCCGGTGATGCCGGCTGATCGATACGGGGCTTCTACTGCGTCTTGGTCGGCGCCGTCGTCGCCTGCTCGCCCATTGCCTTGAGGTCGGCGGCTTCGCCTTCCTTCGACTTTTCCGGAACCATGAACACCTGCCCCGGCCAGATGCGGTCGGGATTCCTGATCTGGTCCTGGTTGGCGAGATAGATGGTCGAATAGCGCACCCCGTGGCCGTATACGCGCCGCGAAATCCGCCACAGCGTGTCGTTGCGGCGGATGATGACGGCGCTGTCGGCGTGTTCGAGCTTGGGTGCCACGACCTCGGGCACGTCGCTCGGCGGCGTGGCTGCCGCCGCGATGGCCGGAGCCTCGGTGGCGGGCGTCGCTGGTGCCGACTCAGCCGGAGCGGCGGCAACGGCTGGCGCTTCGGCGGCAGAGGCCGGGGCGGCAGGCTTGGTCTCTGCTGGCTTCGTCGCTGCTGGCTTGGTCTGGGCGGGCGCTACGGCGGCAACCGTGTCACCCGGCTCGCGTTCGAACGGAACAGCGGCGCGGGCGACCACCTTCACGCCATCGGCATCGAGGCCGTCGACATGGATGGTGTAGCTGCCGACCGGAATGTCGCGGGTCGCCTCGACGAGGAAATGACCGTCGCGCGATGTCTGGGCATCGCCGAGCAGGATGTCATTGGCATAGGCGCGCACCTTGCGACCCGGATCGGCAAGGCCGGCGACAAAGATCTTGCTGCCATCGATCTCGACGGCCTCGACGACGATCTTGGGCTCAGCCGCGGCTGCGGCGGGCGGTGTTGCCGGCGCCGGTGCAGCGTCGACGACGGCTGGCGCCGGAGCAACAGCCGCAGGCGCTTCAGCGGCCGGAGCCGGCGCTGGCGGAGCGGCAGCCTGGTCACCGGTGGCCGGCGCGGCCGGCTTGGTCTCGGGCGCGGGGACTGTCAGCAGCTCGGCCGGCTTGCCCGGCTCCTCGACCATGGCCAGCACCTGGCCGGTCACATCCTTGGGAACCGAAACGACGGCGGTCTGCACCGAGGCTGTCACCACGGTGCCGGCCGTCGAACGCAGGGCGATCGTATAGTCGCCCGGCTTCAGCGGATCGTCGAGCACGATGACAAAGGCTCCATCGGGACCCGCCACCGTCGAACCAAGCACGGTGGTGCCGTTCAGGATCTCGACCTTCGAATTGGGCGCCGCATTGCCGGCAACCACGATCGAACCGTTGCCCTCGACGCGCACGACGTCGAATGTCGGCGCGATCGGACCTGCCGCCGCGGGCGCTGCCGGCGCCGGTGCATCCGCTACCGGAGCCGTCGCCTGCGGTGCCGCGGCGGGAGCGGCTGGCACCGCCGGTGCCGGCAGTCGCCCTTCCGTGCCGGGATCCGCCGGTTTCGCCTCGGGCGGCGTCAAGGCCGCTACCTGCGCCGGTGGCGTTGGATGAAGATACGGGTCGAGCGCACCCGATACATAGGCGGTTCCCGCAGCCGCGACGGTCCCACCCGCCGCGAACAGGAACGCCTTCAGTGGATTAATTGCCATATTTCCCTACCCCTTAGCCACCTAATGCCGGTCTAGCGTGTTTTCCCAATGCCGACAAGAAAAACGGGCCGACAAGAAAAAGGGGCCGACAAGAAAAAGCCCGGCCTTGTTGCCTTGGGGCTTGACCCCGCTTTCAGACCCAATCACCAATCATCGGCATGAACACGATTCGATCCGTTTGCGTCTATTGCGGCTCGTCTCCGGGCCGTGATGAAACCTATGTCAAGGCCGGTCACCTGCTCGGGCGCTCGCTTGCACGCTCCGGCCTCAGGCTGATTTATGGCGGCGGCACCAAAGGCATTATGGGCGCCGTCGCCGAAGGCGCGCTCAAGGCCGGCGGCAAGGTAACGGGCATCATTCCGCGTTTCCTGATCAACAGGGAAGCGACCGAAACCGCGCTTGACCGGCTCGACGAGCTGGTCATCACCGACAATATGCACGAACGCAAACATAAGATGTTCGAGAAATCCGACGCCTTTGTGGCGCTGCCGGGCGGTATCGGCACAGTCGAGGAGATCGTCGAGGTCATGACCTGGGCGCAACTCGGCCATCATCGCAAGCCGATCGTCTTCGGCAATGTCGGTGGCTTCTGGGATCCGATGCTGGCGTTGCTTGATCATATGGCGGCGGAAGGCTTCATTCACACCGCGCAAAGGGTCAAGCCGCTGGTCGTCAACGATCCCGAGGCCATCGTCGCCGCCATCATGGTGGCAGGCTCCTCCGTCGACGCCCCGACCGAGGGCGTGCAGTCGGTGATCGATAAGATGTGAGATTAGGGGAGTAAGGGGAATAGGGAAAGATACTGCCTACTGCCTACTGCCTACTGCCCTCCTCAAATCCGCAATCACCGTCCGCCGGTCATGCCGCCGCCAGGCCAGATGGATCGACACCGTGCGTTCGAACCATGGCAAATCGCGGAACGCGATCCGCGGCGATGCGGCGGCACGCAGGCTGGATTGAACCGTCGCCAGGCCGAGGCCGGCGCTGACCAGGCCGACCGAGGTCAGTGGATCGGCTGTTTCATAGGCGATGTCGGGCAGAAAGCCGGCCTTTGCACAGGCGGCGAGGAACTGGCCGCGATTGGTGTCGTCGGGCTGGCGCACCACGGTGATCCAGGTGCGGCCGTCGAGATGCCTCGGCCCGATGTCGGCTAGCGCGACAAGTGGATCATCCTCGGGGATAGCCAGCACCAGCGGCTCGCGCCGCACCAGCATACTGTCGATGTCCGGATCGTCGGCCGGGGCCGGAGCGTAGACGAAGCCGAGATCGAGCACGCGCTGCCGCAAATCGTCGAACTGCGCGGCCGTGCGCCGGCTCCTGAGCTGAAGATGGAAATCCGGCCGCTCGCGGCGGAATTGCCTGAGCATGTCGGCGACCAGCCCGGCATGCACCGCGCCCTCGACATAGCCGATGGCGAGACGACCGATCGCGCCGCTGGCGAGGTTGCGGCCGAATTCCTCCACGCGCCGCGCATCGGCGAGCAACGCGCGGGCCTCGGTGAGGAAGGCGCGGCCCTCGGCATTGAGATGGACGCGCTGCTTTGCCCGTTCGAACAGAGTGACGCCCAGTTGTGCCTCGAGCTGCATGATCTGCCGGCTGAGCGGCGATTGTGAAATATGCAGGATTTCGGCGGCGCGGCCGACATTGCCGGTTTCCGCAACGGTGACGAAATATCTGATCTGGCGCAGGTCGAACATTTTTCTCTGAAGCTTCAAGTCCTAGAAGGTCTCAACTTTAGCCTAGTCAGTCTTGGACAGTCTGACCAGCCAAAGCGATACTCGGCCATCCCAACCAAGGAGACCGACATGCAGTTCTTTGCCCTTCTCACCCGCAACACCGCCAAGTTCAGCGATGCCGACTTCGCACCGCTTTTGCCCGGCGAGGCCGAGCAGCGGCGCACGCTCTACGCCGAAGGCGCGGTGCGCCAGGTCTGGAACCGCGGCGATATTCCCGGCAGCGGCATGATGTTCGAGGCGACCGACGACGCCGAAGTGCGCGGCCATCTCGGCACTCTGCCATTGGTCAAAGCCGGCATGATGGACGTCGCGGCGATCGTACCGCTCAACCCCTATCCCGGGTTCGGGCCGAAGCGCTGAACCGCCGCAATTGCAATGCGGTGGTGGCGAAAGGCGCCGCCGCCGCATTGCCGCCTGCCCGACACTCTGTGATCGGCTGTCAAGAAACCGTCACACGGAACCGGGTTCGTGCGTGCTAGAAATCGCGGCCAGGTGCCGCTGCACGGCGCCGCCTTGCAACTCGTATCTGGCACAGCGCCCTATGGACACCGCCCTCCCCGAAGGCACCGACCTGTCGCCCTATCTGCCCGACGAGCACGGGCTGTTCTTCATCTATCATTTCACTGCCGGTGGCCTGCGCACCAAGGATCCTGCGCAAGCGCAGTGGACCTGGCGCAGCTATCAGATCACCGACCTGCACGCCCGCCAGGAGATCGGCGCCGAAAAGGCGCTGCCCGCGCCGGCCCGCGATGCCTTCCTCGCGCCCAGCCATGGCTGCCATATCGACTACGAGGACAACTGGCTCTTTGGCGATTTGCCTGATCTCAGGCACGATTTTTCGGAGGCGCGCGGGCTCGTCCATTTCCGCTTTGCCTTCAACGACACGATGCTGATCGGCGCCCGCAAGCAGCCGCTGGAGTCGGTCGACGCGATCCGCAAGGCGGTGGAGAACGGATCGCGGAAATTCCGCTCGCCGGCGGAGCTGATCGAGGCGGTCATGGGCCAGTCGCTCGACGGCATGGCGACAGAACTCGGCAAGCTCGGCGACACGCTCGACGGCATCGAGGACCGCGTGGTGCGCGACGCATGGCACAATGAGCGCCAGGCGCTGGTCGAGGCGCGCCGGCAGCTGGTGGTGATCCATCGGCAGATGGCGACGCTGACCAACCTGTTCCGGCATCTCGACCATTCGCATCGCGACGAACTGCCCGACCTGATCAACGACATGGCGGCCAGGCTCTCGCACCGAGCCTTCACGCTCTACAATGACGGCGAGCAGTTGCAGGCGCGCACGAGGCTGCTGCAGGACGAGCTGATGGCCAAGCTGACCATGCAGTCGAACCAGCTGCTTTATGTTCTCTCCGTCATGACGGCGGTGCTGCTGCCGATGACCATCATCTCAGGCCTGTTCGGCATGAATGTCGGCGGGCTGCCGCTGGTCGATACGCCGATAGGCTTCTGGGTGGTGACGGCGGTGTCATTGGTTATCGCGGCGGCCACCTATCTGTTCGTCAGGCGGCTTGGCCGGGGATTGTAACGGCAGCCCGCGGTTTCACGCCAAGGCGCGAAGATCCTCGATGATCGTGCCGGCGGCACGGACTTCCGCTTCGTGGTCGGGCTCGCGCCAGGTCTCCGCGAGGCCCGCGGCGTACCATTCGCGCATCGCCGGCAGCGCCAGCAACTGCGCCGAATAGGCGGACGCCGCGCCCTCGAAAGAGAGCCCGTAGGACTGCGCCCTGAACGCCACCGGGGCGAAAAAGGCATCGGCGGCGGTGAAATGCGCGCCGGCGAGAAACGGCCCTCCGAAACGGGCAAGGCCATCGTTCCAGAGACCGCCGAGGCGGAAGAGATCCTGCTTCAACGCATCGGACATCGGAAACGGTTCGACGCGCACGCCGCAACTCATCGGGCATGCGCCGCGCAAAGCTGTGAAACTCGAATGCATTTCGGCGGCGGCCGAACGCGCCCAGGCACGCGCCTTGGCCTCGACAGGCCAGACACCGTGATGCCGCTCGGCCAGATATTCGACAATGGCAAGCGAATCCCAGACCGCCCAGCCATCGTCGGTCAGGCAAGGCACCCGCCCGTTCGGCGAGAACGATCGGTAAAGGCTCCAGCTCGATCCGGTTGGAAACGGCGTCAGCCGCTCTTCGAACGCAATGTCCAGCTCTCGCATCAGGATCCATGGCCGCAGCGACCATGAGGAATAGTTCTTGTTGGCAATGTGCAGCTGGTACATCGAAACTCCCTATCGGGCGGAGGCCTTGCGTGCCGACGTCAGCATCGACCAGGAATAGATCGCCAGTGCCGCCCAGATCAGCGCGAAGGCGAGCGCCTGGGTGGTGCCGAACGGTTCATCGAAGATCAGCACGGCGATCAGGAACACCATGGTCGGCGCGATGTACTGCATGATGCCGATGGTGGAGAGCCGCAGCAGCTTGGCGCCGAAGGCAAACAGCAACAGCGGCACCGATGTGACCGGACCGCAGCCGATCAGCAATGCCGTGTCGGTGCTGTTGCTGGACACGATGTGGTCCTGTCCGGTCGCGATCAGGTAGACGATGTAGCCAAGTGCCGGCACAGACAGCAAAAGCACTTCCAGCAGAAAACCCTGGCTTGGCCCGATCGGCAGCGTCTTGCGGAAGAAGCCGTAGGCGGCGAAGGAAAACGCCAGCGCCAGCGATACCCAGGGCAGCTTGCCGCCCTCGATCGTCAGCACCGCCACGGCGACCGCCGCAAGCACAACCGCCGCGATCTGCAAGCGGTCGAGCCGTTCGCCAAGCAACAGCGCGCCGACGACCACACTAACCAGCGGATTGATGTAATAGCCAAGCGCGGTCTCGACGGTGCGGTCGACGGCGATCGCCCAGACATAGATGCCCCAGTTGACCGAGATCAGCGCCGCCGTCAGCGCGGCCATGGAAATGGTGCGCGGCGAGCGCAATGCCGCCTTGAAGTCCGCCGTGCGGCCGGCCCAGATGAGAACCGCAGCGGCGATCGGCACCGACCAGACGATGCGGTGCGCAATCACCTCGGCCAGCGGCAGATGCGCCACCGCCTTCATGTAAAACGGCAGCAACCCCCACAAGAGGTAAGCACCCAGCGCCAGCAGGAAGCCGCGCCGGGCTTTCGAATCCGCGTCGAGTGTAATTACTTCAGTGGCCATGGCCAACGCTATGGCGCAGTCACCTCTGCAAGACCATCGCAAAGTTCTGATGGATCAATGGACTTTCGCTGATGGTTCAAACTTACTCGGCCGCAACAAGGCCTGCCATCTCGCGGTTCTTCATCAGTTTGTAGACGATCGAATCCATCAGCGCCTGGAAGGACGCGTCGATGATGTTTTCGGAAACCCCGACAGTCCACCAGCGCGCGCCGGTGCCGTCATGCGATTCGATCAGAACCCGGGTGATGGCCTCGGTGCCGCCATTGAGGATACGCACCTTGAAATCGGCGAGTTCCAGATCGACGATCTCGCTTTGGTATTTGCCCAGATCCTTGCGCAGCGCGATATCGAGCGCGTTGACCGGGCCATGCCCTTCGGCCACCGACATCTTCTCTTCGCCGTCGACCAGCACTTTCACGATGGCTTCGGACACCGTCTTCAACTGGCCGTTGGCGTCGAAACGCCGCTCGACCATACAGCGAAACGAGGTGACGTTGAAGAACTCCGGCAGGCCATGCAGCATCTTGCGGGCCAGCAGTTCGAAGGAGGCGTCGGCGCCCTCGTAGGCGTAGCCTTCGGCCTCGCGCTCCTTGACCACGGCAATCAGCGCGTCGAGCCGGTGATCGTCCCTGGGCACATCAATGCCACGCCGCTTCAGCTCGGCGAGGAAATTGGCCTTGCCGCCCTGGTCGGAAACCATGACGCGGCGGCGGTTGCCGACCGCTTCCGGGGGCACATGCTCATAGGTCGCCGGCTCCTTGGCCAATGCCGAGGCGTGGATGCCGGCCTTGGTGGCGAAGGCCGAGGCGCCGACATAGGGCGCCTGCGCTTCCGGCGCACGGTTCAAGAGTTCGTCGAAGGCGCGCGAGAGCCTGGAGATGCCGGTCAGCGCTTCCGCTGAAATGCCAGTCTCGAAGCGATCCGCAAAAGCCGGCTTCAGCGCCAGCGTCGGCACGATCGAGATCAGATTGGCGTTGCCGCAGCGCTCGCCGATGCCGTTCAGCGTGCCCTGGATCTGGCGCACGCCTGCCTGGACGGCGGCAAGGGAATTCGCCACGGCCTGGCCGGTATCGTCATGGGCATGGATGCCGAGATAGTCGCCTGGAATGCCGGAAGCGATCACCTTCTCGACGATGGCGCGCACTTCCGATGGCTGCGTGCCGCCATTGGTGTCGCACAACACCACCCAGCGCGCGCCGGCGTCGTACGCCGTCCTGGCGCAGGCCAGCGCATAGTCCGGATTGGCCTTGAAGCCGTCGAAGAAGTGCTCGCAATCGACCATCGCCTCCTTGCCCGAAGCGACAGCCGCTTCAACCGACGCTTTGATCGACTCGAGATTCTCCTCGTTGGTGCAGCCAAGCGCGACACGGACATGGTAATCCCAGCTCTTGGCGACGAAGCAGATGGCGTCCGACTTCGATTGCACAAGGGCGGCAAGGCCGGGATCGTTGGAGGCCGAGACGCCTGCCCGCTTGGTCATGCCGAAGGCGACAAATTTGGCCTTCGCGGTGCGTTTCTGCTGAAAGAATGCGGTGTCGGTCGGATTGGCGCCGGGATAGCCGCCCTCGACATAGTCGATGCCGAATTCGTCGAGCAGCCTTGCGATGGCGATCTTGTCCTCGACCGAAAAGTCGATGCCCGGCGTCTGCTGGCCATCGCGCAGTGTGGTGTCGAAGAGATAGAGGCGTTGCTTTTTCATGATGGCAAGGTGCTTGAGCACCCCCCTCTGGCCTGCCGGCCATCTGCCCCGCAAAGGGGGAGATCGGCAGCTTTGATGACAGCGCTGGTCCTGCAACGTCGACGATTGGCGAAAGCGAAGGCGACATCCAATCTCCCCCCTTGCGGGGGAGATGTCCGGCAGGTCAGAGGGGGGTGTGAAGGATCGCCGTGCATCGACTATACCTTCCCCGCAAACCGGTCGGTCGCCCGGATCAACTGGTCCAGTATGCCCGGCTCCGAATAGGCATGGCCGGCGCCCTCGATCAGGTGGAAATCCGCCCTCGGCCAGGCCTTGTGCAGCGCCCAGGCGTAGCGCGCCGGACACGGCATGTCGTAGCGGCCATGGACGATGGTGCCGGGAATGTCCTTGAGCCTGTGCGCGTCGCGCAGAAGCTGCCCCTCCTCCAGCCAGCCGGCATGGACGAAATAATGGTTCTCGATGCGGGCGAAGGCGACGGCGTAGTCGTCCTCGCCAAATGGCCCGCTGGTCTCCGGCTCTGGCAGCAGCGTGATCGTCTCGCCCTCCCACAGGCTCCAGGCGCGGGCGGCCTCGATCTGCGCCTTGCGATCCGTGCCGACCAGCCGCTTGCGATAAGCCGCCATCATATCGCCGCGCTCGGCTTCGGGGATCGGCGCAAGGAAGCGTTCCCACTTGTCGGGAAACATCTCGGAGACGCCGAACTGGTAGTACCATTCGAGTTCGGCCCGGGTCAGCGTGTAGATGCCGCGCACCACCAGTTCGCTGACGCGATCGGGGTGGGTCTCGGCATAGGCGAGTGCCAGCGTCGAGCCCCAGGAGCCGCCGAACACCAGCCATTTGTCGAAGCCGGCCATCTCGCGCAGGCGCTCGATGTCGGAGACGAGATGCCAGGTCGTGTTGGCCTCCAGCGAGGCGTTCGGTGTTGATTTTCCGCAGCCGCGCTGGTCGAACAGGACGACGTCGTAGAGTTTTGGGTCGAACAGCCGCCGGTGCTTCGGCGAAATGGTGCCGCCCGGCCCGCCGTGCAGGAACACGGCCGGCTTGGCGCCCTTGGTGCCGGAACGCTCCCAGTAGACCTGATGACCGTTGCCGACATCGAGCATGCCTGAGTCGAACGGTTCGATTTCCGGATAGAGGGTGCGCAAGCTCATAGTTTCAGGCCCTGTTGCGGCCAGTTGGCCGTTTCGTGATCGGGATGCTGGAAGGAGATGATCTGCTCCTGCCTTGTGTAGAAGTCTGAATCCTGGTGGATGGGCTGATCGAAGATCGTCTCCACCCAGGGCAGCCGCGCGGCGTAATTGACCTGGATCTGCGGCGCCAGATCGGAGCGGTCGTCGAAGGCGCCAATCGCGATTTCGAGGCCGCCGGGCTGGCGGTAGGTCAGCGGTGTGCCGCAACGAGCGCAAAAGCCGCGATCGATATTGACCGAGGACTGGAAATAGCTCGGTTCCTCATGGGTCCATTCGACGCCGTCCTTGGGCACCGTCACCAGCGCACCGAAAAACGAGCCGAACTGCTTCTGGCACATGCGGCAGTGGCAGATGGACGGGCGCCCGAGCGCGCCCTTGATGCGGAAGCGCACGGCGCCACATTGGCAGCCGCCGGTTCGAACCTGATCGGTCATGACTTTTCCTTTGGCGGCCACTGTTCCGTATCGTGGTCCGGGTGCTGATATGAGACGAGATCGGCGAGATACGGAGCCGATGATATATCGGCCATCGTCTCCTCGCCCGGCAGTTTCGGGATGGCGTCCACATAGGGCAGTTTTGCCTCGGTGCCCCACTGGATCGACGGCACGATCTCCGCCGGATTGTCGAACGCACCGATGGCGAGACCGACACCATCAGGCGCGGTAAAGGTCAGCGGCGTCCCGCAATTGGCGCAAAACCCTCGATCGACATGGCTGGACGAGCGGAAATATTTCGGCTCGCCGCGCGTCCAGTCGAGCTTGGCGCCGCGCACGGATACCAACGGTGCGTAGAACGAGCCGAACGCCTTCTGGCACATGCGGCAGTGGCAGACCGAGGCATCGCCAAGCGCGCCCTCGACGCGGAAGCGCACCGCGCCGCACTGGCAGCCGCCTGTGTAGACCGGCCGGTTGTCGAGGCTCATCGTTGCTCACTCCGGGTCATGGCAGACGGCCTCGACATTGTTGCCGTCGGGATCGAAGACGAAGGCGCCATAGTAGCTCGGATGATAGTGCGGGCGCAGACCAGGCCCGCCATTGTCCTTGCCGCCGGCGGCAAGGGCCGCCGCATGGAAGGCATCGACCTCGGCACGGCTGCGCGCGGTGAAGGCAACGTGCTGGTGCTCTCTCGGCTTGTTCTTGCCGGTACTCAACCAGAACACCGGCCGGTCGCGGCCATAGCCGCCGACCTTGGCGCCGCCGGTGTATTCCAGCGGCACCATATAGAGCAACGACGCACCAAGCGGCGCCATCGCCTTGTCGTAGAAAGCCTTCGAAACATCGAAATCGGCAACGGTGATGCCGAGATGGTCGATCATGAAACAGCCTCCCTTGCTGGTTCGCCCGCCGGCCTCGCGGCATTGCCAAAGCCGGCCTCGATGACAATGTGCTGACAGACATTGTCGATACCGCGAATGACGTCGTCGTTCCAGAAGCGCAGGACGGTCCAGCCGCTGGCTTTCAAATAGGCGCTTCGCGCCTCGTCATGCCGCAGATGTTCGGCATCTGCATGCTGGCTGCCATCGACCTCGACGATGAGGCGACAGGCCGAGCAAGCGAAATCGACAATGTAAGGGCCGATCGGCACTTGCAGGCGAAAGCTCATTCCAATCAGTCGGTGGGTGCGCAATTCGTTCCAAAGCTTCAGCTCAGCATCGGTCATGACGCGCCGCATGGATTTCGCATTCTTGCGCTGTCGTGGCGGAACGAGGTCGTGCCCCATCAATCACCTTTACGCTGAAGATTGGCGAAATCGCCGATGATAGGCAATCTCCCCCCTTGCGGGGGGAGATCGGCTGTCGCCAGCGCCTCCGCCAACCTTGCAAAGGCGCTTGGCGCCGCCCTCACCGCTTCACCTCCCACGTCGTCACACGTTCGCCGGTGACCGGATCCTTGCCGTCCTTCAGCTGTACACCTTGCGCCAAAAGGTCGTCGCGGATGCGGTCGGCTTCGGCCCAGTTCTTGGCGGCGATCAATTCCAGGCGCCTGGCGATCGACCTCGCGACCTCGGCCTCGTCGACCCTGGCCGCGCCGATGTCGAAGCCGAGGAAGAGAAGTGCGGCCTTGAGCGAAGCGGCGGCGGCGTTCTCGCCATGGCCTTCGACTTCGCTGGCCTCGCCGGCAAGCTGGGTCAATTGCTGGAAGGCAGCGTAAGTGGCCAGGTCGTCGGAAAGGGCTTCCACGACCTTAGCCGGCAATTGTCCCGCCGTCGGCGCCAGATCGGCCGCGCGTTTCCATTTGCGCAACGTGTTCTCCGCCTCCTCCAGCTTGCGCATCGAAAAGTCGATCGGCTCGCGGTAGTGCGTCATCAGCATCGCCAGCCGTAGAACCTCGCCCGGCCAGTTGCGGCCGCCGAAGGTCTCGGTCTCCAGCAGTTCGTGGATCGAGTAGAAATTGCCGAGGCTCTTCGACATCTTCTGCCCTTCGACCTGCAGGAAGCCGTTGTGCATCCAGACATTGGCCATGACATCGGTGCCGTGGGCGCAGCGCGACTGGGCGATCTCGTTCTCATGGTGCGGGAAGATCAGGTCGAGGCCGCCGCCATGGATATCGAAGACTTCGCCGAGATAGGCCGCCGACATCGCCGAGCATTCGATGTGCCAGCCAGGCCTGCCCCTGCCCCACGGGCTCCGCCAGCCCGGCTCTTCAGGCGACGACAGTTTCCACAGCACGAAATCGCCAGGGTTCTTCTTGTGCGCGTCGACGGCGATGCGGGCGCCGGCCTGCTGCTCATCGAGATTGCGCTTCGACAATTGCCCATAGTCGGGCATCGACGCCGTGTCGAACAGAACTTCGCCTGCAGCGACATAGGCATGGCCGCGTTCGATCAGGCTTTGAATCAAGCTGATCATATCGGCCTTGCCGTCGGCGCGGGGCTCGACGAATTCGGTGGCGCGCGGTTCGACGGTCGGCTCCAGGCAGCCAAGCGTGGCGACATCGCTGTGGAACTGGTCGGCGGTCTTTTCGGTCACCCGCCGGATAGCTTCGTTGAGCGACAGCTTTCCGGCTGATATCTCGTCGCCGAAATCGCGCAACGCGCGCGCGTTGATCTTGTCGTCGACATCCGTGATGTTGCGCACATACGTGACATGCGTTTCGCCGTATACATGGCGCAGCAAGCGAAACAGCACATCGAAAACGATCACCGGTCTGGCATTGCCGATATGGGCGAAATCGTAGACGGTCGGGCCGCAGACATACATGCGCACATTCAGCGCATCGATCGGCGTGAAGTCCGCCTTCGTCCGCGTCAGCGTGTTGTAGAGGCGCAGGCCCTTAGATGCGTCAGACATTCAATGCCTTCCCGGTTCAGAACTTTTGTCTGGATGGAGCCAGCCCCGCGCCGAGGCGCAAATCAGGCTCCAGCCTGCTGGCCGGGGCGTTTGTCCAATCTAGGGGAAGATGAGGCGAAAACGTCCGGACCAGCGCGAGGCTAGCCAATAATGCAAATGCCACAAATGGCGAAAGACGTTTTCATGGGCGGCTTTATCGCCTTGGCCAGTGTTGCCGTCAAGTCGCTGATCCCAGGAAAAACGTCATAAAGACGGTGAAGCGCGTCGCTCGATCACGCGGAATCAGGCAGTGAAACATTTTATTAAACATGTCGGCACAGTCATGAAACATTCGCCGGCTAGATCACCAAGCGTCACGATTTGGTCGGAATCAACCATCAAACGCAGACACGAAGACGTTACCAGGGAAGAGAAAGATGCCTCGAAGCAAGCAAGACGCCAACCGCGCCAAGCAACCGGCGCTGGCCAGCCACTATCGCGCAATCGGTCCGGCCGCGATCGTCGCAGCCCTTCTTCACACCGCTAAGAAGAAGAAGCCTGCGCAGAAGATCGTATCGCCCCGCGCGGCCTGAAGCGGTACGCGTCCGCCGCAACCGCCGGCGGTCGGGGCGCAAACAGGTGCCTTGAAAATGAAGCCCTCGACGGGCTTGGCTAGAACAGCGTCATCTGACCGTCGTCCGCGCCAGGCTTCTGGCGCCTGACCTTCTCGGGTTCCGGTCCGATCTCGCCCCTCTCCTGAATTTCCGGTCCGGTGTTGGCGACCTTGTTGACGAGGTCGGAAACGGGGATCGCTTCGAAGAAATCAAGCCGCGCCGGCCGCAGCAGGTCGGCGACATCGCGCGGCTCGAGCGTGCGGCAATCCAGCCAGCGGGCGAAATCCCCGGGATCGACGACCACGGGCATCCGGTCGTGGATATGGGCGATGTCGCCATTGGCATTGACGGTCAGGATCGCGCCCGTATCCATTTCCGAGCCGCCCGGCTCGGCATAGGTTTCGATCAGGCCGGCAAAGGCCACCAACCCGCCATGCCGGGGCCGTATCCAGTAAGGTTGCCCCTTCTTGCCGCCCGTTTGCCGCCACTCGTAGAAGCCGGATGCCGGCACCAGAGCGCGGCGATGGCGCATGGCCGCCTTGAACGAGGCCTTCTCGATCGCGCCTTCCGAGCGGGCGTTGAACAGCAGCGGGAACTCCCTGGTGTCCTTAACCCAGGTGGGAATGAGGCCCCAGCGCACCAGCATCGACTGGCGGTCCGGCAGGTTGGAGCCTGGCGCCCGTGGCGCCCCGGAGATCGCCATCAGCACTGGCTGCGTCGGTGCGATGTTGTAGCGCGCCGGAAATTCCTCCAGCTCAGCCAGGCCCAGAAAGGCGGCGGTCTGGTCCGGCGTGGCGGTCAAGGCAAAGCGTCCGCACATGATCGATCGTGCCTCTCGAATGGTTGCGCAAGAAAGTGGCGATGGAACAGCCGCACTGCAACCGCTAAAGCTGTGCGGCACTGGCCGTCCACAGCGGACTGCGGCGATCGAACGGTTGGGAGCCATGAACGAACAACGAAAGATACTGCCGGCAGTCTCGGTCGCGGTGGTGCGTGGTGACACCGTGCTCTTGGTCAAGCGCGCAAGGCCGCCTTCGCAAGGGCTCTACGCCTTTCCGGGCGGCAAGGTCGAGGCCGGCGAGACACTGGAGGATGCCGCGAAGCGTGAGTTGCTGGAAGAAACCGGGTTGCACGCCGCCGGTTTTCGCCCGCTTCGGGAAATCCATATCGACGGCAGGGATGAGAGCCATCCGGTCGACTACCGCCTCACGGTTTTCGGCGCTGCCTATGCCGGCGGCGAAGCGGTGGCCAGCGACGACGCCGAGACCGCCGCGTTCTATACGCTCGGCGAGATGGCGGCGTTGCCGCTCGCCGGTTCGGTGTTCGCGGTGGCACAAGATCTGCTGGGGCGACCCCACGGTTCCCCTGCAAGCCGCTGAAATCCGCAACCGTCCCGCTGGAAACGCCTTGCAGGCGACAAATTGTTTGGCCAGATAGACTTATGAGCCGCACCTCCCTTCTCGTCGTTTTGTGCCTCGCCGCCAGCACGGCCGTGGCGGCGCGACCGGCATCGAGCGCGGAGGCGCCGTTCGAGCCTGGATTGATGCGGCTGGCCGAGGTTTTGGGATCGCTGCATTTCCTGCGCAATCTGTGTGGCGAGAAGGGCGACCAGTGGCGCGTCGAGATGGAAAAACTGCTCGATTCGGAAAATCCGGATGCCGAACGGCGCGCCCGCTTCATTGCCAGCTTCAACCGCGGCTACCGCTCTTTCGGCGGTACCTATACGCAATGCACCGCATCAGCCACCGAAGCCATCAGCCGTTACATGAAGGAAGGCGAGACGCTGACGCGTGACATCGCCTCGCGCTACGGCAACTAGGGCAATTCCAGGAAAAGTGTGACGCGGTTTTCCGGGGACAACGGGGAAGCTCTCCAGACGTCCATCAACAGATATCCGGGCAGCTGAGAGCGGCGGCGGGCATATCCGGCTTGTGCCAGCCAGTGTCTTGATGCAATCCTGATGTTGCACTTCTGCAACAACGTTAATCAAACGTTAGCGCACAAATGTGGAATTAACTCAAACTGAAGGTTTTCACCCCGCAGGCCGGCCTAATCGGCTAAGTTTGATCCGAGTTGAATGCAACTTCGCCAGGCGCAGTCGCCCCTTTGTAAAGCGCGATCAAAAAAATGTCGTATTTACAAATACTTACTTAGGGCTGCGTGTAAAACGGAACAGATCAAGCCTGATTCACACGGATGGATCGCCGCTTGAAAGGGTGGACATCGCTATGGAACATGGTGTCAACGACATCGACGCGCTGGTCAGGGAAGAAAAGCGCCTGACGGCGGTGGAGAGCCACAGCGAAGCTTGGGCGGAAGGCCTTTCGGCCGGCATCGAGCCCGAGATCATTGCCGAGGCGGCGCTTGAGACCGCATTCGGTGAAATGTTGCGCGCCAATGGCGAGACATCGGCCCTTGCCCTGCTCGACCGCATGCGCGAGAAGGTGATTGCTGGCGCCTTCGAACCCGAGCGGCTGCGGCACTGAACCGATATCAGGTTCTTTGACCATCAAGTGTCGTTCGGGCATCATGCCCGGAAGCAGGGAGATACGGGCAGTGAATTTTCCGATGTCAGGCAAGCCGAAGGGCTTGGTCCTTTACATCCGTATCGCTGCTTGCTGTGCTGCGTTTACACTGGTGGCTTGTCTTGAGAGCAGCCCTGCCCATGCGTTGAGCCAGATCCAGCGCGAAGAGCTTCCCTCCACTGTCACGCCGCCGACGGATAGCGACAGTTCGGCGCCCGGAAGTACAGTCCCGATGCCGGATCCCGTGGGAACGCCTTCGACCAGCCAGCCGGCTGCTCCGGACGCGGCGGAACCCGACAGCCCATCGGATGGCAGCAGCAACAGGCCGCGTGTCGACCCCGAAGCGCCCCTGCCGGAGGTGGTGTACGACCTCGCCAAGCTGCCCGAGCCCGTGCGGCGCATGCACGACCTGATTATCGAGGCTTGCAGGACCGGCGACATCGAAAAGCTCAGGCCATTGATCGGCAAGGGCGACAGCATGACCCAGCTGTCGCTGACCGACATCGACGGCGACGCCATCGCCTTCCTCAAAGGGCTCTCCGGCGACCCGGACGGCCAGGAAATCCTGGCCATTCTGGAAGAAGTGCTCAGCGCCGGCTATGTCCATGTCGATGCCGGAACACCGCAGGAACTCTATGTCTGGCCGTATTTCTTCGCGCTGCCGCTCGACAAGCTCGACGCCAAGCAGCGGGTCGAGTTGTTCAAGATCGTCACCGCCGGCGATTTCGACGACATGAAGCAGTTCGGCGCCTACATCTTCTACCGCGTCGGCATCACGCCCGCCGGGCAGTGGACCTTCTTCGTTGCCGGGGACTGAGCGGGCCCACCCTCCCCAGGGAACGGTCGCCATGGAACAGCCGGGCAGGTATGGCGCCGCCACTAACCGGGCCCTTCGGTCCGAGCCTATGCCGGCAGCGCCTCGGAAAACTCGACGGGCCTGCCCTGGCTTGGCGTCACGATTTCGCCTTCCCACATGATGCGGCGACCGCGAATGACGGTGCCGACCGGCCAGCCGGTGACCTGCTTGCCGTCATAGGGTGTCCAGCCGGCCTTCGAACCGGCCTGCGCGTTGGTGATGGTTTCACGCCGCTTCATGTCGACGATGGTGAAGTCAGCGTCATAGCCGGCGGCGATGCGGCCTTTTCCAGCCATGCCGAAGATACGCTGCGGGCCGTGGCTGGACAGGTCGACGAAGCGCTGCAGCGTCAGCCGGCCGGCATTGACGTGGTCGAGCATGACCGGCACCAGCGTCTGTACGCCAGTCATGCCCGAGGGCGAAGCTGGATAGGTTTTTGCCTTCTCGGCCAGTGTGTGGGGCGCGTGGTCGGAGCCGAGCACGTCGACGATGCTTTGCGCGATGCCGTGCCAGACGCCGTCGCGGTGGCGCGCGGCCCGCACGGGCGGGTTCATCTGGATCAGCGTGCCGAGCCGCGCATAGTCGTCGGCGCTCAGCGTCAGATGGTGCGGCGTCGCCTCGCAGGTCGCGACATCCTTGTGCCGTTCGAGGAACAGGATCTCCTCGGCGGTCGAAATGTGCAGGACATGGATGCGGGCGCGAACGCTGCGCGCAACGTGCACCAGCCGCTCGGTGCAGCGCAAGGCGGCGATCTCGTCACGCCAGACCGGATGCGATGACGGGTCGCCCTCGATGCGTTCGCTAAGGCGCTCACGCAGCCGGAACTCATCCTCCGAGTGAAAGGCCGCACGGCGGCGGGTATTTCGCAGGATCGAGGCGACGCCTTCATCATCCTCGACCAGCAGATCGCCGGTTGACGATCCCATGAAGACCTTTATGCCCGCCGCACCGGGCAACCGCTCAAGTTCGCCAACATCCTTGGCATTCTCGCGTGTACCACCGACCCAGAACGCAAAATCGCAATGCATGCGGCCACCGCCGCGCCGAACCTTGTCGGCAAGCGCTGCCTCGCTGGTGGTCAACGGATTGGTGTTGGGCATCTCGAATACGGCTGTGACGCCGCCGAGCACCGCTGCCCGCGAGCCGGTTTCCAGATCTTCCTTGTGCTCCAGTCCGGGCTCGCGAAAATGCACCTGGCTGTCGACGACGCCCGGCAGGATGTGCAGGCCACGGCAGTCGATCGTTTCGCCGGCCGAGGCTTGGCCGAGATCGCCTATCGCGGCGATGCGCCCGCCCTTGACGCCGATGTCGCGCAGCCCCTCGCCGTCATGGTTGACCACAGTGCCGCCTGTCAGGATGAGGTCATAGGTCATGGTCATGCTCTCTTGCGGGGGGAGTGCCAGCGGCTTACGTAATGGCCAACCGTTTTGCAAGATCAGGCTTTTATTCGCCCCATGCCCTTTACCCTGCTGAAAGACCGCGCGCTGATTTCTGTCTCGGGCCCGGATGCCGAGCACTTCCTGCAGAACATCCTCACCACCGACCTCGATGCGCTGGGTGAAAGCGAAGCAAAACCGGGCGCGCTGTTGACGCCGCAAGGCAAGATCCTGTTCGACTTCCTGATCTCGCGTGCTGGTGAAAACGCCTTCCGGCTCGAATGCCGTGCCGATATCTCGGATGACTTCGTTCGCCGGCTGATGCTCTACAAGCTTCGCGCCAAGGTCGAGATTGCCAAGCCAGAACAGGCACTTGTCGCTGTTGCATGGGGGAAAGAGTCAATCGCCTTACAAAGTGATTCAACCGCAGTCGCCGACAGGCGCTTTGGTGGCGAGAGCGTCACACGCTCCTATGCCGGCGCTGCGCAAGCCGATGATGGCGCCGCATGGCAGGCCTTCCGCATCGCCCACGGCATTGCCGAAAGCGGGGCTGACTATGCGCTCGGCGATGCTTTCCCGCACGACGTGCTGCTCGACGAGACAGGCGGCGTCGGCTTCAGGAAGGGCTGCTATGTCGGCCAGGAAGTGGTCTCGCGTATGCAGCATCGCGGCACGGCCAGGCGGCGTGTGTTGATTGTCCAATCGGAGCTTCCCTTGCCCGTCGCGGGCACCGAACTGACCGTCGAGGGACGGCCGGTCGGCGCGCTCGGCTCAAGTGCTGGCACAACCGGGCTTGCCATCGCGCGCATCGACAGGGTCAAGGCGGCGCTGGACGCCGGCCAGCCGATCCTGGCGGGCGACGTACCGGTGACGCTGACCATCCCCGCCTGGGCCGAATTCAGTTTCCCGCAGGAAACCGTCAGCGCGGAGGAAGCCTGATGGCGGCGGACCGCACCGGCGCGCCGCCACGCGCCTGGCAGCGCATGCTGTCAGGCCGCCGGCTTGACCTGCTCGACCCATCGCCGCTCGACATAGAGGTTTCGGACATTGCCCATGGGCTCGCCCGCGTTGCCCGCTGGAACGGCCAGACCAGCGGCGAGCATGCTTTTTCGGTTGCCCAGCATTCGCTGCTGGTGGAGGCGCTGTTCAACGAACTGATGCCCACGGCTTCGGCCGACGACCGGCTGGCGGCGCTGCTGCACGATGCGCCCGAATATGTCATCGGCGACATGATCTCGCCGTTCAAGTCGGTGATGGGCGGCAGTTACAAGGACTGCGAATTGCGCTTGCAGCGCGCCATCCATCTGCGCTTCTCGCTGCCCCCCGACCTGGCCGCGGGGTTGCGCAAGGAAATCAAGCGCGCCGACCAGATCGCCGCCTATTTCGAGGCAACGCTGCTCGCCGGCTTTTCGACCGCCGAGGCAACGGAGTTCTTCGGCCGCCCGCGCGGTTTTTCCGCCGAGCGTTTCGATTTCGCACCGCGTTCGGTGACCTGGGCACAGAATGCCTTCCTGAAGCGGTTTTCGGCGATCGAAAAATCGCGGCATCAGGCCCCGGCACCCGCGATAGGGTAGAAAACGCTAAATTAACCGGAAGCGTCAACAGTGCGATGTTCGATCACGCACCGCAGGCGCGCCCCATGCCCGTCGTGGACGTTAAGGATGGTTCGATCGTCCCGGAACGGGCGGCCGAAGGCATGGAACGCTCACGCCGCATGGAAGACGAACTGCGCGAACAGAACGAACGCTTTTCGGCTGCTGTCGAGAACATGTCGCATGGGCTTTGCATGTTCGACGCCGACGAGCGCATGATCATCTGCAACGGCAACTATATCGACATCTTCTGCCTCGACGCCAAGGTGGTGCGGCCCGGCATCTCTTTCATCGACATCCTGCGGCACAGCGTCGACATCGGCATCGCCTCGCAAAGCGCCAACGAGCTCTACGCCATCCGCAAGCCCTATATCGACCAGGCAAAACCCTCGACCTACGAGGAGGCGCTGGCGGACGGCCGCATCATCCGCATCTCGCACCGTCCGCTGGCCTCGGGCGGCTGGGTCTCGATCTACGAGGACATCACCGAACAGCGGCGCGCCGAGCAGGATCTGAAGGAACAGCATCGCCGCTTCGACGCAGCACTCGCCAACATGTCGCAAGGCCTGCTGATGTATGACGCCGACGGCAAGATGATCGTGCGCAACGAGCGTTTTCTGGAGCTTTTCAAGGTCAAGGCAGCGGATTTCCCGCTTGGAACGACGCATCGCGACGCACTCGAACGCTTGCTGGAACTCGGCATCTATACGCAGATCGACGTCGACAGCGAAGTTGCCAAGACCGAAGCCTGCCGGCGCGCGGGAAAAATCCATTCGGCCTATCGGCATCTTGCCGACGGCAGGACGATCCTGGTCACACGCCGGCCGATGAGCGGCGGCGGCTGGGTGGCGACTTTCGACGACGTCACCGAGCGCCGCCGCACCGAAGAGCGCATGACCCATCTTGCGCATCACGACATGCTGACCGGGCTGCCCAACCGCTCTATGTTTCGCGAACGGCTCGACCTCGCCTTGGAAGACGCGGCGGCCGCACGGTTGGCGATCTTCTCGCTCGATCTCGACCGCTTCAAGGCGATCAACGACACCTGGGGGCACCCGGCCGGCGATTGGCTGCTGAAATGCGTCGCCGAGAGGCTGCAGCGTTGCCTGCGCAATGAAACAGACATCGTCGCGCGCTTCGGCGGTGACGAGTTCGTCGTCATGCAGTCCAATTTCAAGGGCATTGCCAATGCCGAGAAAATGGCGAAGCGCATCGTCGAGGCGATTTCAAAACCGTTCCGCGACGAGAACCGGGACATGCATGTCGGCATCAGCCTGGGCATCGCCGTTTTCCCCGACGACGGCAGGGACGCCGATTCGCTGCTAAAAAACGCCGATACGGCGCTCTATCGGGCGAAGAGCGAAGGACGAAACCTTTATCGCTTCTTCGAACCCGAAATGGACGCCATGGTGCAGACCCGCCGGGCGCTTGAAGTCGACCTGGAGACAGCGTTGCCGCGTCAGGAATTGGATCTCGATTTCCAGCCCATCATGAACATCGCCTCCGGCGAGATCACCGGCGCCGAGGCCTTGATGCGCTGGCATTCCCCGGCGCGAGGGACGGTCGCGCCGGACCAATTCATTCCGGTCGCCGAAGACACCGGACTGATCGTGCCGCTCGGCGAGTGGGCACTGAGGAAGGCCTGCGCGGCGGCGGCCGGCTGGCCACCGGGCTTGCGTATCGCGGTCAACGTCTCGGCCGTGCAGCTCAAAAGCGACGGGTTTGCCCGCGGCGTCATCTCGGCACTGGCCTTTTCGGGCGTGCCGGCCGGGCAATTGGAGCTGGAAATCACCGAAACCGTGCTGATGGACGAGAGCAAAGCCGTCTTGAAGACGCTGCGGCAGTTGCGCGACCTCGGCATTCGCATCGCGCTGGACGATTTCGGCACCGGCTATTCCTCGCTCGGCTACCTCAGGCGATTCCCGGTCGACAAGATCAAGATCGACCGTTCATTCATCCGCGACCTCGGCAATCGCGATACGGCGGCGATCGTTCGCACCATTATCGGGCTCGGTACGGAGCTTGGCATCGTCGTCACGGCCGAGGGCGTCGAGACGGAGGTGCAACTCGACATGCTGCGCCACAATGGTTGCACGGAGGCGCAGGGTTATCTGATCGGCGTGCCGTCGAAGGCGGCGGACATCCAGCGCCTGTTGAAGTCGCGTGCACCTCGCAGCCAGGCGGGCTGAGACAGGCCGCTCAACGCAGTGTCTCAATGTATTTCTCATGGAAGCTGACATAGCCCGGCTCGACCACCTTGAGATGCCGCTCGATCAGCGCATGAAACCGCGGCAGCTGATGAAACGGCACGCCGGGATAGGCATGATGCTCGGCGTGGAACGGCATATTCCAGGCGAGCTTGCGGACAAGCCAGTTGGTCAGTGTCGTCCTGGTGTTCTCCAGCATGTTGGCGACGAACGGACAGCGACCGTGCTCGGCCAGCAAGTAGAGGCGCAGGAATGGCTGTCCGAGCAAAGCGGGAATGATCCAAACATAGAGAAGCACGGGGAGCCGGAAATAGACGGCGAGCAGAATGACCACGGCATAGATGGCAATCATCAAGCGCGCTTCGGTCCGTACCTTGGGGCGGCCCTTCGGCGGTACATAGCTGTCCTGGCTGCGCCCAATGGCATTGGCATGGAGCGTCTTGAAATGGCCCCACCACACCGGGATGCCGGAAACGTGCACGAGGTACTGCCGCAGCGTCTCCGGTTTCGGGGACGCCAGTTCCGGGTCGCTGTCCGGATCCTGGGTGAAGCGGTGATGGGCGAAATGGAAGTAGCGGAACCAGTCGGCCGGCAGCGCGATCGCCAGGCTGCACACCCGCGCCACCGCATCGTTCAGCCTTTGCGTCTCAAACGCCGTGCGATGAACCGTCTCATGAAGGAGCGTGAACAGGAACACGATCAGGATGCCTTGCGGCAGCATCAGCAGCGGCCAGAATGGCACCTTGGCCGCAATCAGCGCTCCAATGACCATGATCGCGCCCCAATGGGCGCCGAGCTGAACGAGACCCGCGACATCGGACTTGGCGGTCAGACGATTGCGCTCTTCCGGGGTCAATGACGCGATGATGTCGCGATGGTCCATCGGCTTCGATCCTGGCTGGGATTTGATGACATCCATTGTAGCCGATGAAAAAACTTTCCAAAAACGACGATTTCTGTGATTTAGATAAGGTTAGCTTACCTATCTGGTGATCATGGTTACATCCCCATCGCTGAAAGGACTGCAGGCGTTCGAGGCCGCGGCGCGCACAGGCAGCTTTGCCGCGGCGGCGGAAGAGCTTTCGGTTTCGCCTGCCGCGGTCAGCCAGCTCGTCCGCTCGGTCGAAGAACAGATGGACCGCAAGCTGTTCCATCGCGTCAACCGCCGCGTCGTCCTCACCGAGGCGGGCGTGGAAATGCTGCCACGGCTGACCATGGCTTTCCAGGAAATCGGCAGCGTCGCGCGCGAACTGGGCGGCGACGTCTTCCGCCCGCGCCTGGTGGTGTCGGTCCCGCCATCCATGGCCATGGGTTGGCTTTCGCAGCGCCTGGCCGGCTTCGTCGCAAGCCATGGCGCTGCCGATATTTCGCTCCGGGGCGATGACGATCCGATGCCGTTCGATCGCGAGCTGATCGATATCAGGCTGTCGTACGGGCCGCATTATCGCGAGCACCCGACCGAGGACATCGTCCAGGACGCGGTTTATCCCGTCTGCGCGCCAAGGCTTGCCAGCATGGTCAAGGCAGATGGCGGACCGCTCGCCGGGCTGCCGCTGATCCACACGGACTGGGGGCCGACCGGCGCGTCTTTTCCGTCCTGGGGCAACTGGTTCGACGCGGCCGGCATCCAGCCCGACCGGGCAGCGCAGCGCGGCCTCTCGGCCAACTCGTCACGCGCGGCGCTCGACCTTGCCATTTCGGGGTTGGGCGTGGCGCTGGCGCAAGGGGTCTATTGTGCCGAGGCTCTGGAGGACGGCAGGCTGGTCCGGCCCGCCGCCAGGGCGATTGCGCTGCGCCAGCCCTATTGCCTGACGATCCCGGAAAGAAGCGGCCGGCGCGACGTCGTGGCGGCGTTCCGCGATTGGCTGATCCGTGAATGCCAGCGCGCGGTGGGTTCGCCTGTATTCCGTTGACACAGCAGGCGGCTGGACGGTCAAAGGTGCCCGCTCAATGCTTGCGTCATATCCTTGCTGGTCGCCACGGGAACGATCTCGAATTCGACCAGATCCGCCCATTCGATGACCCAACGCTGCAGCAGCGTGACGTCATCGGCTTCGACCAGCAGGAAGCAGCGGCTCATATCAGCCGCGATCCAGCTGTGGTGAACGACAAGCTCATCCGGCTTCAGGCGACCACGGTCGCGGAAACGGCGGTAGATCTCCTTGCGATCGCAGCCGGTAAAGTCCTCGATCACGATGAACAGCATCTTTTTCCCTCGGTTTGACTACCGCCCCGGCCTGTCCAGCCGCTCAAGGAACCACTGCGTCAGCCGCACCCAGACCTCGTCCTTTTCGCCGGAATCCTCCCAGCCATGGTCGAGGTTGGGATTGTCGTTGACCTCGATGACGAAGACACCGTCCTTGGTCTCCTTGAGGTCGACGCCGTAGAGGCCGTCGCCGATGCAGCGCGCCGCTTTGACCGCGGTCTCGACGACATGGGGCGGCGTCTCCTTCAGCGTGAAGGTCTTGATGCCACCCTGGTCGGGCTTGCCATTGGCCTTGTGGTTGACGATCTGCCAGTGCTTCTTGGCCATCAGATAGTGGACGGCAAACAATGGCTGCCCACCGAGCACGCCGACACGCCAGTCATACTCGGTCGGGATGAATTTCTGCGCGATCAGAAGATCGGAATCCTCCAGCCACTCGGTCGCGAGCCGCGTCAGCTCCTCCAGGTTGGCGCATTTCTTGACGCCGCGCGAAAAGGAGGAATCCGGGATCTTCAGAACCAACGGAAAGCCCAGCGTCTGCGCGGCGAGTTCGAGGTCCGAGGTACCGGCGATCATCACCGTGGGAGGCACCGGCACCTTGTTGTAGGCCATCAACTCGTTGAGATAGACCTTGTTGGTGCAGCGGATCATCGACAGCGGGTCGTCGATGACCGGCATGCCCTCCTGCTGGGCGCGGCGGGCGAAACGATAGGTGTGGTTGGAAATCGAGGTGGTCTCGCGGATGAACAGCGCATCGTAGTTGGCGAGCTTGGCGAGATCCTTCCTGGTGATGGGCTCGATTTCGACCCCCATCTTTTCGGCTATCTTGGCCCAGTAGCGCAGCGACGAGATTTCCGACGGCGGCAGTTCCTCATGCGGATCGACAAGCGTGGCGAAGGTGTAGCGCGCCGGCGTGCGGCCCTTGGTGTCGCGCCACTCGCGGTTGGTGTAGGTCTCAAGGCACTGGATGAAGCTTTTTTCCTCGTCCTCGGTCATGCGCGCCAAGGGGTGGAAGCCGATCTTGCGGATCGAGGCCCATTCGGCGCTGTCCTTGATGTGGACCTCGAGCGCCGGTGCCCGGAACCAGTCGAACAACAGCTTGGCGAAGCGGTCCCACACTTTCGACGGCCCGATGCCGAAGAAGATGCACACCTTCGCCGGAAAGGCGCCGCCGAGGTCCTTGCGGCATTTGTTGAGCGCCAATTCCAGTTCCGGCAGCGCATGTTCGTAGAGCTTGCGCTCGGACAGGTCGATCATCGTCTCGACGGTCGGGATGACCTTGTGGCCGCGCGAGCCCGCCAGCAGCGAGGCATAGTAGCCGCGGCTCTGGTAACCGTAGTTGTTCGACAGGTTGATGACCTTCGGCCGCTGGCCGCGAAATAGCGAGGGATGCGCGAGATACTCGCGATTGGTGATGATCTTGTGCGGTGTCGCCACCTGGTCGAGATCGCTCTGCCTGCCGGTAAGAATGACCCAGGTCATTATCTCTTTCCCAAAGTGATGGCGGCACGCAGTCCGTCACGGCCGAACTGCGCCATGTTCATGAAGATGCCGTAAGGCACGGGAATGTTGGCGGCATCAAGGATGGTTTCCTGCCTTTCATCCTCGACCCAGGGATCGTGGATCAGGATATGGTCGCCATCGTCGCCGATGGCCAGTACCCAGTGAGGCACCTTCTTGCCGAACATCAGGAAGCCGCTGATCAGCACCAGCACCAACTTCCCTCCAGCGATCGCGGTTCTGATATCGTCGATGGTGAACGAACGGTAATTCACCGGGATGCCGTAAAGTTCCGCGCGGCGGCGAAAGTCGACCTGAGCCAGCTCCATCACCCGGCGCTTGTCCTCGCTGCGCACCGACTGCAGGAACAGCGCGCCGTAGAAGGAAACGAAAATCTCCGCCGCAAGTCCGCTTTCGTACCCCGAGACCGCCAGGCCGAACGGCTCGCAGCCGCCAGGTCCAGACATCATGAAGACGGTCGTCGCCTCGCGCCAGAGGCGGATTTCCATCACCGGGTCCGGCACGAAGCCTCGGTCGAAATTGGCCATGGCCATCATCAGGCAGCATGGACCGCAGGTGAACTCGCAGGTCTGCTGATAGAACGGCACCTTGGTGGCGACCGGGAGATCGCCGCGCAGTGTCTTTTCATAACGAAGCGCCGTCTCGCCGTCGGAGTAGTAGCCCGGCTCGCGGCCGATCTTGCGATAGCCGGCCTGCTCGTAAATGCGGATGGCCCGGCCGTTGTCCTCGCGCACTTCGAGGCGCAGCATCATGCGGTCGTGCTCGAAGGCTGCCTCCTCGGCCGCCGACAGCAGCTGGCGGCCGACACCGAGTCCCCCGAAAAACGGGCCGACAGCTATGGAATAGAGCCGCGCGACCCCACTGCCCTTGCGAAACAGCACGATCGAATAACCGGCGACGCGGCCATCGATTTCGGCGACCAGCGTCTCGGCGGTCTCACGCTCGATGAACTGGCGAAAGGAGCGGCGGGAGATGCGATCGCTCGAGAACACAGCTTTCTCGATGGCGGCGAGATCATCGACGTCGGACGCGCGGGCCGTGCGGATCTCGGCAGGCATGCGGCTTGAGGAAACCTCGATTGCGTTGCGGAAACGGCCCCGGTCAAAAGCGTCGCGAACACCGGCCGAAGCGCCGGTATTCATCAAGCGCTATCGCTCCTTGATTAGGGCCGAATTGTGACAGTTTCCGTGGCGGCAGGGAGGCCGGCAAGCTTTGCGCAAGATCGCCGTTGAAGCCTGCCCGTGGCGGAAGATCACAGCCCGCTCAGCTCGCGAGACCAGCCAGAAGCTGGCCATAGGCATTTTTGGCCACTACCGCCAATTGCTCGCGCGGCAGCGAGCCGACGACGGCGCAGCCATAGCCCTTGTCCAGCCAATAGACGGCCTGCGGCCCGTCCTGCGCCGCAGCATAGGTGCCCTTGGCGTTCTCCGTCGATTCCGCGGTGACGAAGAGCGATATGCGCTCACCCTTGTCGTCCTCGTAGAGCAGCATCGCGGCCTTGCTTTCGCCGGCCGGCAGCAACCGGCCGCCGATCAGTTGAAAACCGTTGGCGGTCAGGTCCGGGGCGACCAGCCTCAAGCCGACCCGATTGGACAGCCAGGTCTGCAAATGATCCTTGTCGCTGGCAGGCACTTCCACGGCATGCCGCTTCTCGGCGGCGAAGATGACATGGGCGGCGATCGCCTGTTCGGCGAGCCTGTCTTCAGCCGGATCCTCCTGCCCGAAGCCGTCGATGCCGGCAAAGTAGCCGCCAAATCCGCCCGCGGCCAGAAGCACGGCCGCAGCAGCGGCAAGCCACCAGCGCGAGCGTGGCGCGGCGACCCTGAGCGGCGCCTCGCCGAGCACCACCTTGCGCAAACGCAGGGGTACAGCCTCATCCAGCACGCCGCCAAAGGCGGCGCGCAATGCCTCCCGGTCGGCGGTGAAGCGGACGCTCCTGGCCTTCATCTCGGGATTGGCTTCGAGCCAGGCATCGTAGGCGGCACGCTCGTCGGCCGGCAGCTCGCCGTCGAGCGCCATGTGGATGTCACGTTCGGAAAAATCGCGGCGGATCATTTCTCGACGATCCTTATCGTGCGGCGGCGCGCCGTATCATCCAGCAACCCACGCAATTCCTCACGCCCACGCGCGATGCGTGACATCAGCGTGCCGGCGGGCACGCCCAGAATGTTGGCGGCTTCGGCATAGGAAAAGCCCTCGATCGCGACCATGACAAGCGCGGCGCGGCGATCGGGGCTGATCGCCTGCAAAGCATTGATGATTTCGCGTGAGGCGATGCCCTCCAACTGTTCGGCCGGCTGGGCAACCGCCTCGCCCGCTTCCAGCGGCAGCATCGCCGCCTCGCCTCGGCGGTTCACCTTGCGCATCTGGTCGATGAACAAATGATGCATGATCGTAAACAGCCACCTCCTGGGGCTCTCTCCCGTCTGCCAGTTCTCGAGCCGCAGCAGTGCGCGTTCGAGGCAGTCCTGGACGAGGTCGTCGGCAGAATCGCGGTCGCGCAAAAGCGAGCGTGCGTAGCGGCGCAGGCGCGGTATTTCGCCAAGGATTGCTGCCTTCTTTTCGTCCATGACCGCTGGTTCTGAGGTCGCCTTTGTTGATCTCGATTGAACGCGCCTTCCCGGCGCGGCGCAAGCGGCCAGCGCGAAGCGGTCCGCCGCCCCGGTCACCCAAGCAATGAGACAACGACGTGATCGGCTAAATTATTCCCGGCAATCAACAAGAAGCCGAATTATCCCAAATCGGTAAACGGGAAATCATTGCCCTTGTAGAGCAGCGGAACATTGAGACTTTTGGCACAAGCGTAGGCGAAACAGTCGCCGAAATTCAGTTGGGCCTGATGGCCGACAGCCTTGCCATAGCGCGCACTTGCATCAATGGCCTGGGAGCCAATGTCTTCGCCGATGACCACATTTTCCGCGCCAATTTCCACAATGAAACGATCGATCAGATCGCGAGCCCTGAGAAGGGCTTCAGCATCCGGCCTGTGGGAGCCCGCGGCTGCGCGCGCCACTGCCTGCGTCGCCTCGAAACGCACCAGCGCAGATACGTAGAGCGGGCCGGCAAAACCGGAAAGCCGCTTGACCAGTTCCTCCCACCCAGGTTCCCAATTGAGAATTCCGACGATCACCGATGCGTCGACGAACATCAGTCTTCCCACATCTCGTCGGTGAATTTCTTCATGTCGAAATCGGGGGTGGGCAGGCCAAGCTTCCTGGCCTCGGCTTGTAGCCTCGCAATCCGATCGCGAAGCGGCACTGTGGCGCGATTGCGCTCAAGTTCGTGTACCAACGCGATCCGAACCGCCTCCGTTTTGCTCGGGGCGTTGGTCTCGCGCTGCAATCTGGTTGCCAGCGCATCCACCTCATCGTCACGGATGTAGAGCGGCATGGAATTCCTCCGATGGATATTCATATATTCTACGTTGCATATTCCTTCAAGATGCTACGCTTCCCTCCTTCGCCGCCCGCGTCAAAAGCCGCTGGTAGAATAGCCCGATGCCGATCAGCACGGCACCGAGCCCGATAAAGGACAGCGCCCTGAGCACGCCCTCCAGTTCGGACATGTCGAAGAGGAAGACCTTCAGCACGGCGACAGCGATCAGCCCGGCGGAGGCAATGCGCAGCACCTGCGACTTCAGCCAGACGCCGGCGGTGAGCAGCGCCACGCCGATGACCAGCCAGAGCGCCGAATAGGTGTAGGTTTCCAATTGGCCAAGCCCGCTCCACAGGCCGATGAACTCGCCCTTGAACAGCCGCCTCACCGAAAGCGTGGCATAGGCAAAGGCAAGCAGCGCCGCCACCAGCGCCAACATCTGCGCATACCATTTCGGCCGCTTGTCCCCGGCGTAAAGCGCCAGCCCGCCGGCGGCGACCGCCGGCAGGAAATAGGCGAGGAACAACAGGTTGAACACCGGGATCCGGCCTGTCGATTCGTCGGTGAATAGCGGATTCAGCACCACGAAATGTCTGACAACGATGAAGGCGACCGAGACCACGCCGACGGCCATCGAACCATAGCGCAGCACCGAACTTGGCGAGCGCATGTCGATGGCGACCAGGATGGCGCCGGCGCCGATCGCGATCAGCGTGTAGATCGCCTGTTCGGCGAGCGTCATGGCACCCGTGTCGATCACGCCGCCATGCATGGCGTGACGCACCAGCATGGCAACGGCTAGCAGCGCAAACAGCGCCGCGGCCGCTTCCATGGCGAGGCGCGGCCGGCCATCGGTGGTGCGGGCGAGTTGCCAGGCAGCAAAACCGAAGGCCAGCGCCGGTATGCCATAGCCCGGCAGCAGCCAGTTGAACACCGGCGTCGTGGAGAGGAATTCAGCGCCGACGATTGTCGGATCGAAGGCGACGCGGCCGAGCACCGCGATCACGGCGCCGACAGAAATCCAGCCGAGCGCCGGATAAGAACGCCAGCGTGTCGCCAGCGCCGGTATGATGGCCGCGGCACCCAGCAACATGGTGGTCCAGCCCGAGCCGAAAGCCATGTGCAGCATCAGGAGGCCGGCGATTGCCGCGCCGCCCAAGGCAAATGACACAGCCATTCCGCCCTTGAGCGGCTGCGCTTCGGCCCTTGCGATCCACTCGCCGCCGGCGGCGAAAATCACCACCAGCAATGCCGCGATGCCGGCGTAAACAAAGTCGCGGTCGAGATTGCCGAAGGTGAACCAGAGCGCCAGCAGAACGACCAGCGGCACGACGACGGCCCATGCCGCCCAGGAGGCGGACCGCGGCCAGGAGGAGGCCGCGAACTTCCGGGCTGCCCAGAGACCGGCGCCAATGAAGACCAGGCCCAGCGCGATGCCGATGCGCCATGTCAGCGCGTTGGAGGTTGCAAGCGGCAGTCCATCGACACCAAGAGCGCCGCCCGAAAAATCGGAAGCGATCGAGGTCGGCGGGATGATGCCGAGATAGATCAGCACCGTCGCCAGTCCGGCCGCGAAAAGCAGGGGCAGCGCCAGCGGTCGATAGACCGCGACGGCCACCATCACGGCGAGCAGCACTGCCGCCGGCAACGCATCGCCGGCGGCGGCGAAGACCGGGTCGACCGACAGGCCCAGCGCCGAGAATGCGACGAACAGCCCAGGCACGATCGACGGCCAGTCGAAAGCCCTGGCCGGTCCAGTCTCGTCGCCACGGCGGCCGAGCCAGACAAAAGCGAGCACGGCGAGCGTGACCGCGTTGATGAACAGGATGGCGGAGAGGTTCGCCCCCGGTGCGTCTGTCATGTAGAGGATGGTCCAGATGCCGGTGCCGAAAAAGGCCGCCGCCATCAGCAGCTTCCAATCGCGCATGCGGGCGATGACACCGGTGGCGGCAAGCACGATCGCCAGATAGCCGAACAGCGCCCAGGGATTGGGCGCCTGCGAGGCGATCAACACCGGCGTCACCATGGCGCCGACAAGGCCGATGCCCGCCAACGCCTGGCCGTGGACGAGAGCGGCCGCGATCGTCGCCACGCCGATGGCGCCGAGCAGCGTGAAGGCGAGCGCCGGCCCGATGAAACCGTAAATACCATGGGCGGCGTAGACGGTGCCGAACAGGATGAAGGCACCCGCCGCTGTCAGGATTGCCGGAATATAAGCGCCCGCGGCGCCTTGCACGGGCATCTTGAAGCCGGTGCGGCGGATGAACTCGCCGCCCACGACCAGGACCAGCCCGAGCACCGCGGCCATGGTGAGCCGCACGCCGGGACCGAAAATGCCAGCCTCGATGGTGTAGCGGATCAGGAACAACCCGCCCAGCGCCAGCGCGATGCCGCCCACCCAGACCGCCCAGCGGGTGCCGAGCGCCGTTTCGACATCGGACTGGCGGGCGGCTTTCGGCGTTGTGGCAGGTTCGGTGGGTTCCGTTGCCTTCGGCTCGCCCGCGGTCCATGGCCCGGACATGATCTCGCCGGACGGAGCTTCCGCTTCTGCAGCGGGCATCGGTGCGGCGGTCGGCTCGCTCACTGCTGCTGGAGCTATATCGGCCGCTGCCGCCGGCACCGGCGCCGCGTCCTCCTTGCCATCGGTGGCCGCCAGTTCGGACGGCTTGACCACTGATGGCACTGCGCCTGAAAGCACAAGGCTGCGCAACGCACCAAGTTCGCGCTCGATCAGGCCGATGCGGCCTTGCTGGCGCGAAATGATGACGAACAAGGCGATGATGGCGACAAGGCCGATCAGGCTCTCAAACATGGCGGTTCCCCCAAACCAGGCCAGTTTTCACTGACGTTTCATCTCACTGACATTCAAATACGGCGGCCAGGCGACGGCTGGACAGCTGGAAAACTCAACGTGCCGCCAGATTGGCGGCTGGAAATATGGAACATGTCTCGGTGCCGAAAGCCAGCAGCTTGCCGCCGGCATCCTTCAGCGTCGCTTCCGAAACGGCAAGCGTACGGCCTTTGTGGACCACCTTGCCTTCGCAGACCACCTCGCCGGTCCTGGGCGTGATCGGCCGTGTCAAATTGACCTTGAATTCCGCGGTCGTATAGGCCTCGCCCTTTTCGAGCAGTGTCTGCACGGCGCAGGCCAAAGCCGAATCGAGAAGCGTCGCCGCCCAGCCGCCATGCACGCTGCCCAGCGGATTGAGGTGACGCTCGCCCGGCATGCCGTGAAAAACAGCGCGCCCTTCCGAGACTTCGGTGAGGGTGAAATTCAGCTGAAATGAGATCGGCGGCGCCGGATATTTGCCATCGACGATGCGCTGCAGCAATTCCAGGCCGGTATATTCCAGGATGTCGGCGTGCGGGATCGTGCCCAAGCCGAGCGGCGAGACGCGGCCCGGATAGAGTTCAACCTCGCTCATGTGATGACTTCTCTGGCGGCATTCTCTCCGGCAATGGTCTTGCGCGCTGCATGATGCTTGCGCAGTGCGGCAAGAAAGCCGAGGCGGGCATCCGGCTGCTCGATGGCGCGCGGCTCATAGACGTGGCGGGTGAAGAAGAAGCCGGTGAGCCGGAAGGCGTCCTCGACAGCTCCGGGATCCGCGCGCAGGCCGGAACCGCGCTGCAGAAAGGCCGGCAGCGCCAGCATCTTGTCGCGCCACGGCAAGCCTGCTTCACGCGACACCGCGCGCCCCGACTTCGGCGAGACATAGGCGAGGTCCTGTTGCGTGCCGGTGGCGGCGCAGCGGCTTAGATCGAGGCCGAAGCCGAGTTCATCGAGGATCAGAAGCTCGAAGCGTGCCACCAGTTCGCCGGCGGCATCGGCGTCGTCGAGATGGACGATCATCACCGAAAGCGCTTCGTAAAGGCCGCCATGGGCGTCGCGCTCCGGCAGCAGACGCAGATGCGCCGCCATGGTCTGCAGCCCGTAGACGGCGATGGCGCTGTCCATCAGCCGCGCGGCGTTCATCTCGATCGGCTCGGCCTGGAAGGTGCCGAGATGCTCGTCAAGACGTGCCCGCCACAAGAGATCGACGCGATTGCCTGGCTGCAGGACAGGCTGCTGTTTGCGCGAACGGCCGCCGCGAACGAGACCGAGATGGCGGCCATGCGTGCGCGTCATCACCTCGAGAATGGCGCTGGTTTCGCCATGCTTGCGGGTGCCGAGAATGATTCCCTCGTCGCGCCATTCCATTTCTAGAGCTTTTCACCGATCGGGTGGCGAAATCAAGGTATGGGCTTGCGCTGGGACCGACTCTTGCAACAGCACATAAAAAACCGCCCGCAGCAAATGCTGCGGACGGCCTGGTAAGGTCAGTCGATCGATTAGAAATTGCGCTGGAAGCGGACGATACCGCCAACGCTGTCCTTCTTGTCGGCCTTGGACCAGTTGCCGTAGAGGGAGGGATTGCCGTAATTGCCGTAGTGATCCCAGTCGACTTCGGTCGTGACCGTGAAGCCCGGGACGATGGTGTAGGCGACGTTTGCGGCAAGAGCGTAGTTCTTGTCGTCGTCAGCCGAAGCCTGGACGTTGAACGCGGTCTTCTCGTTGAACTTGTAGGTGCCGCCACCCCAGACAGCCCAGTTGCCACCCCAGGGCTTGTATTGGGTGCGGCCGCTTGGAGCCCAGACGTCGCTGTTGTCTGTCGTGCCGTAGCCGCCCATGACGAACAGCGACAGTTCCTTGGTGACGTTGACGTCCAAACGAACCTTGCCGGCCACTTCCTCGTAGTTGCTGTCATAGGCGACGACGCCGGTGATCGCACCCCAATCGGCCTTGTACTTCAAGCCGCCGACGACGTGCGGAACATAGCTGTCGATCGTGTTGACGCCAGTGCCTTCTTCGAGCGAGATCACACCCGTGAAGCCGCTGCCAGCGTCGAAGTAGTACTGGACAACGTTGGTGTCCTTGATGCCATACGGGATAATCGTGTCCTGGATGACGTTGCCGGCATAACCGATGAACTGGTCGTATGCCGTTTCATCCTTGCCGACGCGCAGGCCACCGAGCTGGATCCAGGCGAAGTTGAGAGTGGTGGTCTTGTTGCCAGCTTGCCAGCCAGTGCCGTCACCTGAATAGTCGCCGGAGGAGTTGCCGAACTGGAAGCGAGTCTCGGTAAAAGTCTTCAACGTGCCGAGCTCGGTTTCCTGGCCGGTATAAGTCCTCAACGTGAAACGCATGTTCTTATAGTAGGTGTCGTGCCTATCGCCGTCCATGTGATCGGCAACGTTATTGACGCCATCCAGCGTACCTGAATCGCCGACGCCCATGTCGTAGCGGAGATAGCCGCCGATGCGCAGGCAGGTCTCGGTGCCCGGGATATAGAAGTAGCCGGCGCCGTAGACGTCGCAGATCTTGACGTATTCGGCCGGTTCCGGCTCGGCGACGACGACAGCGTCCGCGGCGCGCGCGCCGGATACCGCGATCAGTGCCGCGGCTGAGCCGAGAAGGAGGCTCTTGATGTTCATTTTCTGACCTCTCCAGTCAAAGTTAAAATGGCTTCGGATTTGTGGCTGGCGGATATGTTTTCCCGCCTCATCCCCACAACGAAAAAGGCTCGCACCGCGTCCCCTTTTCGCGGCGAACATACCCATCAATCGTCCTCCTTCAATGACTGTTTCGGAAATAATGTTGATTCCGTGAACAGAATAATGTTGTGTTGCACAAATAACACTTGCCATTTTAGCAAATGGCACAATTGGAACAACGTCATATAATCAATATATACACGAATAATTTCCCGGCTAAATAGGTGTATACGCATGGTATCACTACAAAACGCTGGAACTCGCGAGGCCATACCTGTTCCAAATTACAAATACGCAGCTGTTTTTTTCCCGACGCATCGCCAGGCGACATTCGTCCCTTGGCAACGCCAACGGCCCTGGCATCTGCGGCGATACGGTCGGGAGGCCGTCCGGCAAGACTGTGAGATGGCGCCAATCGGGACGCGGTGCCCGGTAGCAGTCCGTGGCCGGCCTCCACATCGGCTCCGCCCCGGCTGCCGAGCAAAGGCCAGCCCTTCAGAAATATCGGAAATCTTTCAGAAACTGCTCGGGATTTTTGGCGGCACAAGAAGCAATAAGGGCAGGTCGGCCAGAGCGGTCGATCAACGGCCGGACACATTCGGCTCGTCTCCAGATGCAGGTCGACCGATCGGGCAGCCCGGCGACTTCTCCTGACCAATCTGCCCGTCGAGAGGACCTGACATGATTTCCCTCCTGAGCATGGTGCGAAGGCACCAGCTGACCACCTTCTTTTCACTGGCGCTTGGCCTGACCTGGCTGGGCTTCATCCCGTTCTGGCTGTCGAATGGCGACAGTATTCCCTGGTTTACGTTTGGCCCGATGGCCGCCGGCTTCATCGTCGCCTCTCTTTCCGGAGGTTGGACTTCAGTCAAGGCGATCCTCGCCTCGATGGTAAAGTGGCGGGTGCATCCGACATGGTACCTGGTGGCCTTCGGCCTGCCGTTCGCAACACAGCTGACTTCCATCATGATCAATCCGCTATTTGGCGCCGCAGCACCAGCCTGGGCTAATATTCCGGCGTTTTCCGAGATGGTGCCGATCATCGCGCTCTACGCCATCTTCAGCGGCCCGCTCGGAGAGGAGCCCGGTTGGCGGGGCTTTGCGACATCACGTCTGCTCGCCAGTCATTCGGCGCTGGCCGGCAGCCTGATCCTCGGCGTGATCTGGGCAGTCTGGCACTTTCCGCTTGGGCTGGTCGGCGACCTCAGCCTGTACGGCACGATCAATGTCTTGCTGGCTGCCGTGGTCTTCACATGGCTCTACCAGAATACCGGCAGCGTGCTTCTCGCCTTCATCATGCACTTCACCCACCAGAACAGCGTGCGCTTCCTGGGCCAGGTGTTCACGGGCGGCGACTACGTGCAGCAGCAATGGCTCGGTGTCGGCATTTGGGCAGTCATCGCGGTCATCATCGTCGCCCACTATGGCACGGAAAGTTTCGTGCGCAGGCCAAAGACGCGGTTTGCCGTCGCCGGCACAGTCTAACGCAACGCAATTGTCGCGGCGCCCGAAGCCAGGCGCTGCGTCTTTCTGGCGATGAAAGTGCACTGGCCCTTGACCCAGCCCGCTCGCCGTAGGCCAATGCCGGCATGGCTTCAGGAGCGGGCCTTTGATGGCGGTCTCGGCCACCGGTCAGGTTTTTCAATTCGGCGGTTTTACGCTCGATCTGGGCAAAGGCACGCTCAGCCGTGCCGACCAGCCGGCCTTCCTGCGCCCGAAAGCCTACGCGTTGCTGACCCACCTTGCCTGCCACATCGGCCGCGTGGTGCCGAAATCGGAGCTGATGGATACGGTCTGGCCTGGAGTTTTCGTCACCGAGGATTCGCTGACGCAGTCGGTGCGCGAAATTCGTAAGGTGCTGGGCGAGGAACGGGTGCGGACGGTGTCGAAACGCGGCTACATGTTGGTGCCGGAGACGGAAGCAGTACCCGAATCCGGCGCACAGCCAATCGTGGCGGTGCTGAGATTTCGCAACGACGGCGCGGATCCAGCCAATCAGGAGATTGTCGACGGTTTTGCAGAAGACATCATCAATGGCCTTGCCCGCTTCGGCACGGTGACAGTGCTGGCGCGCAATTCGAGCTTTTCGTTCGCCTCCCATTCGCCCGCCGAGTGGCCAGCCATCCGCTCGCGAATCGGCGCCGATTATCTCGTTGAAGGCTCGGTGCGGCGACAAGCGGAGCGCATCATCGCCGCGGTCAGTCTGATCGATGCCGCCAATTCAGCGCAGCTCTGGGGCGATCGCTACCAGGCCGAGGCTGCCGGGCTGTTCACGATCCAGCAGGACATCGTCGAGCAGATCGTCGGTCGGCTGGTGGTCAAGGTCAGCAATGCCGGACTGACGCGCGCCTCGCGGCGGCCGGTGACCAGCCTCGCCTCCTATGAGTTGGTATTGCGCGGCGTCGCCTTGATGCGCGACCCGGCGCAAAGCGACCTGAAGGCAGCTGCGGCACTGTTCGAGGCGGCGATCTCGAAGGATCCTTCCTATGGCCTCGCCCACACGTATTTGGCGCTGTCCTATGTGCTGAACAGCGAATTCGGACCCACCAGCAGTTCCATGCTGGCAAAAGCCCGCGATCTTGCGGAAAGGGGTATCGCGCTGTCTCCCGACCAGGCGACGGCGCACCGCATTCAGTCGCTGGTCCGGCTCAGCATGCGCGACCATCAGGCCGCCGAGCATCATTTGCAGATCGCGCTCGAGCTTAATCCTGGCGACGCCGAATGCATCGAGCAGATGGGCCATCTTCTGACGATGCGCGGCCGACCGCTCGAGGCGCTCAGCTGGCTGGCGCGCGCCATCAGGATCGACCCGCTCAATCCTCACTGGTACCAATACGATCGATCGCTGGCGCTCTACATGCTGGGCGAATACCGGCCGGCCGCGGAGGCATTGGAACTTGCGACGCGGCCAACGCCGTGGATCCGCACGCGCCTGGCCGCCTGCTATGCGCAACTCGGCAACATGGAGGCGGCAACACGCCAGGCGGCGTTGATCAATGCCGGTGGCTTCGATTTTTCGCCGGTCGACTATGCGACAACAGTGGTCCCGTTCGAAAACGCCGTCGACGCGGAGCATCTTGTCAATGGCGTATTGCTGGCGCTGGGACGGCGACGTTAGATCCGGTGCCGTTACCTCACAGCTTATATGGCGTGGCGACCAACCAGCTGACGAGTGCTGTGTCGATTTCGACCTTAATGCGGGAACTCCAGTCCCATCTCGCGGTAGCGCTCGGGATCGTCGCCCCAGTTTTCGCGCACCTTGACGAACAGGAAGAGGTGCACCTTCTGCTCGAGAATGCCCGCGATTTCCATGCGCGCCGCCTGGCCGATGGCGCGGATGGTCTCGCCCTTGTGGCCGAGCACGATCTTCTTCTGGCTGTCGCGCTCGACATAGATGGTCTGGTCGATGCGCACCGAGCCGTCCGGCTTCTCTTCCCATTTCTCGGTCTCGATATGGGAGGAATAGGGCAATTCTTGATGCAGCCGCAGATACAGTTTTTCGCGCGTGATCTCAGCCGCGAGCTGGCGCATCGGCAGGTCCGAAATCTGGTCTTCCGGATAGTACCAGGGGCCGGCCGGCAGCGCCTGCGCCAGATAGTCGAGCAGGTCCTTGCAGCCGGAACCGGTCAGCGCCGAGACCATGAAGGTGCGCTTGAACGGCACTTTCTCGTTCGCCGCCGCGGACAGGGCCAGAAGCGTCTCGTGCTTGACCCGGTCGACCTTGTTGAGGATCAGCGCCATCGGCTGGCGCACGTCCTTCAGCCGTTCGAGGATGGCATCGGCATCGCCCCGGATGCCGCGCTCGGCATCGATCAGCAGCAAGACGATGTCGGCGTCCTTGGCACCGCCCCAGGCGGTGGTGACCATTGCCGTGTCGAGCCGCCGCTTGGGCTTGAAGATGCCGGGCGTGTCGACGAAGACGATCTGCGCATTGTCATGCGTGGCGATGCCGCGCACGATGGCGCGTGTCGTCTGCACCTTGTGGGTGACGATCGACACCTTGGCGCCGACCAACTGGTTGACGAGCGTCGACTTGCCAGCATTGGGCGCGCCGATCAGCGCGACAAAACCGGAGTGCGTGGCGGGGGGTTCAGCAGTTTCGATATCGGTCATGCCGCGTTCCATACACCTTCGCGCAGCAGAAGGGCAGCCGCGGCCGCCTGCTCCGCCTCGCGCTTGGAACGGCCGCTGCCGACTGCCGGCTGAAACGTGCCGACCCTGACGCTGACCGTAAACAGCGGGTCGTGGTCCGGCCCCTCGCGGCTGTCGATCTGGTAGGCAGGAACCGCACTCGCGGCCTGATGCGCCCATTCCTGCAATTCGGTCTTGGCGTCGCGGCGCGCCGCGCCCGAAGCCTGCGAACGCGGCAGCCAATATTTGTGGATGAAAGCCCGCGCCGCCTCCAGCCCACCGTCGAGATAGAGCACGGCGATCAGCGATTCCAAGGCGTCGGCGCGCAGATTGACGCGCTTGCGCCCATCGAGCCCGCGTATATCCGATCCGGCGCGGATCAAGTCCGGCAGCCCGATATGTTCAGCAATGTCCGAAAGCGCCTCGGCGTTGACCAGCGCGTTGAGCCGCAGCGACAGCTCGCCTTCCGCCGCATCGGGAAACGCGGCCAGCAGCATGTCGGCGACGACCAGGCCGAGAACGCGGTCGCCGAGAAACTCGAAGCGCTCGTAATCGGTGCCGGCATTGGCGCCACGGGCACTGGCATGGGTGAGCGCGCGCTGCAGGCGCTGGCGGTCGGCAAAGGCATGGCCCGTGCGTTCCACAAGCGCTTCGGCGAGCGCATCGGCGGTCAGGCGTTTTGCCGCTGCCATCCCTAATTGACGAAGTGGAACAGGCGCGACGCGCGCATCAGCGACGGCCATTTCCAGATTTCGAGTGGGCTTGCCTTGCCGGCGATCGAGAAGAAAACGAGATTGGCGCGGCCAACCAGGTTTTCCGCCGGAACATAGCCGACCGTGAAACGACTGTCGGCGGAGTTGTCCCGGTTGTCGCCCATCATGAAATAATGGCCGGGCGGCACATCGAATTCGCGGGTGTTGTCGCCGATCGAATTCGGCGACAGGTCCAGCGTGTCGTAGCTGACACCATTAGGCAGGGTCTCACGATAGACGTCGATCGGATAGTCCTTTTCCGTGACGTCGGGATTATCGATCTGGCCGGTCTTCACACGCGGCACGCCCACGCCATTGATGAACAACTGGCCGTCCTTCATCTGGATCTTGTCGCCGGGCAGGCCGACCACGCGTTTGATATAGTCGACGGAAGGGTCCGGCGGGAACTTGAACACCACGACATCGCCGCGCTTGGGCTCGGAGCCCCAGATGCGGCCCGAAAAGATATCGGGGCCGAAAGGCAGCGAATAGCGCGAGTAGCCGTAGGACCATTTGGTGACGAACAGATAGTCGCCTTCCAGGAGCGTCGGTCGCATCGATCCCGACGGGATCGAAAAGGGCTGGAACAAGAGCGTGCGGATGACCAGGGCGAGCAAAAGCGCCTGGACGACGACGCTGACGGTTTCGCCAAGCCCGCCGGATTTCTTCTGGGATTTTTCAGCCACGCTCATGTCGTCCTCGATTGTGCGTTGGATGGTATAGAGTCTCGGCGCGCGCTGGGCAACGTCAATGCCCGTCGTCAGAGGCAATCAATGTGGCGCTTCTTCGACGGGCAACGCCTCGATGATCACAAAGGCTTGAGCGAGCGGGAAATCATCCGTGATGGTGAGGTGGATCGCCGCGCGATGTCCCCGGGGCAGGATCTTTTCCAGGCGCGCCAGTGCGCCGCCAGTCAGCGCCATCGTCGGCGCCCCGCTGGGCAGGTTGACGACACCCATGTCGCGCCAGAAGACGCCTTGCGCCAGACCCGTTCCCAAGGCCTTGGCGCAAGCCTCCTTGGCGGCGAAACGCTTGGCGTAGGAGGCCGCGCGGGCGCGCCGGTTTTCCGAACGCGCCTGTTCGACCTCGGTGTAGATTCTCCGGATGAAGCGCTGGCCGTGGCGCTCCAGCGACTTCTCGATGCGCCTGATATCGATCAGGTCACTGCCGATGCCAATGATCATCGTGCGGCGGAGCCGATGCTTCCCGTGGGATGCGACGATTGGCCGTGACGGCGTGCACGCTCGGCAAGGCGCTTGCGACGCTGTTCGCGGAAAGCGTTCATGCCCCAGCGCGTGATGCCGTAGAACAAGAGGCCAAACACCAGCCCGAGCGGCACGGCGCCGATCAGCATGGGTTCCAGCACGGGGTGCCACAGCTTCGCAAACGAAAGCGTATGCATCATGTCGCCCAGTTGCGCGGGCGGTCCGTGCTTGGGCAGGCGCTCATGCAGGATCAGCTTGCCGGTTTCCCAGGACGCACCCCACAACAGTGGGAAGGTCAACGGATTGCCGAAGAAAACCGCGCCGAGGGCGGCTGCCACCAGATTGCCGGCGATCAGCCAGCACACGATAGCGGCAATGGCGAAATGGAAGCCCACCGGGAAAAACGATGCAAAGACGCCGGCGGCGACCCCGGCCGCCACAGCGTGCGGCGTGGCCTTCAGCCGCAGGATACGCTTGGAGAAATACTGGAGCGAGCGTGAAAACGAGCGGCGCGGCCACAGATAGGTACGCACCCGCTCGAGAAGACCATCCGGCTTGCGGCGACGAAAAAGCACTCTTTCCTATTCCCGGTAACGTACAGCTTACATACCGGCTGCTTCCAGCCCGGCTTCTACCGCCATATCTTGCGCTTTGCGGCCGCCTAAAGGCAATCGCGACTTTGATATAGCCATGCGCGCACCCGACAACAACCGAATGCCATCCGAACTGCGGCCATACAGCCAATAATCCTGGTAAGGTTCGCCTCCTCCAACACCGGACAATCACGGCGAATTTGAGAAGGGGCGTCGGCTTTTTGTCGCAGCCCAATGCTTGCGATCCTACCGCAGGTATTCGCTGACCTCGACAAGGTTGCCGTCGGGGTCGCGGAAATAGACCGACGTCATCGGGCCGCGGGCGCCGGTGCGTTCGACCGACCCCAGCTCCACCACCACATTGTTTGCCTCGAGACTGGCGATGACTTCGCCGAGCGGGCGATCGGTAACCAGGCAGAAATCGCCGGATCCGGCCGTCGGCAACCTAGCCTTCGGTGCGAAAGTGCGACCGATCTCGTGGACATTGATCTTCTGGTTGCCAAAAGCCAGCGCTGTCGGCTGGCCCGGCGTATCGATGCGCTCAAAACCCAGCACGCGCTGATAAAAGGCGCAGGTCGCGTCGAGTGACGCCACCGTCAACACGAAATGATCGATCCCGACGATCATCGACGATCTGTTTTCATCCATGTCATCCTCTCAAAACCGCCGCACACTTTTGGGCGACATGCACGGTCAGATGTTGCGGCTGCCGGGCTTGATTGCCGGTATGGCGGCAAGCTCCGGCGGCAGCCGGTCCGCGGGATAAGCCGGGACCTCATACTCGGCCAGCGCGATCAGCGGCACGCCGACATGGGTCTTGCCGGCCGAACGGTCGATGATGCAGGCGGCGGCGACCACTTCGGCGCCAAGCTCGCGCAGGCAGTCGATGGTTTCGCGGATCGACAGGCCGGTGGTGACGATGTCCTCGACAATGACGACACGCGCGCCGCGCGCGATCTCGAAGCGACGCAAGCGGAACTCGCCCCCTTCCCGCTCGACCCAGATCGCCGGCACGCCGAGATGGCGCGAGGTCTCGTAAGCCGGGATCAGGCCACCGATCGCCGGGCCGACGACATAGTCGATCGTGCCCGGCACCGCCGCGCGAATCTTTGTCGCAAGCGCCTTGCACAGCCGTTCGGTCTTGTCGGCGTGCATGAACACGCGCGCCTTCTGCAGGAAAATCGGGCTGCGCAAGCCGGACGTCAAGATGAAATGCCCCTCCAGAACAGCACCCGCCTCGCGGAAAATGCCCAGCACTTCATCGGTGTTCATTGTTCGCTCCAGTGAGTAGTGAGTAGTGAGTAATCAGTAGAGGGTAGAGGGTAGAGGGTAATGCACCTCCTTCACTACTCACTATCACCCATTCACACGCCGTGCATCGCTGACGCTCGAATTGTCCTTGAGCTGCGACAGCAGCCGGTTGAGATGCTTCAGATCCCAGACCTCGAGATCGATCAGCATTTCGGTGAAGTCGGGCGCCGTGCGCACCATGGACAGCGTATGGATGTTGGCGTCGTTGGAAGCAACGACCTGGGCGATGTCGGCGAGCGATCCCGGCGCGTTGATAGCGGTGACCGAGACACGCGCGGGAAACCGCTCCTTGGTGCGTTCGTCAATGTCCCAGCGCACGTCGATCCAGCGCTCGGGCTGGTCGTCGAAGGCCTGCAGCGCCGGCGACTGGATCGGATAGATGGTGATGCCGGTGCCCGGCTGGACGATGCCGACGATGCGGTCGCCAGGCACGGCGCCTTCCGGCGCGAAACGCACCGGAAGATCGCCGCGCACGCCGCGGATCGGAACTGCGCCGTCGCGCGGCTGGTCCTTGTCCTTGCGCGCGGCGCGGCCCGGTATCTGGAACAGCATGCCGGCGGCGTTGCGGATCTTCGACCAACCCTCCTCGCGCTGTTTGGGCGCTGCCGGCGTGACACGCTCGTCCTTGTAGTCGGGGAACACCGCCTTCATGACGTCGGTCGAGGCCAGTTCGCCGCGACCGACCGAGGCAAGGACATCCTCGATGTCCTTGCGCGCCAGCCTGTGCAGCACCGGCTTCAGGCTATCCTTGGTGAAAGTCTTGCCGGCCCGTTCGAAGGCCCGCTCCAGAATGCGCGCGCCAAGGCCCGAATACTGCTTGCGGATGGCGTTCTTGGTGGCCCGGCGGATGGCGGCACGCGCCTTGCCGGTGACCACGACCGATTCCCAGGCGGCAGGGGGCACCTGCGCCTTGGAGCGGATGATCTCGACCTCGTCGCCATTCTTCAGTTCCGTCATCAGCGGCATGATGCGGCCGTTGACCTTGGCACCGACGCAAGTGTCGCCGACATCGGTGTGCACCGCGTAGGCGAAATCGATGGGCGTGGCGCCGCGCGGCAACGCAATCAGCATGCCCTTCGGCGTGAAACAGAACACCTGGTCCTGGAACAGCTCCAGCTTGGTGTTTTCGAGGAAATCCTCGGGATTGTCGCCTTCGGCGAGTTGCTCGATGGTGCGCCGCAGCCAGGCATAGGCGTTGGTTTCCTTCGAGATCGCGGGGGCGGCACCGTTCACCTTGCCGCCGGTATCCTTGTAGATGGAATGGGCCGCGACGCCATATTCGGCGATCTTGTTCATCTCGCGGGTGCGGATCTGCAGTTCGACACGCTGGCGCGAAGGGCCGACGATGGTCGTGTGGATCGAGCGGTAGTCGTTCTGCTTCGGCGTCGAGATGTAATCCTTGAAGCGGCCGGGAACCATCGACCATGTGGTGTGGATGGCGCCGAGCGCGCGATAGCAATCCTCGACCGTATCGACGACGACGCGGAAGCCGAAAATGTCGGACAGCTGCTCGAAGGACAGGGCCTTGGCCTCCATCTTGCGGAACACCGACCACGGCTTTTTCTGGCGGCTTTTGACGCCGGCATTGATCGCATGCTTCTCGAACAGCGTAGACAGCGCCTTTTCAATGTCGGTCAGCACGCCCTTGTTGCGCTCGAATATCTCGGCAAGCCGCGCGGTGACGGCGCGGTAGGCTTCCGGATTGATGAAGCGGAAGGCGATCTCCTCCAACTCCTCGCGCATGCCTTGCATGCCCATGCGCCCGGCCAGCGGCGCATAGATGTCCATGGTCTCCTCGGCGATGCGCAGGCGCTTGGCCTCCGGCATATGGTCGAGGGTGCGCATGTTGTGCAGGCGGTCGGCGAGCTTGACCAAAAGCACGCGGACATCCTCCGAGATGGCCAGCAGCAGCTTGCGCAGGTTTTCCGCCTGCTCGGCCTTCTTGGAGACGAGGTCCAGCTTCTTAAGCTTGGTCAGGCCCTCGACCAGCTTGCCCATTTCCGGACCGAACAGATCGTCGATCTCGGCCCGCGTCGCCGTGGTGTCCTCGATGGTGTCATGCAGCAGGGCGACCGCGATGGTCGCCTCGTCCATGTGCATTTCGGTGAGGATCGCCGCAACTTCGAGCGGATGCGAAAAATAGGGATCGCCGGACGCGCGCTTCTGGTGGCCATGCTTCTGCATGGCATAGACGTAAGCCTTGTTGAGCAATGCCTCGTTGACGTCAGGCTTGTAGCGCTGGACGCGCTCGACAAGCTCATACTGACGCATCATGGGCGGAATCTCTCGGCGATGAAATGAATCATGCGCCGCACTGCTGTACGGCGCATGTCATAGATAACCACGAAACTGCCAGGACGGAAGTGCCGAAGATTATTCCAGCAACCCCCGGAACAGAAGCTCGCTCTTAGTAGTCGTCGCTCTTTTCCGGCGGCACCAAACCCTCGATGCCGGCCAGCAGGTCTTCCTCGGTCATCCGGTCGAACGTGACATTCTCCTCGGCGTCGTCGGTGTCGGCGGCCGCAACGGCACCACCGGTCTGGTCGGCGATCACTTCGCCATCGGCCTCGGGCTCATCGACCTCGACATGCTTCTGCAGCGAGTGGATCAGATCTTCCTTGAGATCGTCGGGCGACAGCGTCTCGTCGGCGATCTCGCGCAAGGCGATGACCGGGTTCTTGTCGTTGTCGCGCGGCACGGTGATCTGCGCGCCCTGGCTGATCTGGCGAGCGCGGTGGCCGGCAAGCAGCACCAGCTCGAAGCGGTTGTCGACCTTGTCGATGCAATCTTCAACGGTTACGCGGGCCATGGATTGCCCCTTTCATGCCTGGATTTGACGGAAAACAGGCGCGGTCCATAACCCGAACGCCGCCGAAATACAAGCTTCTTGGCAATCGCGGCGCTATTGGGCGCTCAATCCCCTGTCCAGACATTGGATTTGGCAAAGTCGCGGGATTTGGCAAAGTCGGGCCGCCCCCTTCGTTCGGCGATCACAATTGCTTGCAGTGCCCCATCACGCCTTGGATTGCCACCAAACTGGCGTTATCTCGGATGGACAAGGTCAGCCGGTTTATTATGAGCGTGACCGATAGTCGCTACCGCATTTCGTTTAGACGGCCCGCATTTTCGAAAAGGAATATTTTCCATGTTCGACCCTCGTGAAAAAATCGCCCTGTTCATCGACGGTGCCAATCTCTACGCCACGTCGCGGGCGCTCGGCTTCGACATCGACTATCGCAAGCTCTTGTCGAGCTTCCAGAAGCGCGGCTATCTCCTGCGCGCCTATTATTACACGGCGCTGGTGGAGGATCAGGAATACTCGTCGATCCGCCCCTTGATCGACTGGCTCGACTATAACGGCTTCAAGGTGGTCACCAAACCCGCCAAGGAATTCACGGACTCGACCGGCCGCCGCAAGATCAAGGGCAATATGGACATCGAGCTCACGGTCGACGCGCTGGAGCTCGCCGATGTCGTCGACCACTATGTCATCTTTTCCGGCGACGGCGACTTCCGCACGCTGGTCGAGGCGCTGCAGCGGCGTGGCCGCAAGGTGTCGATCGTCTCGACCATGGCCTCGCAGCCGCCGATGATATCGGACGACCTGCGCCGCCAGGCCGACCATTTCATCGACCTGGTGACGCTGAAGAACGAGGTCGGCCGCGATCCCTCGGAGAGGCCCGTGCGCCGGCCCGAGCCGGCCGAAGTCGACGAGGACGACTACTGAGGCCGGTCGCCTTGACGGCCCTTTCCGCTTCCGAGCCGGACCGCGACTGCCCGCTCTGTCCGCGGCTGCATGACTTCATCGCCGAGTGGCGGCAGCGCGAGCCGTCCTGGTTCAACGCGCCCGTACCGACTTTCTTGCCACCGGAAGGTGACGCCGCGGTTCGGTTGCTGATCGTCGGGCTGGCGCCCGGCCTGCGCGGCGCCAATCGCACCGGGCGTCCCTTCACCGGCGATTATGCCGGCGACCTGCTCTACTCGACGCTGATCGCGCACGGTTTTGCACGTGGCGAGTTCAAGGCCCGGCCCGATGACGGTCTGGAACTCGTCGGCACGGCGATCACCAATGCGGTGCGCTGCGTGCCGCCGGAGAACAAACCCGTGGGCGCCGAGATCGCCACTTGCCGGACGTTCCTGGTGCCGACGATCGCTCGCTTCCCCAATTTGCGCGCCGTGCTCGCACTGGGATCGATCGCCCATCAGTCGACGGTCCGCGCGCTGGGCGGGCGTGTCGCCGCCTACCCTTTCAAGCATGGCGGACAATTGCCGGCCGGCGGCATCACGCTGTTTTCCAGCTATCACTGCTCGCGCTACAACACCAATACGGGTGTGTTGACGGAAGCGATGTTCGTCAGGGTGTTCAGCGAGATCGCGACGTTCCTGGAGAATTGAGCTCACGGTGGGGCCGCAGGTCTTCGGACCGACTCACACCGGCAGCAGTGCATCCGGTTTCACGTCGCCGATCGAGGCATAGGTATGTGTCTCCTTCACTCCGGGAAGCGGCAGGATCACGCGCTTGAGAAAGTCCTGGTAGTCGGCCATCTCGGCAATGCGCGCCTTCACCAGATAGTCGAAGCCGCCGACGACCATATGGCATTCCAGAACCTCGGGCGCCTTGGCCACGGCTTCGGCGAAGCGGTCGAAGATATGCGGAGCCGTGTGATCGAGCCGCACCTCGATGAAGACAAGCGTGCCGCGGCCAATCTTTGCCGGATTGAGCACGGCCCTGACGGCGGTGATGAAACCATCGCGGAACAGGCGTTTCACCCGCTGGCTGGTGCCGGTCGGCGACAAGCCGACGCGCGCCGCCAGATCGAGCGTGGTGCGGCGTCCGTCTTCCTGCAGCAGCCGCAGCAGACTGCGATCGATAGCGTCGAGTTCGCCTGATTCAAGATTCACGTTCCAACTGGCCCATTTGCGCGAATTTCACTCAACTACCAGGAAATTAACATATTCAATCGCCGGTTTCCCCGCAATATCCTGCGCTTATGCCGCAACAGTCAAACTGTCCGGCGGTGATGTTTTATGGATGGCAGGACGTGGCGGAAAACACGGGAAAAGCGAGGCTGGCAATCATCGCCGGGCTGACCATGATCGGCATCTATGCCGTGCAATTCGTCGCCGCCCGCTTCAGCCTAAGGGAACATCTGACGGTGACCGACATGGCGACCCTGCGCTTTGCGGGTGCGGGTGCCGTCTTCCTGCCGATCATCTGGCGAAACGGCTTCCAACAGTTGAAGGCATTGGGTTGGCGGCGGGCGCTGATCTTGGCGGTGCTGGCCGGCTTGCCTTATCCGCTGATCATCAATTGGGGCCTGATTTATGCGCCTGCCGTCCATGGCGCGGCACTCTGCCCTGCCTCGATCGTGTTCTTCTCGTTCCTGCTGTCGCTTTTCCTGGAACGCGCTTCGCAGCGGCGGACCATCGGCGTCGCCACCATCATCGCCGGGCTGTTGCTGTTCATCGCGCCGGCGCGCGCCGGCAGCCATGAGGTTCTCCTCGGCGATCTCTTGTTCATAGGATCGGGCCTGATGTTCTCCGCCTATGCAACTCTTGTGCGGCAATGGCGCATCGATCCGGTCACGGCCACCGCGGCCGTCGTTTTTCTATCGTGCCTGCCGTTGCCGTTTCTCACGCTTTTCGCGCCGAGCGGCCTCCATGCCGCGGCAGGCGCGGAAATCGCCGGCCAGGTCATCATCCAGGGCCTTCTTGCAGGTGCGGCCGCCATGTTCCTCTACACCTACATCGTCGGCCAGATCGGGTCGCAGGCGGCATCGCTGTTCATGCCGGGAGTGCCGATCGCCACGGTGATGGTCAGCATGGCCGTGCTTGGCGAAACCCCGACGACCGTCCAGTTCGCGGCGATCGCGATCATGGCCGCGGGGATGGGGTTTTCAGCGACCGCGGGGCGTTCTGCCCAGCAAGCCTGACGGCGACGCCACCCCAATCGTCATTGAGTTCAATGACATGGACGGGCTTATGAAGAAACAGATTCGGGCGCCCCGATCGTTCAACACCTCAATGCGCGGATGCAAGCAGCGCCGCCAATCTCTCCTGCCCGCCCTGGAGAACGTTGAGGTCGACATCGCCCGCGATCCCGTCGATGCGGCCCCTGTTGTGAAACTGCCAATAGACCCAGTCGTGGCGATCCGGCTCCACGAGCAGCGAGCGAAGCCAAAGCGGACGAGCCGCGATCTGCCCGGCATAGGCTGCCTCGGCCTCATCCGTCAGATAGACGATCGCCGGCTTGCCGAACGCGGCCTCGACAGGTCCGAGGAAGGCCTGGAGTTCGGCATTCAACTGTTCGGGCGACGGGCGCTGCGGACAATTGCCGCCGAACTCGACGTCGACGACCGGCGGCAGCAAGGGCTGATCGCGTGGCACGACCGAGATGAAATTCTTCGCCTGATCGGCGCCGGGCCGGCAGAAGGTGAAGAAGTGATAGGCGCCGACGGCAAGGCCGGCAGCGCGAGCCTCCCGCAGATTGCGATCGAAGGCATCATCGACATGATCACCGCCCTCGGTTGCCTTGATGACGGCAAAGGCGACATCATCGGCGGCAACGCGCCGCCAGTCGATCTGGCCCTGATGATGGGAAACATCGATGCCCCTGAGCGGATATTTGCCGCGGTCGGGAGAATAGGTCTGAAAGTAGAGGAAGCCGCCGGCGACAATGAGGGTTGCAAGAACCAGGCTAACCGATCCCCAGAGGATGATCCGGTTCTTCAAGACTGTCTCCTCCGGTATCAGCTTGGCTCCACTGCTAGCACCTGAAGACCAAACGCTTGGCTTTTCCAGGGCTATCGCCCGATGTTTCTCACCCGCGCTCCTTCAAGAGCCGACCCTTTTCGCGCGACCAGTCGCGTTGTTTCTCGGTCTCGCGCTTGTCGTGCAGCTTCTTGCCGCGACCGACGGCAAGCAGCAGCTTGGCGCGGCCCTGGTCGTTGAAATAGATCTTCAGCGGCACCAGGGTCATGCCTTCGCGGTCGACACTCTGCGCCAGCTTTGCCATCTCGCGCTTGTTGAGCAGGAGTTTGCGGCGCCGCCTAGGCTCGTGGTTGAAGCGGTTGGCCTGCAAATATTCCGGCAGGTAGGAGTTGATCAGCCAGATCTCGCCGCCCTCGACCGAAGCGTAGCTGTCCTGGATGTTGGCCTGGCCCTGGCGCAGCGACTTGACCTCGGTGCCGGTCAGCACAAGGCCGGTCTCGATCGTGTCGAGCACCTCATAGGAAAACCGCGCCTTGCGGTTTTCCGCAACGGTCTTGTTGTTGGGATCGGCTTTTCTGACTTGGTTCATGACGCTTAGAGTCCGTTTCGAAACTCGCTCCTGCGAGTCGGATGATGGTGTCCCTAGAGCACCGCGCGTTCTTCAAACGCGCAAGGGACGCTCTAGAAGCCCGACTTTGCGCATGGTCCTTTCCGAAAGCGGAAGACGCTTTCGGGGCCATGCGCGGAACCGGAGCGGAGCGTACATATAGTACGTGAGCACCGGAAGCGCAGGTGACACCTTCAGGTGGCCGCAGGAGTAGAGTTTCCAAACGGGCTCGCTAATTAATCAAGCCGGCGTGCTTCATGGCCGCATCGATCTTTTCGGCTGTCGAAGGCTCGACCGTAACCAACGGCGAACGCAACACGTTCTCGACCTTGCCGAGCTTCGACAGCGCGTATTTGGCGCCGGAAACGCCGGGCTCGATGAAAATGGCCTTGTGCAGCGGCAACAGACGGTCCTGCAGCTCCAGCGCCTTGGCGCTGTCGCCGGACAGCGTCGCTTCCTGGAACTCGGCACAGAGCCGCGGCGCGACATTGGATGTCACCGAGATGCAGCCGATGCCGCCATGCGCGTTGAAGCCGAGCGCGGAGGCATCCTCGCCCGAAAGCTGGATGAAATCCTTGCCGCAAGTCATGCGCTGCTCGGAAACACGCTCGACCTTGCCGGTCGCATCCTTGACGCCGACGATGTTCTTGAAATCATGCGCCAGCCGTCCCATCGTCTCCGGCATCATGTCGATGACCGAGCGCGGCGGGATGTTGTAGATGATGATCGGCAGCTTGGTCGCCCTGGCGACGGCGGCGAAGTGCTCGTAGAGCCCGCGCTGCGTCGGCTTGTTGTAATAGGGCGTGACGACCAAAGCGGCATCGGCGCCGGCCTTCTCGGCATATTGCACGAGCCCAACAGCCTCTTCGGTGTTGTTGGAACCGGCGCCGGCGACGACCGGAGCGCGGCCCTTGGCCACCTCGATGCAGACCTTGACGACGTGGCGATGCTCGTCATGCGACAGCGTCGGCGACTCGCCCGTGGTGCCGACAGGGACCAGGCCCGCCGTACCCTCGCCGAGCTGCCATTCGACAAACGCGCGAAAGGCTTTCTCGTCGAAACGCCCGCTCTTTTCGAACGGTGTCACGAGCGCAGTAAGCGAGCCTCTCAGCATATCGTCCAACTCCTTGGGACTTCTTTGTTTGTGCATGTCGTTGTCCCAAACCCGGTAACCACTTTTGGGCGACATGCATCGGTGTTTTGTCGATCGGTTTGTCGTGCGCGCCTTCTAGCCGAAAGCGAAGCGGCGCACCATAGTCTCGACATGGTTGCGCGGCAAGCATTGCCGTGGTGCCAGCAAGCGCAATTCGAACGGCCTCGATAAGCTTTTGTTTACGAGCCCTTCACGACCTAAGTTTAGGCTTCGAGGCATCTTCGCCTGCTGGTAAATGCCAGAGCAAGGAAAGACATAGATCATGCCGGCCAATCGGCCCCATTTCTTCGCGCTGCTTGGCGCCATTGCCGTGCTGGTGCCCGGCGTGGCGATCGGCGGCAGCGTCGATGTGCGGGTCACCTCGGCCATCCCCATGCCGGACGTGCAAAACCCGAACCTGCAAGACCCGAACCTGCAAGACAAGGCGCAGCAGGATCCCTCTCCCAGCGTCGCCCTGCTGAAAAGCGGGCTGGATGCACTGGCGGCCGGCGATATTCCCCGCGCTCGCGGCGTGCGTGACGCCCTGCCCGCTCACGCACTCGACCAGCACATCCTGGCCTGGGCAATCGCGCTTTATGGCGGCGACAAGGTTCCGAGCGGCGATATCGCGGCCGCCGCGAAGATGCTGCCCAACTGGCCGGGCACGGCTGCCCTGCGCAAGAACAGCGAGCGCGCTCTCTATCGCGAGAACCCCGCTCCCGACATCGTCGTCCGGGCGTTCGATGGCAGCCAGCCGCAGACATTCGAAGGCGTGATGGTTCTGGCCCGCGCCTATGTGGCATCCGGCGATACCAAGGCGGCGCGCTCGGTGCTGTCGCCGTTCTGGCGCACGGCAATCCTGGAAGCCAAGGACGAGACGGCGCTGATCAAGGAGTTCGGCGGCCTGATCCCCGCCGCCGACCATCGCTTTCGCATGGAGCGCATGTTTTATGCCGACCGGGTGAATTCCGCCCTCCGCGTCGCCGGCCTTGCCGGCGCCCAGCAGCTGGCGGACGCCTGGGCCGCCGCCGACAGGGGCGACAAGAACACGCCGAAACTGCTCAAGGCAGTGCCGGTGGCGCAGCGTTCGGCCGGTTATTTCTTCGCCCAGGCCGAATATTTGCGCAAGCAGGAGGATCTTGCCGGCGCCGCCGCCATTGTCATGAAGGCGCCGACGGACCGCGAGGCACTTGTCGATCCGGACGCCTGGTGGGTCGAGCGCCGGGTGCTGTCGCGTGAGTTGGTCGACCAGGGCGACATGAAGACGGCCTACCGGATCGTCGCCATGCATGCCGCCGAAAGTGCTGCCAATGCGGCGGAAGCCGAATTCCATGCCGGCTGGTATGCGTTGCGCGGCCTGAACGACCCCAAGCTCGCCGCAACGCATTTCACGCGCATCGCCGACCTTGCCCAGGGGCCGATGACCCTGTCGCGCGCTTATTACTGGCTCGGTCGTGCCGCGGAAGTCGGCGGCCCCGGCAATGCCAAGGATTATTTTGGGCGTGCGGCTGATTATGGCACGACATTTTACGGCCAGCTTGCCGCCGAACGTGTCGGCCGGCAGGCGCTGAACATCGTCTATCCGTCGCCAAGTGCGGCCGACCGGCAGAACTTTGCCGGCCGTGAAGCGGTGAGCGCCATCAAGCGCCTGCAGGAAGCAGGCTACGATCGCTATGCCGAAACGCTCTATCGCGATCTTGCCGGACAGTTGACCAGCCCCGGCGAACTGGCGCTGCTCGCTGTCCTTGCCGAGAAGCAGGACAACCATTTCATGGCGTTGAAGATCGGCAAGATCGCCGGCGCGCGCGGCATCGATGTCGGCGCGCTGTCGCATCCGCTCGGCGTCATTCCCGATTCGGCCAATATTTCCGGTTCGGGCAAGGCGCTGGCTTATGCGATCGCCCGCCAGGAAAGCGAATTCAACGTCGGCGCCGTCTCCAGCGCAGGAGCACGCGGGCTGCTGCAGCTGATGCCGGGAACTGCCAAGCAATTGGCGAAGAAGGCCGGATTGCAATTTTCGCAGACACGCTTGACCACCGATGCCGGCTACAACGCCACGCTTGGCTCGGCCTTCCTCGGCGAACAGCTCGACCGCTTCAACGGCTCCTATGTGCTGACCTTCGCCGGCTACAATGCCGGTCCGACCCGCGCCAGCCAGTGGGTGGCGAAATATGGTGACCCGCGCGGCAAGGATATCGATGCCGTGGTGGACTGGATCGAGCGGATTCCCTACACGGAAACAAGAAGTTACGTGCAGCGTGTGATGGAGAACTACGAGGTCTACAAGATGCGTATTTCCGGCAAATACGACATCGTTGGAGATCTGGTGAACGGACGGAGTTGAGGGCTTTCCTGTCCTTCTCCCCCTTGTGGGAGAAGGTGTCGCCGAAAGCGACGGATGAGGGGTGCTCCAGGTGACGCAAACGTCCCACTCCGCTGGAACACCCCTCATCCGTCTCGGCGCTGCGCGCCGATCCACCTTCTCCCGCAAGGGGAGAAGGAAAAGACCTTCTATTTGACCGCTCCTGCACTCATCTGTAGCAGTCGGAAACAAGCCGGCCAGGAGTCTTTTTCCGATGTCGAACCACGAAGGCTTTTTCGACTTCTTCTACGCCGCGCCGGATGGGCTGAGACTTCATGCGCGCGTCTATGGCGACGCAAATTCCGGACACTGGCCGGTCGTCTGCCTGCCTGGCCTGACCCGCAACGCGCGGGATTTTCACGAGCTGGCGCTGCGTCTGTCTACAGGACCCGATCCACGCAAGGTGGTTGCCTTCGACTATCGCGGACGCGGGCAGTCGGCCTACGATCCCGATCTCAGCCACTATAATGTCGGCACCGAGGCCGGTGACGTGCTTGCCGGGCTGGCAGCGCTCGGCATCGAGGAGGCCGCCTTCATCGGCACTTCGCGCGGCGGGCTGATCATTCATGTGCTCGGCGCCCTGCGGCCAGCCGCGCTGAAAGCCATTGTTCTCAATGACATCGGGCCCGTGATCGAGCCGGCAGGCCTTGCGCATATCCAGTCCTATCTCGAACGCGCGCCGAAGCCGAAGACCGTCGCCGAGGTAACGGATGCGCAGCGCAGCGTCCACGGCAAGGATTTCCCCCTGCTCACCGACGCCGACTGGGCCCGGATGGTAGGGGCGCTCTACCGCGAGACGGATCAAGGGCTGTTGCCGGATTTCGATCCGAAACTGGTCGACACGGTTGCCGGTCTCGACCTGTCTCAGCCATTGCCGGCGCTATGGCCGCAGTTCGATGCGTTGGCGGCGATCCCCTTGCTCGCCATACGCGGCGCCAATTCGAGATTGCTGTCGGTGGACACGCTGCGGCGGATGCGAGAGCGCCATCCGATGATGGATACGATCACGGCCGAGGGCCAGGGTCACGCCCCTTTCCTCGAAACAGGCAGCTTGCCCGACGACATCGTGGCTTTTCTCGCCTGTGCGGAAAGGCAGGAAGGCTCGAAGCAAGAAGCCTAGGATCAAATCTCGATCCCAGGCTTCTATTCTTGTTCGACTAGCCTACTATTCTTGTTCGACTGATCTACCGGGATTTTGTATTTCTTCGAGCCGTATTGGGCTGAGATTTCTCGTCCCCGGGTTCGTTCTTCTTTTCCTGCTTAAGTGCCTTTTCCCGCTTAAGTCCCTTTTCCCGCTTAAGTGGCTTTTCCCCCTTAAGTATTTGGGGGGCAGGTGGAGCGCTGACCGAATTGCGGTCGCCCGCCCCATTGCACCGAGGCGTCTCCAGCACGGTAACGCAGCCGTCGAGATCGTTGGTGGCCAGATGCGCGTAACGCATGGTCATCGACAGGGTCTGATGGCCGAGCCACATCTGCACGCGCCTGATGTCGATGCCGCCCTGGACAAGTCGCGAGGCGCAGGTGTGACGCAGGATGTGCGGCACGACCTGGTCGTCGGCGCCAAGTCCGACCTCGGCTTTCGCCTCGTTCCAGATGGAGCGGAACTGTGCCTGGCTGAATTTGGTGAACGGGCCTTTCGGCCGACGGCCTTCGGCCGGAGGCAGCTTGATCACCTCCTTGACCCGCTCGGTCATCGGGATGGTGCGGCTGCGGCCGGATTTGGTGATCCAGAAGGAGACGCGATGCTCCTGGATGTCGTTCCAGATCAGCCCCAGCGCCTCGCCGAGACGGCAGCCGCTATCGACCAGGAAGACGGAAAGCCTGTAGGCATCCTCGCTGCGGCTCTTGATGGCAGCGAATAGCCGCGCCTCTTCGTCCCTTTCCAGGAAACGAATCCGTCCCGCCCGTTCCTTCTGGCGACGGAACTCGGGCAGGCTGTGAATATCCCCCATCTTGTAAGCCTTGCGCAGCAGTTTGCTGAGGGCAGCCATCTTTCGATTGATGGTTGCGTTGCTGTTGCCGCGCTGGCGCAAGGTGCCGATAAGGTTGTCGAGGGTACTCTGGTCAAAGGCGCTGAAACGCTCCCCTAGGAGGATCTCGTCTATCTCGCCGATGAAGGAGCTGACATTGTATTTATGTCGCCCATCATCCCACAATATGTCCCGATAGGCTGAAAACAGCTCTCCAACCCTATGCGATTTTACTTCTCTGATCTTGTTGTATGTATAATTGAATTTCGAATTTTGAGAAGAAAAGACCGCAAAATGATCAGAGGGATATCCCTCTTGAATCGCCTCGTTTGTCATTATTAACCACACCCCCCGGAAGTGGCCAGGAGACACCTAGCCTACTTGAGAGTGTCCTTTCAAGAGTTTTTGTCCGACAAAACGACTTCATCCGCGAATTGCGAATCCCACGAAATCGTTCCGCAGACCCTGTTCAGCTACCGCTACCCCCCGTTTCCTTCTGTTTCCCAAGCCCAGTCACGAAACAAAAACAGCCCGGGCGTTGAAGCGCCCGGGCTGGATTTCACCTTTATGGTGCCAGCCCTTAGAAGTCGCGCTGGAAGCGGAGGACACCGCCGAAACCGTCGCTGCTGACGGCGCGATAGTCACTGGTGGCCTTGTTGATGTAATCAACTTCGCCGACGATCGTGAAGCCGGGCACGATATTGTAAGCGATATTCGCTGCCACGCCCAGGCTCTTGCCTTCATCATAGGAGACCTGCGCATTGAACGAGGTCTTCTCGTTGAACTTGTAGGTACCGCCGCCGAAGATGGCCCAGTTGCCTTCCCAGTTCTTGAAGGAATTGTGGACGACGTTGCTCTCCGAGCCGTAGTTGACCATGGCCCACAGCGACAGAGCGTCGGAGGCGTTCACGTCCACGCGAACCTTGCCGCCCCACTCTTCCCACACGCTGTCATAAACACCGGTCGCGCTGATCGCACCCCAGCCCTGCGTGTACTTCACGCCGCCGACGATGTGCGGAACATAGCTGTCGACCGTATTGCCACCGGCACCATCTTCGAGCGACACAACAGCCGAGAAGCCGTTGCCGGCATCGAAATAGTACTGGACCACGCCGGTATCGAAGTCGCCGCCATAACCGACGAGCGAGTCGTCGATGACGTTGCCGGCGTAGCCGCTGAACGTCACCCAGGCCGACTCGTCCTTACCAACGCGGAAACCGCCGAGCTGGACCCAAGCGAAGTTCAGAGAAACGCCAGTGCCGCCAGCGCTGACGAAGCCGCCAGCGTAATCTTGAGCCTTGGCGAGCCAGTCGAAACGGGTTTCGGTGTAGGTCTTCAACGTGCCGAGTTCGGTTTCCTGACCGGTCCAGGTCTTCAGCGCGAAGCGAGCATGCTTAGCGTAGGTATCGTTCGTGTTGAAGGTGCCATCCAGATTGTCCAGGCGGTCACGAACGTTCGTGGCGCCGTTAATGTCGCCCACGCCGATGTCGTAGCGGACGTAGCCGCCGATGCGCAGGCAGGTCTCGGTGCCGGGGATGTAGAAGTAGCCAGCGCCGTAGACGTCGCAAATCTTGACGTATTCAGCGGGTTCCGGCTCGGCGACGACGACGGCGTCGGCGGCGCGCGCACCGGAAACTGCGATCAGGGCCGCAGCGGAGCCGAGAAGAAGGCTCTTGATGTTCATTTTCTGACCTCCAGTCA
>NZ_VFWQ01000024.1:0-75858 GCF_006442705.1 Mesorhizobium sp. B1-1-7 | reverse complement strand
AACGAGTGGGGCGACGAAGCCGCCAATATCCCTCCTTGTGGGGGAGATGTCCGGCAGGACAGAGGGGGGCGCCGTAGAGTGCTGACTTGGACCACACTGCCCAAACATGCTCACCCAACACGGGTGACGGCGACCTCGCCCAGCACGAACACTTCGCCTGACACCAGCCGCAGCTCGATCTCGCCGCTCTTGCCGCGGCTCCACTCAGCTTTACCGTCGTCGACCAGTTCGCTGATGGCGGCCAACACCTGTGACTTCGCGTCCTCCTGCTGCGCAACGCTGCCTGATGACGGGACGTTCGCGCCGGAGGTGGAAGACCTTGCCATCGCGCGCATGCTGGTGCCCGTCAGCTCCGTGCAGATCGGTAAGCGCTGTCGGATGCATTCGATCCACCCGCCTCGCGGTCGAGCAGCGCGCGCTTGCGCTCGGCGCCCCAGGCATAGCCGGACAGCGCGCCGTCCTTGCGGATGACGCGGTGGCAGGGGATGGCCACCGCATGCGCGTTGGCCGCGCAGGCGGCGGCGACGGCGCGCGTGGCGTTCGGCGTACCGATGCGCCGCGCCATCTCGGCATAGGACACCGTCTTGCCGACAGGGATCTCCTGCAATGCCTGCCAGACGCGCTGCTGGAACGCCGTGCCGCGCACGTCGAGCGGCAGGTCGAGGCCGAGCGCCGGCGCCTCGACGAAACCGACGACGCGGGCGACCAGCGCCTCGTAATCGCGGTCGCCGCCGATCAGCCGCGCCTTGGGAAAACGGTCCTGCAGGTCGCGCACCAGCGCGTCGGGATCGTCGCCGAGCAGGATCGAGGCGACGCCCTTCTGGCTCGACGCGACCAGAATGCTGCCGAGCGAGGCCTCGCCGACGGCGAAGCGGATGTCCTCGTTGGCGCCGCCGGCACGGTAGCGGGTCGGCGTCATGCCGAGCATGCCGGTCGATTTTTCGTAGAAACGCCCGCTCGAATTGAAGCCGGCGTCATAGATCGCGGCCGTCACGCTGGCGCCGTCTTCGAGGCCCTGGCGGACCCGGGCGGCGCGGTGTGCGGCGGCGTAGTCCTTCGGCGTCAGCCCGGTGATGGCCTTGAAGACACGGTGGAAATAGCCGGCGCTGCGGCCGGCTGCACCAGCCAGTTCGGCGAGCGAGGGTTCCTCCTCGCTATGCTCTATCCTGCGGCAGGCATCGGCGACCATCGCGGCGTTGCCGGCTTCAAGCGAGGGACCATCCGGATTGCAGCGCCGGCAGGGGCGAAAGCCGGTCGCACTGGCCTGATCCAGCGTATCGTGCAACTGCACGTTCCTAGGGTTGGCGCGCCGCGACGGGCAGGAGGGGCGGCAGTAGACGCCGGTCGTCGCCACCGAATACCAGAATTCGCCGTCCGCCGATTTGTCGCGCGCGACGATACGCGCCCAGCGCGGATCGTCGGCGACCGGCAGCGGGACGGATTTCAGATCTTTGGCCAGGGTGATGAACATGGCCGCATTGAAGCCCCCAAACGCCGGCCTCGCCACCCGTTTCCTGACAACTGTCAGGAGGGGCGGACTTTATCGATGTTCGAGAACTAAACCTGGGCTCTACAATTTTCCATCGGGCAAGATTATGACAAGGTTGATCTGGAGAAGGTGTGATGGAAAACATTCGACCCATTAGGACCGAAGCTGACTACGATTGGGCGATCGCCGAAATCGGCAGATATTTCGAGAATGAGCCGGAAGTCGGCTCTCCTGACGGCGACCGCTTCGACGCTCTTGCGTGCCTGATCGAGGCTTATGAAGACAAGTACTACCCGATTGAATCACCCGATCCCATTGACGGGTCGCATCCAATCGGATTCAAAAGTTCCATGTAAGTCATTGTTCTCGTTGCATGTAGCCCAGGGTTGATAAGCGTTTGGCGGTAGGCTCTCCTACGCCGCACGCTTGGGCTCCACCGCGAACGGGCTGAGGCCGAGCCAGGTCTGCATCTTCCTGCCGATGGCCTGGTCGCCGGTCAGGGCGACCTTGGTGCCGGCCTTCTCGACGGTGAGCAGCCCCATCCAGATCGCCGTCATCGTATGCAGGTCGGTCGAGACGTAGAGGTCGACCTCGAAACCCGGATCATACCAGCACAGGTCAACCTCGCCGTGCTTCTCGACGATCAGCCACCACGAACGTTTGGAGACCGGAAGTTCCTGGTACAGGAATTGTATCACGGTGCGCCCGTCGGGCAGCGGCGAGGGGTTCAGATTGCGCCGCATGTCCCACATCAACAGCGACGGATCGAGGTTCTTGAGCGACAGCCGGGACTCGACCCACTTCTGCCCCCAGAACCCCATCGCCTCGACGACGGGGCGCAGATCCCGGCCTGCCTCGGTCAGTTGATAGTCGAAAATCCCCTTCTCGCCCTGGACCGCCTTGCGCTCGACGATGCCGGCCAGTTCGAGCTCCTTAAGCCGTTGCGACAAAAGGGTCGGCGACATTTTGGGGACGCCGCGGCGCAGGTCGTTGAAGCGGGTCGAACCTGCCACCAGTTCGCGCATCAGCACCATCGTCCAGCGGGTGCACAGCACCTCGGCGGCCATCGATAGCGGGCAGAACTGCTTGTATCCGTGCTGGGCCATGATCGGTGCCTCTCCCTCGAACCTGAGCCGAACATTAGCCCTTCATGATTGAAGCGGCGAGTACAGAAACTGTACCGGGCCGGTACAGATCGCGGACTGGTTGGCAGAGGCCTTGCCATGCGAGCCCTTTGGCCGGTTGCACGGGATATCCCTGTGCGCCGCAACCAAGGATACGACCATGACTGCTTACCTTATCGCGGACATCAAGATGAAGGACCCGAAATGGGTGCCGGACTATGCCGCCTCGGTGCACGACCTCGTCCACAAGCATGGCGGCAAATATCTGTCGCGCAGCGGCAATGTGAAGACGCTCGAGGGCAAGCCGCTCGACACCACGCTGATCGCTCTGATGGCATTCCCGTCGGAAGCCGCGGCGCGCGCCTTCACCAACGATCCGGCCTACGCGCCTTTCGTCTCGGCGCGTCAGGGCGGCAGCGACAGCCGTTTCCAGCTCATCGACGACACCGATCTCGCTGGAACGATACCGTATCTGCCGAAGGGATGATCCTTCCACGATACATCGAATTCGGGATCGCCAAGCAACAACAGCCACGGTGCTTGCCTGCCGGGCCTCCGTATTTCCGGCGGCCGGCGAGCTGTGCTTTTTCAAGAAGAATGGAATGGATATGAAGTCAAATCTTCGCAACAGGCTCGTCATGGCGGGGGCCATGCTTGCCGTCGGCGCCACCCTCGCACAGGCGCATCAGGAGGCGTCCGACGCCGCGTCCGGTCCCAATCCGCTGGCCGACAAGGTGCGGGCCGCGAACAGCCGCTTTCTCGACGTCAAGGCAGCGACGGCCGAGGGCTATGCGCCCATTCCCTGTGCCAGCGGCATCACCGGCGGCGCCATGGGCATCCACTACGTCAACGGCCAGTATCTGAAGGACGACAAGATCGACATCGCCCGTCCCGAAGCGGTGATGTACGAGCCGATGGCCGACGGCACGCTGAAGCTGGTGGCGGTCGAATATATCACCTCGAAGGGGCCGGCATCACTGGACGGCCAATTGTTCAACTTCAACGGCGCTCCCAACCGCTACGGCCTGGGTGAGTTCTACGAGTTGCATGTCTGGGCCTGGAAGGGCAATCCGACCGGCACTTTCGCCGACATGAATCCGAAAATGTCGTGCGAGCATGCGATGGCGCCAATTCAGTAAGCAACGGGGTCAGTAAGCAAAGGAGCCAGTAATCGATGAGGCCAGGCGGCATCGACGCCGCCTGGCCTCATACGATGGTTCCCGTGTGCTGCCTCAAGCGGCTTTCATCAGGCCGAGTTGGGTGAGGGCGGTAACGCCGTCGTCGAGACCGATCTCCTCGACGATCCTGCCGTCGATCACCTTGAGCACCGTGGTGCCGGTGAAGCGCATCGTGCGGCCGGTGGCGGCGGGCAGTGAACCGACCAGAAAATCGCCGAAGGCCGGGCCGGTATGCGTGCCGCCACCTTCCCACTGGCCGACGACATAGTCGCCCTCGGCAATGAGGTCGGCGGTGGCCCAGAAGTTGAGATCCGGGAATGCGGTTCGGAAATCGGTCATGAAAGCCTTGATATCGTCGCGGCCGCGACGCGGCTCATGCAGCGAATATTTCAGCAGCATGTCGGGCGCCGCAACCTCGTCGACCACCGACAGATCGCAGGTCTCACCCCAGAAATCGGTGAACCATCTGACGACGACGGCCTTGTTGTTGTCTTCTTGCTTGGTCATTGGGAGGATCCTCTTGTCCTTTCCTTTGGACTCACCGGATGGGCCGGTGGCCTGGGACAAGCAGTAGGACGAACCGGGGGCAGTAAAACTCCGGTTCTTGCCCGCCAATCGAAAGGCGCGTTCACAAACGAACGACTGTCAGGCTGAGCGGCTTCCCTTCGGCAGAAGTAACGCTTTCTTCTCTGGTTCTGTCGCAGATTGCCCGCGGGTGGGGCAGGCGAAACAGACGATGGCGCGTCAGGACAAAAAAAGTCGCGATGGAACGTTCTGGGCGAAAGCGCTGGAACGCGCCCATCTTGGCGTCTGGGACTGGGATATTCGGACCGGCGACTGCTTCTACTCGGCGACCTGGGCGCATATGCTGGGCTATGACGAGGATGAGCTTGCCGCCACCAGCGACCTGTGGCTGCAACTCACCCATCCCGACGACCGCGAGCATGCGTTGGCCAGCGGCGACCGCCATATTGCCGGATTGACCGATGCCATCGAGACCGAACTCAGGCTCAAGCACAAGCTGGGCCATTGGGTGTGGGTGCTGGATCGCGGCGGCATCGTCGAGCGCGACACGTCTGGAAAGCCCACCAGGCTGATGGGCGTGCAAACCGACATTTCCAAGCAGAAGGCCGCCGAGGCCGAGCTTGAACAGGTCAATGTGCGCTTCCGCCTGGCGCTCGCCGCCAGCGGCACCGGCATCTGGCACTACGACATCGCCACCAACAAGAGCTATTGGGATGCTCGCACCAGGGACATATTCGGCTTGGTCGCCGACACCGACGAGGTGACAGCCGACCTCTGGCACAGCTATCTGCACCCCGACGACAAGGAAGCCACCGAGCGGGCGCATCTGCCGCCACCCGGCTCTGACGGCGTCACCGCCTCGCAATACCGCATCATCAGGCGCGACGGCGGGATCCGCCATGTCGAGTCGCTGGTGCGCTTCGTCGCCGCGGCGGGCGCTGCCGGCCAGATCCTCGGCACGGTGCGCGACATCACCGAGGAAAAGCTGCGCCAGCAGGAGCTTGCCTACGCGGCCCGCCACGACGCGCTGACCGGCCTGTGCAACCGCGCCGCCTTCGACAGGCTGCTCGCCGACCACATCGCCGCGGGTGTGCCGCTGGCGGTGTTCTATGTCGATCTCGACTACTTCAAGGCGCTCAACGACTTTGCCGGCCACGCTGCCGGCGACCTGGCGCTGAAGAGCGTTTCCGCCGGCATCCGTGGCTGCCTGCCGCAGGCGGCGCACGCGGCGCGGCTGGGTGGTGACGAATTCGCGCTGCTGGTGCCGCATTGCGATGCCTCGCAGGCCGAGCGGATCGCCACTGCCGTGCTCGGCGCGGTGCGCGAGGCCGACCTCGGCACGGCCGCGTCGTCACGCAAACTGGCGGCCTCGATCGGCATCGCCTTCATCGACGACGCCAGCACCACGGTGGCCGATGCGCTGGCTTGCGCCGACGACGCCTGCTATGCGGCCAAGGCTGCCGGGCGCAATCGTTTCGCGGTGTTCTCCACGATGGTCGAATCGGGGTCGGGCGGGCTCAATGCCGCGCGCGTCGCCGCCGATACGGTCGACGCCATGGAAGAGGGACGGCTGAAACTGTTCGGCCAGGAAATCCACCTGCTCGGCAAGCCCTGGCAGGAAAGCCGTCATGTCGAAGTGCTGGCGAGGCTCGCCGGGCGCAACGGCCGGCTGGTGCCGCCGGGCGAGTTCATTCCGGTGGCCGAGCGGTTCGGCATCGCTTCAAGGCTCGACCGCTGGATCATCCGCACCGCGCTGTCGCGGCACGGCGCCGCCTTGCGCTCGGGCTCGCTGACGCTCGGCTTCAACCTGTCGGCACAGACGCTGAGCGATCCGCAACTGTGGGCGTTCGTCGACAGTGTCATAGACGAGACCGGAGTGCCGCATTCGGGCATCGGTTTCGAGATCACCGAGACCGCAGCCGTCACCAATTTCGACGCCGCCGAACAGTTCGTGCGCAAGGCGCGCGAGCGGCGCTGCCGGGTCAGCCTCGACGATTTCGGCGCCGGCATGAGTTCGTTCGAATATCTCAGGCGTTTCCCCGTCGACACGATCAAGATCGACGGTTCCTTCATCGAACACATCACGGAAAGCCGCTTCGACCGCGAGATCGTACTGGCCATCACCAGCATTGCCCGCAGCCTCGGCTGCGACGTGGTGGGCGAGAAAATCGAGCGCCAGGACACGCTGGCCATGCTCGGCGATATGGGCGTCGCCTTCGGCCAAGGCTTCCTGCTGCACCGGCCGGAGCCGCTGGAGCAGATCGTCGCACGTGCGAGCGAGGTGCCGGCCCGCAAGGCATCGTGAACCGGGATATCGAGTTTCAGGTGAGGATGACCTTACCTGAAACTCGACACTACGTTTTGACGCAATCCCAAGGGAACGCGCTACGCGCTTTTCCCGGGAAAACCGTTTCACACTTTTCCTGGAATTGCTCTCTAACGGTTTTGCCGCGCCGTCGATCGTGGAAACTCCACTACCCCAATTTCGGGTCGCCTGTGTTGTGCTTCCGCCACCGTTTCGATCAACAGATCGAGGGCGTCACACGCCGCACGGCTCGTCTCGTCATTGCCACGCAGATAGTGATAGGCACGTTCGAGGTGGACGCGGGCGGCTGAAAAATCGCTGGTCAATGGTCCCTCCATGATCCCGCCCTAATTTATCTTGGCCGGCCTGGCGGAACGCGAGGTAAATATCCACAGGCGCTTTTTATTCAAATGCCGCCGGATGGGCCAGAGAAGGCGCGACCCTTGAGACTGCCAATCTCCACCGGGGAGATTGGCAACTTCGCGGCCGAGCGACTAAAGTGGTATCTCCCTTGTCCGAGGCGAGATCATGATCGTACAGGCGTGCATCAATGGCGCGCGGCCGCGCGATTTCCACCCGGAATTGCCGCTGACGGTGCAGGCGATAGCGAGCGATGCGGCGGCCTGCGTCGCAGCGGGTGCGGCCGAACTGCATATCCATCCGCGCGGCGCGGACGGGCGCGAGAGCCTGGCCGCCGTCGATGAAACGGTGTTTGCGGTACGCAAGGCCTGTCCGGGCACATTCCTCGGCGTGTCGACCGGCGCCTGGATCGAGAACGATGTCGAGCGGACGCGCGCGGCGATCGCCGGCTGGCGCGAGTTGCCCGACTATGCCTCGGTCAACCTGTCGGAGGCCGACGCGCCCGCCGTGATGGGATTGTTGCGCCAACGCGGCGTCGGTATCGAGGCCGGGCTTGCCACGACGGAAGATGCCGAGCGCCTCGTGACGTTTGCCGATCGCGACCGGGTGCTCCGCATCCTGATCGAGATCGACATCCAGGACCTGAATGCAGCACTCGACGAGGCGCATGGCATCGCCGCCGTGCTCGAACGCGCCGAGGTGCGGCGCCCGATCCTGCTGCATGGCGTCGACGCCACGGTGTGGCCGTTCGTGGAGCTTGCGCATCGGAAGCGCTGGTCGACGCGGGTCGGGCTGGAGGATAGCAGGACGCTCGCCGATGGCAGGACGGCAAAAGACAATGCCGAGATTGTCGCGGCGGCCGTCGCTGTCTTCCGGCCGTCGCCCTTGAGTGGATAAAGTCAGTCTCCTAGGATCATCCGGATCGCCTGGTCGACCACCGGATGCAAGCCGCTGGCCTGGAAGGACAGGCGGTTGCCGGAACCGACATTGCTGGTCATGGCTATGGTCAGGTTCGACTGTGGATCGTGCAGCATGACGGCGACGTAGCCCGGAATGCTGCCCTGATGGCCGTAGAAGGCGCGGTCGGCGTAGGCGCTTTGGAACATGCCGGCACCGGTCTCGCGCATGCGGGTGCCTGGAAAACTCGCCGGCACGCGGTGTTCGAACATCTCGGCGAAGAAGGGCGGCGACAACAATTTGCCGGAGAACAGGCCGCGCATGAAAGCGACCATGTCGGATGGCGTCGACACCATGTCGCCGCAGCCATAGGCGGCACCGAACGGGAAGGAATTGGAAGAGTCCTGCAGGTCGTCGGCGTAGGGCAGCACGCCGTCCATGCGCCACATCTCGCCGCCCGAGGCGATGTCGGTGGGCGCATTCGGCGCCGGCGGCGGCCGGTGGTAATAGCCGCGCACCATCGCCTTTTCCGGAAAGGCTTCGGTCGCCGGCGACCAGGTGTTTTCCAGGCCAAGCGGCTCGAGGATCGCGCTTCTGACGTAGGCGCCCAGCGACTGGCCGGTGACGGCCTCGATCACCAAGCCGGCCAGCACATAGCCAGTGTTGTTGTAGACGGCGGGACCGCCCGGCGCCTTCTGCTTGTCGGAGGCGAAGGCGATATCGACCAGCTGCCGGGGCGTCCACTGCCGGCTCGGGTCCATCGGAATGTAATATTCGAATTCCGGCAGGCCGCCGCGGTGGTTGATCAGCTGGCGCACCGAAATGTCTTTGGCACCCGGCAGGTCGGGAAACCAGAGGGAGATCGGCGCACCGAGATCGAGCTTGCCTGTCTCGGCGAGCTTGACCAGGGCCGCGGCAACGAAGGTCTTGGTGCAACTGCCGATCTTGAACAGCTGGTCCGGAGTGACAGGGGTGACGTGCCGCCGGTCGGAGAGGCCAGCGGTGAGGGCGGTTGGTGTGACGCCTGTCGAATAGGCGAGCGAGGCGCCTACCGCACCATCGGCGAGGTAGGTGTCGAGGAGGGCGGTCAGGTCTTTTGGCATGGATGTCTCGCTTTCTTTTTCCCTTCTCCCCTTGCGGGAGAAGGTGGATCGGCGCGCTGGCGCCGAGACGGATGAGGGGTGTTCCAGCGGAGTGAGACGTTGGCGTTCCCTGGAGCCCCCTCATCCGTCGCCTTCGGCGACACCTTCTCCCGCAAGGGGAGAAGGGAAGGCGCCAGCCCTCACTCCGCCATATCGACGGCGGCGAAATTCTGCCGGCCGAAGGGGTCGAGCACGTAGTTGAGAACGCTCTTGCGGATCGGGATCGCCACCATCGAATGGGCGATCGGCGCCACCGGCACCTCGGCCTTCAGGATGGCCTGCGCCTTGCCGTAGATGGCGGCGCGCTCTTTCTGGTCGGCGGCGACGCGGCCTTCGTCGAGCAGCTTCTCGAAATCCTTGTCGCACCAGCGCGAGCGGTTGGAGCCGCCCTTCACGCCATCGCAGGACAAGAGATAGCTCAGCATGTTGTCGGGATCGCCATTGTCGCTGCTGCCGCCGAGCAGGAAGGCATCCTGTTCGCCCGCGGCGGTGCGCTTGAGATATTCGCCCCATTCGAAGCTGACGATTTCTGTGTGGACGCCGACCTTGGCCCAGTCGGCCTGGATCATCTCGGCCATACGCTTGGCGTTGGGGTTGTAGGGGCGCGACACCGGCATAGCCCACAGGCTGATCTTGAGGCCGCTTTCGTGGCCGGCTTCTTTCAGCAGTTTCTTGGCGCCGTCGGGATCGTAGTCGATGCCGGCATCGGTGACGGCGCCGAGCTGCGCCGGCGGCACGACGCTGCCGGCGATCGTGCCCGCACCCGCATAGACCGCCTCGACGATCGCCTTGCGGTCGATCGCCTTGGCCAGCGCTGTGCGCACGCGCACATCGCCCAGCGGCTGGTGTTCGACATTGAAGCCGAGGATGCCGATATTCTGACCCTTGAGGTCGAGCACCGTGATCTCGGGATCGGCGCGCAGGTCGGCGACCGCACTTGGCGGCGGCGGGGCGGCGACCTGGCACTCATTGGCCTTGATGCGCTCGACGCGGGTGGTCGGCTCGGGCGTGATGGCGAAGACCAGCGTGTCGATCTTCGGCGCGCCGCGCCAGTAATCCTTGTTGGCGGCGTAGCGGACCTGGCTGTCGGGCACATAGGCTTGAAGCACGAACGGCCCAGTGCCGACCGGCTGGCTGTCGATCAGCTCCGGGGTGCCGGCGGCCACCATCTTCTCGGTCTGCTCCAGCGACAGGATCGAGAGATAGTCGAGCGCGAGCCCGGCGAGGAAGGTGACGTTGGCAGCGGTGAGCGTGAAGCGCACGGTGTAATCGTCGACCTTGTCTATCTTGTCGATCAGCGTGCCCATGCCCAGCGCATTGAAATACTCGTAAGCGCCGCCGCCGAGCTTGTGATAGGGATTATTGGCGTCGCGCTGGCGGTTGAAGGTGTAGAGCACGTCGTCGGCGTCGAAGTCGCGCGTCGGCGCAAAATGCTCGTTCGACTGGAATTTCACGCCGTGCCTGAGGTGGAAGGTATAGGTCTTGCCATCCGGAGAGACCTCCCAGCTTTCGGCCAGCGCCGGTCCGACCTCGGTCGTGCCCGGCTTGAACTCGACCAGCCGGTTGAAGATCGTCTTGGCGGCGGCGTCCATGGTCGAATCGGCAATGCCGATCGCCGGGTTGAAGGTCTCGGGATTGGCTTCCGAACAATAGACCAGGGTTTTGGCATTGGCCTGGCCGACAAGCATCGATGCGGCCATGACGGACGAGGCCAGAAGGGATCTGGTTAGGACTGCGCGCAGAACGGTGGATTTCATCGCAAACGCTCCTGATGACACTTTACGAGGTGGGCATGAAACTCATGGCGTCGCCGCCTGGGTGAGGAAACGATCTGGCGCCAGCGCGGCGGCGGTGACGCCGAGCGCGGCGACATCTTCGGGCACGGGCTGGCCGCGCATCAGCGCCGAGCTCAGCCTGGCCAAAGTCAGCGACACCTGGAAGCCGTAACCGCCCTGGCCGCCGAGCCAGAAGAAGCCGGGCAGGCGCGGATCGAAGCCGGCGACCGGCGTGCGATCCGGCGCGAAGGTGCGCAGGCCCGCCCACGGCGTCGACGGACGGCCGATGCGCATCGACGTCGCCTGCTCGATGCGGTCGACGGCGATGGCGACGTCGATATCTTCCGGATACGCGTCGCACGGCTCGGAATCGGTTTCGTCGGCGAGCGAGCCGATCAGCCTGCCGGCATCGGGCTTGAAGTAGAATTGTTCGTGCAGGTCGACGACCAGCGGCCAGCCGGCAATATCGGCGCCGGCGGGCGGATCGAACAGGAAGGCGGTACGCCGCTTCGGCTGAAAGCCGAGGCCGGGGAGCCCCGCCATGCCGGCGACAACATCGACCCAGGCGCCGGCGGCGTTGACGACGATGTCGGCGGCATAGGCGCCGGCGCTGGTTTCCACCCGCACGCCGTCGCCGAGGGCCGAGATGGCGCGGACCTCCTCGCCGGTGCGGATGGTGCCGCCGCTGGCCTTCAGTGCCGAGGCGCACGCTGCCAGCATCTTGCCGGTGTCGACATCCACCGCGTCCGGCTCATAGACGCCGCCGCAGGTGGCGCCAACGGCAATGACCGGAACCAGCGCGTGGAGTTCGGCGGCCGACAAGCGGCGCACGCTGGGCACCAGCGCCTGCAATTCACCGGCCAGCCTGTCGATCGCCGCGTCGTCGCCTTTCCAGCCGACATGCAGCGCGCCGCGTCGATGCGCGACGAAGCCGCCCTCCACGATGGCCTGGCGGCTGGCCAGCGTCAGCGCTCGCACCAGCCGGTTGCCATAGGTCTCGGTGAACAAAGCGGCGGAGCGGCCGCTGGCGTGGTAGCCGAGATGCGGCTCGCGCTCGATGACAGTCACCTCGGCCCAATCCCGCATGGCGGCGGCCAGTGACAGGCCGGCAATGCCACCACCGATGACAACGATTTTCTGGGAGGAGTTCGACTGCATCCGCCATTCGTAAAAATAATTTCGTATCCAGTCAATATTTAGCGTATAAGAAAATTGTTGATGTTGTTGATGGTGACGGGGAGTTCGACTACCTAGGGTAGGGAAGCGGCTCGATGGCCGCGCAACGGAGCTGACAATGTCGGAGCAACCGAACCTCGGTGACTGTCTTCGCGCCCTGAGAAAAACGCATGGCTGGACCCTGCAGGAGGTCAGCACGCTTACCGGCGTCGCTGTGTCGACGCTGTCCAAGGTCGAGAACGACCAGATGTCGCTGAGCTACGACAAGCTCTTACAGATCTGCGAGGGGCTCGGCATCCATGTAACGGAACTGCTCAGCGGCGACCGCAAGCAGCCTTCGGCGCGCACCCGCCGCTCGGTGACCTCGCAGTCCAACACGCTGCGCCAACTGACCCGCAACTACGACTACCGCTATCTCGCCACCGATCTGGTGCGCAAGCGCATGGTGCCGATCCATGCCTATGCTCGCGCCCGTACGCCGGAGGAATTCGGCCCGCTGACGAAACATGCCGGCGAGGAATTCCTGATCGTGCTCAAGGGCGAGATCGAACTGCACACCGACCAATACGCGCCGGTGCGGCTTAAAGAGGGCGAAAGCGTCTACATCGATTCCACCATGGGTCACGCCTATCTGTCGGTGGGCGAGGGCGACGCCGAGGTACTGTGCGTCTGCTCCGGCGAGGAGCCCGACATGGAAGGCACGCTGCTGAGCGTGCTGGAGACGGTGGAGGGGTAAGGGCGGCGCCTCGCCGGCTACGGACAGAACATTCGTGTCGACGGCGGCATTTTCCGCGCTATCTGAGGCGCTGGCTGGGACGAGAGAGGGCCGGGAGGAGAGGGGTATCTCCACAGTCGCCGGCAGCACCCTGAGACGACGGGAGAAAAAATGCGGCTTTTGATACTCGGCACCGGCTGGATGGCGCAGGAACATGCAAGGCGCTTCAGCGCCGTCGAGGGTGTCGACATCGTCGGCGCCGCCGATGTCGATCCGGCGCGCGTCGGCGAATTCGCCGACGGCTTCAATATCCCAAACCGCTTCACCTCGCTGGAGGAAGCGCTGCAATGGGGCGCCTTCGACGCGGTCGCCAATGTCACGCCGGACCGCATCCATCATCCGACCACCATGGCGCTGATCGCCGCCGGCAAGCCGGTGCTGTGCGAGAAGCCGCTGGCCGAAAATTTCGGCAAGGCGACCGAGATGGCCGACGCCGCGGAAGCCGCCGGCATCATCAATATGGTGAACCTCACCTACCGCAATGTCGCGGCACTCCAGAAGGCGCGCCAGATGGTGCAGGCAGGCGAGATCGGCACCGTCCGGCATGTCGAGGCGTCCTATCTGCAAAGCTGGCTGGTGTCGAAATTCTGGGGCGACTGGCGCACCGATCCGAAATGGCTGTGGCGCCTGTCGCGCGGCCACGGCTCGAACGGCGTGCTCGGCGATGTCGGCATCCACATCCTCGATTTCGCCAGCTATGGTGCTGCGCTCGACATCGACCATGTGTTCTGCCGGCTGCGCACCTTCGACAAGGCGCCCGGCAACCGCATCGGCGACTATGGGCTCGACGCCAATGACAGCTTCGCCATGACGCTGGATTTTTCCAACGGCGCCTTCGGCGTGGTGCATGCCAGCCGCTGGGCGACCGGCCATCTCAACGAGCTTCGGCTGCGCATCTATGGCGACAGAGGCGGCATCGAGGTGGTGCACAATCTCGACGGCTCGGTGCTGAGGGCCTGCGTCGGCGACAATGTCGACGATGGCAAATGGGAAGAGCTCGACGCCGGCACCGTGCCAACCAACTACCAGCGTTTCGCCGATGCGGTGCAAAGCGGCGTGCAGAGCGAACCATCGTTCCGCCACGCCGCCGAATTGCAGAAGGTGCTGGATCTGGCGGTGGTGTCGGACGAGAGGCGGGCAGAGTTGACGGCACACGCGGACACGCGGTAGGCCCGGGTTCCGTGAGGCGCCGCCAATCTCTCGGTCCCAGACGCGCAATTCTTTCAATCATTTCTTGAAATGGAGGTCGGCCATTTCATGGTCTGATGGCGCCGGAGAACATGGGAGGCGTCATTGACCGACTTCATCGGGTTGCCGAAAGCCGAAGTGCACATCCACGTCGAAGGCTGCTTCGAGGCCGACGATGTGATCAGCAATTGCGAGGAAGCCGGCATTCCGCTGCGCGCCGCGCGCGACAGGCTCTTCGAAGCGCATGATTTGAAGAGCTTCCTCGAGATGCTCGACTGGCTGTGCGGGACATTCCGGACACGCGAGCAACTCGCAACCACTGCCTACAAATTCGCGCAGCGCATGAGCCGAAGCGGCGTGCGTTATGCCGACGTCATCTTCAACCCGACGCACTGGCCACATTGGCACAGCAACATCGCCGGGATGATCGACGCGTTCGACGCGGGTTTCGCGGCCGCCGAGCAGGACGGACACCCGCCGGTCGGGCTTTGCGTCAGTCTGCTCCGCACCCAGTCGGCGGCGGAAGCGATCGAATTGGTGGAACTGCTGAGCACGATCAGGCACAAGCGCGTTGTTGCCCTATCGATCGACGGCAACGAAGCGGCCGCCGGCCGCACCGGACCACGTTTCGCCGAGGCGTTCCGCCGCGCCGGCGCCGCGGGTTTGCGGCGCACCGTTCATGCGGGCGAGTCGAGCGGCCCGGAAGGAGTGCGTGACGCGATCGAACTGCTTGGCGCCGACCGCATCGACCACGGCGTGCGGGCGATCGAAGACCCTGAACTCGTCGAGTTGCTGGTGCGGCGGCAGATCCCGCTGGGCACATGTCCGATCTCCAACGTGGCACTCGGTGTGTATCCCTCGCTTGCCGGGCATCCGCTCGATGCCCTGCGCAAGGCTGGTGTCCCGGTCTCGATCAACACCGACGACCCGTCGCTGCTCGACACCACGCTCGAAGCATCCTATGCCGCCTGCGCCGAAGCCTTCGCATGGGACGACGAGACCATCCGGCATCTTGCCGCGACATCGGTGCATGCGAGCTACGCCGACCCTGCGCTGAAGGCGCGGATCCTGGCCGATCTGCAAGCCTGGCGGGCTTAAAGCCCGCGCATTGCGCGGCGAAAAAGCCTTGGTCTATCCGGCCGACCTCCGGATCAGCTCGCGGCCGATCGGCTTCGGCGTCTCGCTGCGCAGCACCAATACCGTGGTGACCGCACCGTGGCGCGCCACGGCGTCGACGATGGTTTCAAGGTGGACGGGCGAGGGCACGACCACTTTCAGGATGAAGCAATCCTCGCCGGTCAGCCGGTGCACCTCGGTGATCTCGGGCATTTCGGCGAACTGCTTCAGGCAGGGCCGGATGTGCTCATGCGTGGTGCGCACGCGAATGATCGCCATCATGCCAAGACCGAGGGCGGCCGGATTTATCACCGCGGTGTAGCCGGCGATGACGCCGCGCTCTTCCAGCCGCTTGACCCGCTCGGAGGTGGCCGGCTGCGACAGGCCGACCCGGCGGCCGAGCTCCGAAATGGCGATGCGGCCATTCTCCTGCACGGCCTCGACAATGGCGATGTCGGTCGGGTCGAGCGGCGCGCGCTCATCACTGATCTTCATGGTCACCTTGAATCCATCGGCGAGAGAACGGTTTACCCGATGGTTTCCCATTCCCGACGCCACCGCAAGACGTCATCATGCCCGAACAATCGATTGGAGCAAGGCGACATGACGCATTTCATCATCCTGCCGGGAAGTGGCGGTTCCGGCCCGGAGCACTGGCAATCGCGCTGGGAAAGCGCCAATCACGCGATGCAGCGCTTCCAGCCGTCAAGCTGGGACCTGCCTGATTTCACCGACTGGCTGGCGGCGCTGGAGGCTGCGGTGGTCGCGGCGCCCGGGCCGCCGGTGCTGGTCGCGCACAGCCTGTCCTGCCTGCTGGTCGCGCATTGGCAGAAAATTTCGCTAAGGCCGGTCAAGGCGGCGTTGCTGGTCGGCGTTCCCGACCCGGCGTCGGCGGTCTTTCCCGGATATGGCATGGCTTTCGCCAACTTTCCCGAGGGCCGGCTGCGTTTCCCCTCGCTGGTGGTGGCCAGCACCGACGATCCCTATGGCTCGCAGGAATATGCCCAGGCGCGGGCGAAGCAATGGGGCAGCCGCATCACCGTCATCGGGCCGTTCGGCCACATCAATGCCGACAGCGGCCTGGGCGACTGGCCCGAGGGCCTCGAACTGCTCGACAGCCTCATGTCCGAGGCTTGAAGGTGAGAGCGCTCAGCCGCCAGTGACCAGGGCGAGGATCAGCTTCTGCAGATTGCCGCCCTGGCCGAGTTCGATGCGGTCGAAGTCGCGGCTTGCCTGGCGCTGCGCCAGCGAGAGCGCCGACAGACGCTTGGTCATTTCGGTGCGGATCTTGCTGCATTTGGGATCATCGGCGACCGTCAGGCCGACGGTCGCCGTCTCGATCTTGCGCACCATGTCAACGATGGTCGCGCCATGGACCTTTTCGTGGGCGCTGACGCCGGCGAGGAAAACCTCCCAGTTCTTCTGGACGGCTGACGGCAGCGGCGAGGAGGGACTGGGCAAGGTGTAGGTGATGATGAGCTTCGGCTTGGCCGAGGCCAGCACGCAGGCACCGGCCCGGGCCTGATAATCCCGGGTCCAGGTCAGCTTGAAATTGGTGTGGGCGATGGCGCGGGCAACGCCGACATTCGGCCCGTTCTCGCCGATCGAGCGATAGAGTTCCGGTCCGGACTGGCCCGAGATGGCATAGGTCTCGACCTTCTCGACCGGCTTCCACTGCGCATGGGCGGTGAGCGGCATGGCCACCAGGGCGGCCATGAAAAGGCACAGACGAACACAGGCTCTCAACACCGCTCTCCGCAAAACCAGGCCGGCGCTGAACAGCCAATGCCACCGGATGGCTTTTCCTATATGCTGCCGGCGGGTGCTGCAAATGCTCCAGAGGAGCCAATTGGGGGAAAGTCATGAGAGCTGGATATCTCGTCGTCGCTGGTGCCTTGGCCGCGCTGCAGGCCGCGCAGCCGGCTTTTGCCGCGTCGTGCGGGAACTGGAGTGCGAAGATGGAGGAAGACGAGGGCGGCAGCGTGCTGACCGCCTCGGTCTGCGGCGGGCCGAAGGGCGACGCGCAGCTGATGCTGATCTGTTTTGAAAAGCCGATGCTGAGCTTGGACCTCGGCGCCTCCGGCCAGCAGCTTGAACCGGGCATCAGCGGCTCGTTCGATTTCAAGGCCGACGGCAAGACAGTGACCAGGACGCTGCAACTGGAGGAGATGTACAATTATTTCGTGGTCGACCTGACCAAGGCCGATCCGCTGCTGGACCTGCTGCGCTCCAAGGGCGAGGTATCGGTCGGTTCAACCAAATATGGCGCGACTAGTTTTCCGCTGAAGGGCTCCAGCGGAGCCATCGGCAAAGTGCTGGCGCAGTGCGGCAAGGCCAAGTCCGCGGATGGGGATTGAACCGCGTCGCTTCGCTCCCTGGCGCATAGCGGAAGGCATTCAGGCACTATTCAAATTGCCTGACAAAGCGGATATAGGTCAGTCAAGTTGACCTATATTCGAAACGTCCGGGGAGGCGTGACTTGACCCTTATGAACCTCTTGGCTTCGCGCTCGTCGCGCATGAAGGCCTCCGAAATCCGCGAGCTATTGAAGCTGCTCGACCAGCCGGACATCATCTCGTTCGCCGGCGGCATTCCCGATCCGGCGCTGTTCCCGGCCGATGCCATCCGCGACGCCTATGCCGACGTGCTCGGCGGTGCGGAGGCGGGGGCAGCGCTGCAGTACCAAGTCTCGGAGGGTTACCTGCCGCTGCGGCGCTGGATCGCCGGGCAGATGGGCAAGCTCGGCGTCTCCTGCGACGAGGGCAACGTCTTCATCACCTCCGGCTCGCAGCAGGCGCTGGATTATCTGGGCAAGCTGTTCCTGTCGCCCGGCGATACCGCGCTGGTGACATGGCCGACCTATCTCGGCGCGCTGCAGGCCTTCAACGCCTACGAGCCGCGCTACGACCGGCTGCGGCCGGAAGGCGGCAACATGACGCCGGCGACCTATCACACCGCCGCCGCAGCGAATGGCGGCCGGGTGAAATTCGCCTATCTGGTGCCGGACTTCGCCAACCCGACCGGCAACACGCTGGACCAAAAGCAGCGCGAAGCGGTGCTCGATCTTGCCGGCGAGCTCGACATCGCCGTCATCGAGGACGCCGCCTACCGGGCGCTGCGCTATGACGGCGAGGGCGTGCCGCCGATCCTGGCTTTGGACTGCGCGCGCTCCGGCGGCATCGACAAGGCTCGCACGCTCTATTGCGGCTCGTTCTCGAAAATCCTGTCGCCGGGCATGCGCGTCGGTTGGGTGTGCGCGCCGCGCCACGTGGTGGAGAAACTGGTGCTGATGAAGCAGGCTTCCGACCTGCACAGCCCGTCGATCAACCAGCTCGTCATGCACCGCGTCGCCGAAGCCGTCTTCGACGCCCAGGTGGAAAAGCTGATCGGCGCCTATCGCGAGCGCCGCGACGGCTTGCTCGCGGCACTCGAGGCCAACATGCCAAAGGGCGTGACCTGGAGCCGCCCGGAAGGCGGCATGTTCGTCTGGGCGACGCTGCCGGAAGGCTCCGACGCCACCGAATTGTTAGCGCGGTCGGTGAAGGAGGCGCGCGTCGCCTTCGTGCCCGGCAACGCGTTCCATGCCGACGGCACCGGGCGCAACACGCTGCGGCTATCCTTCACGCTGGCCGACCGCCGTGCGGTGAGCGAAGGCATTCCCCGGCTGGCGGCCCTGCTCAAGGGGTAAGGCCTGGTCTGCGCGCATTGACGGCGCTCCCGCCGGGCCTAAATTCGAGGTCTTGCGAGGAGGAGTTTTGCATGGAGACCCAGGAACTGCATCGCGGCCGGCTCATCGACCATATCCAGCTGGTGGTCAGGGATCTCCCAGCCAGCCGGCGCTTCTACGAGGCGCTCTTCGGCGTGCTCGGCGTGCCGATCGGCGGCAGTGCCGAGGATTATTTCTGGGCCGATGAACTGTTCGTCTCGAGTGCCGACAGCCGCGCGGCACTGGGAAAGCTCACCGGCCGTCATCATCTGGCCTTCCAGGCCAGGGATCACGCCATGGTCGATGCCTTCCACAAGGCCGGGCTGGCGGCGGGCGGCAAGGACAATGGCGCGCCGGGCGAGCGGCCCTATCATCCCGGCTACTACGCCGCCTTCCTGCTCGACCCTGACGGCAACAACATCGAGGCCGTACATCACGGACCGCATACGCGCAGCGCGGCCTCGGTGAGGATCACCTTCTAGGACATTCTAGAGAAGACCGTCCGGCTAGAGACGACCGTCCGGCCAGAGTTTCCTGCTCCGGTGGCGTTTTCCCGCGCCCTGACCCGGGGTCGTGCGCATTGACGGCATCCCCCGCGTTGCCAGATTGCCAGCCTCGATGTTAACCGTGCCGAAGGCGGGCGGGAATCAGCATCGATGCAACGCGCGCCGCGGATTCTTCAATAAAACGCCCAAACTGACATCCTTTACCCCGCCATCGAGGAATAATTTTATGCAAAACGCGACCAAGGCGATCTGTTCCGCAGCACTTCTACTTGCGATTGCGACCGTGGGTCTGGCTGCTACGTTATCCGTTGCTCATACTTCGTCGGCGCAAGCCCAGGAGGAATATCTTCCGACCCAGAAGGACTTTGTCGGCAAATGGAAACTCAACGGCGCGACCACCCGGCCGCCGCGCGACATGACGGATGCGCCCACGCCGGAGCAGGAGGCGGCGGCCAATGAGTTCCAGCAGACGGTGACCAATTTTTACACCGCGTTCGACTATCTGGAGATCACGGCGGACGGCCGCTACAATTTTCATCAGCCCGGCGACCCGACATCGGGGCCTTGCGTCTGGTGCGGAACCTGGTCCTTCAGCAAGAGTTCGCTGTGGCTCAAGCTCGACACGGCGCCCAGGCTCGATATCTACGCCAAGGACGGCGACATACAGATGACCTACACTGCCGAGCCCGACGAAAAATCGAAATACGCCTGGCTGGTTTTCGGCTGGACGAAGGTTGAATAGGCGGCGCCGGAGCTACCGGAGTTTCAAAACAGGCGTCAAGCAGCTTTTCATCCATCTCGTATCCTCGTATACGAGATGGAGCCAGCTACTCCGGGGGTCCGCATGCGTCCACTGCCTGAAACCGTGCCGTTTTTCAGCCAGTGGGAAACGCCCGACATGACGCTGGCCGTGCTCGCCGATGGCGCCGAGGCAGCGCTCAGGCGCGATCCGCTGTGGCAGGGCTCGGGCGCGGCAACACTCGACGAATACGCGGTCTGGGCCGCCAACATCTGCGGCATGGCATGTCTCAAGATGATCCTGGCGACCCGCGGCCGGATCGTGCCGACGATCGAGCTGGCAAGACGCTGCACCGGATATGGCGGCTATGTCGTCAACGAAGGATCGATCAAGGGACTGATCTACGCGCCCTTCGTCACCTTCGTGAAGGAGGCTTTCGGCCTGGAGGCGCAGGTGATGACCAATGTCGCGACAGTGGATGTTCCGGCGATCCTGGCGCGGTCACGGTTTTTCATTGCTTCGGTCAGCAGTTCGATCCGCTGGCCCGAGCGCGAGCCGCCGTCGAAGGGCGGGCATCTTGTGCTGGTCACGTCCGCGTCGGATCAGCTTTTCCGCTTTCACAATCCATCCGGCCATACCAGCGCCACACAGTCAAACGCAGTGTTGGCGCCGTCCGATTTCGACCGCTTCTTTGCCAATCGCGGCATTGCCGTCAGCTTTTGATTTCCAGGGGATTTTCAATGAAGGACAAGATCAGGGTTGCCATCCTCTATGGCGGGCGCTCGGCCGAACATGACGTGTCGCGGCTGTCGGCCGCCAATGTGCTGAAGGCGATCGACCGGGCGCGCTACGAGGTGGTCCCGATCGCCATTTCCAGGGATGGCAGATGGCTGCTGCAGCCATCGTCCGAAGCCGGCGTCGACGGGGCAGGGGCTCCGGTGTCCGAGGATGGCGTGGAGGTTGCCTTGCTGCCCGGCGGCAAGGGCCGGCTGGTGGCCGTGCCCCATGCTGGCGTGCAGCCTGACTTGCCGCCAGTCGATGTCGTCTTTCCGGTGCTGCATGGGCCATTCGGCGAGGACGGCTCGGTGCAGGGCTATGCGGAAGTCGCCGATGTCGCCTATGTCGGCTGCGGCATCCTCGCTTCGGCGGCTGCCATGGACAAGGATGTCGCCAAGCGGCTGTTGCGCGAGGCCGGGCTTGCCGTTGCCCGTTCCGTCACCGTGCTTGGAGGCGATGTCGGTTCCTTCCAGGAGATCGCCGGGGCGCTCGGGCTGCCTTTCTTCGCCAAGCCGGCGCGCCAGGGCTCGTCCTTCGGGGTGAGCAAGGTGAAGGACAGGGATGGCTTCGAGCAGGCCGTCGAGACAGCTTTGTGCTATGACAGCAAGGTGCTGATCGAGGAGTTCGTCGAAGGCCGCGAGATCGAGTGCTCGGTGCTGCAGCGGGCCGACGGCTCGCTGACGGTGTCGCTGCCCGGGGAAATCATCCCGGCCGGCAAGCATGGCTTCTACACCTACGAGGCCAAATATTTCGACGCCGACGGCGCGGTGGTGAAAGTACCAGCCGATGTCCCGGCAGGTGTCGCCGGCAAGGCGAAGGAAATGGCCGCTCAGGCTTTCCTTGCGCTCGGCTGCGAGGCGATGGCGCGCGTCGATTTCTTCCTGCGCGCCGACGGTTCGCTGCTGGTCAACGAGGTCAACACGCTGCCCGGCTTCACCGACATCTCGATGTACGCCAAGGCGCTCGCCGCGATCGGTATAGGCTATAGTCAGGTCATCGACGTGCTGATCGAGCACGCGCTGGCCAGGCATGGGGTGCGGTGACCCCGGCTCGGTCCGCGCGCAGCCGGTGATACCGTTCGGGAGCAAAAAGCTCCGTTCCAGTGTTTGACTGGGGCGCTTGCGCTGGATCGCACCGGGCGCTGCAGCGAGGCGACGTTATTGCATCGAGGCCAGTTGCGAAAATGCGGGTGTGCTGATCGCAGGCTCTTCGCCATCAGCAACGCCGCTTTCCGATAAAGCCGGCCAATTGCTCAATGTGTCGAATTCGAGCGCCGCGCCGAGCAGCAGCGCTGCCTGCAGCACCAGATATTCGACGTCCTCGAGGGCGACATTCTCGGTCAGGTTCCTGACCCTGATCCTTTCCGCCACCAGAGTGACGTTGACGATGCCTGCCGTTTTAACTGCGGTGCGGACCAGCGAACTGACGTCATCGCGCAACCGGGTGGAATAGTCATACCGCATCGAAACCTCCCAAGGGGTGTGGTTTCCGTCAAGACACCACTATGCGCCGGATGCCGGCGCGGGGCAAGCAGAAATGTTCAAAAACCATATTAAAATCAGGCAGTTAGCATAGCTATACAAGCGCTCTACTTATGTATCATTGTCATCATGCGTGAGGCACGACATTTAGGGACTCCACTCTTTGGCGGCACTTGACGTGCTATGAAGCTATTCCTAACTATGAGACAAATGAGGTAGATGCTAACTCAGCGCATTTTGGTCCTGCGCAAGGAGGCGGACATGGCTGAACTGGAACGTCCGGAACGACTGCAGATCATGCTCACCCATGATGAACTCGCGGCGCTGGAAAACTGGCGTTTCGACAAGCGCATGCCCAGCCGCTCGGCCGCGGTGCGGGAACTGTTGCGCCGCGGTCTTGCCTCGGATGGCTTCCTGACGGCGGAACTTGGGGCCAAATCGCAGGAGTTCGGGGTGATCAAACCTAACGGAGACGCCAAGGAATCACCTGAACAAGCCGAGTGAAAGTCGGTGCCGTAATCCTCGCACCGGCGATTGCCTTGGTCCGCTTGCGCCTTATCTGATGGGGGGAAACTGCATTGCGAGCGGTGATGATCGACGTCCTGGGCGGTGACAAACATGGGGCAACCGCCGATGCGCGCCTCGCGGCAATCGTCGATTCCTCATTCGACGCCATTATCAGCAAGGATCTGAGCAGCGTCATCCAAAGCTGGAACCAGGCGGCGGAACGCATGTTCGGTTACAGCGCCGAGGAGGCTATCGGCCAATCCATCCTCATGCTCATTCCCGATCACCTCAAGAGCGAGGAGACCGAGATCATCGCCAAGGTGCGCAGCGGCGAGCGGGTGGCAAGCTACGAGACGACGCGAAGGCGCAAGGACGGCACGCTGATTGCCGTGTCGCTGACCGTGTCGCCGATCAGGAACAGCCATGGCGAGATCATCGGCGCCTCGAAGATCGCCCGCGACATTTCCGCCGCCAAGGAGAGCGAGCGTCGGATCAGGCTGCTGATGCGGGAGGTCAACCATCGCGTCAAGAACCAGTTCGCGGTCATCCTGTCGATGGTCCGGGAGACCAGCAAGCGCTCGAGCGATCCGCACGAGTTCGAAGAGATGATCCGCGCCCGCATCATGGCGCTGTCACGTTCGCACGATCTGCTCGTCATCTCGGAATGGGCGGGAGCGAGCCTGTTCGATCTGATCCAGGAGCATCTCAAGCCCTTCGGCCGCGAGGAGCAGATCCTGCTCTCCGGACCGGTTCTGACGCTGCAGTCGAACGCGGTGCAGAATCTCGGCATGGCGTTCCACGAGCTTGGCACGAACTCGTCCAAATATGGCGCCCTGGCCAGCGAGGCCGGGCGGATCGAGATCACCTGGACGATAGATTCCGGCGCGTCAGGCCGCGATGCCTTGGGCGAGCGAGAATTCCAGCTGCTCTGGAACGAGACATCGCCGCCCTATGCCGGCGACAGGCGCGAGGAGACGACGCGCAAGGGGTTCGGGACGGTCGTCCTGCAGCGCGTTGCACCGCAGTCGCTGGGCGGTTCCGCTACCCTGGAGCGGTCGCCCGGGCATCTCAGCTGGAAGTTGTCCGCGCCGCTGGCATCGATCATCGTGCCGCAGGCCGGTACCGAGGCCAACAACGATACGGGCTTCGGAACTTAGGCACTGCTTGCCAGCCTGCTTATTCGACCAGGATGTGCGCCTCGCGCGCGGCCTCGACAAACGCCTCCCTGGCGACATCGGAAGACATGTCGCCGCTGGCAGCCCGGCGGCAGGCGCGCAGCGCCGACTGATGTTTCAGGCTGCCGGCGTCGCGCCAATGTGTCGTCAGCAATTCGATGGCCTGCTGGGTGTTGGACAGGTTGCGGGTGGCGCCTGTGACGCCGACCGAAACCACCACGGGCTTGGAAAACCACGCAGTCTGCATTGAAACCTCGACAATTCTCCAGCCGCTAAACGCCCGGCAGCGGCGTGAGGTTTCATCGCGACCGATCACTGTCGCGTGAGGCCGCGGGCGCGGGCGCGGCGAGGCGATCATGCAGGGCTAGAGGATATTGGTCGTCACCTCGACGATGATCGCGGCGCCCTCCAATGTGCCATCCGGGACATGCACGACGCGCGAGACCCGCAGATCCTGTGCGCTTCCGTCAACCGACAGGGAAACGCTCTCCCCGATCCGCGGCACGGCTTGGAAAACGACGTCCGTGGCGTCCGGCCGGTTGTCGATGGATATGCGGCAGTTGACGGTCATGGGATGTCTCCTCGTGTCTGGCCATGGCGTCAACGCAGGGTCGATCGAATGGTTTCAGGAGGGACGGTTTGAAAACATGACGCTGCCTGGCTGAAGGGGGGCTGGTTCCCGCTCATGGGCTCGAACCACGATTCACGCCTTCAAAGGGCGCTGTCCTACCATTAGACGAAGCGGGAGAAGTCGGACCGTTATGACGCCGGTACGGTGGGCCGTCAATTCGGGATATCGTCTGGCGGATCTTCGCAGCGATAGACCGGGCAGTGACCGTCGCGGGACGGGATATAGGCCGACATCGGCACTTCCGGCCAGTCGCACTCGTTGCCGAACTGCCTGACATAGCGGTCATAGGTGTTCGGGCCGGTGGTCAGAACCACGGCGCGATGGCTCTGGATCATGGCGCGGATCTCGTCGCAGTTCAGGCGGCGGCTGTCGGGGCGGGCATCGGCGAGAGCGGTCGTCGCGAGCAGCGTCGCCACAGCCATCAACACGATACGAATAGACATGAGGGCTTCTCTTTGTTTGACGCGATTTGCGGAGTCCGACGGGTAGAAAACGACTCCCCGCTGGAGTTCATCCGGCAGGCATGCATGTTCCCACAAAACCACTATCCTGTCCGGCGGTTCCGCGACAGTTTCTTCTTTGAGGCGGGGCGCAGGCTTGCGCAACCAAATGATGCGTCGCGCATTGCTGGGAATGCAAAACAGGAAGCCTTACGAGACGCCGCAATGGTGGCCCGGAAACGAGCGCCGCGAAGCCATGTGCTGTTCCTTCTGCGGCGGCCGCGACCACCGCTATGACGATTGCCCGCAAAGGACCGATCAGGCTGCTGAGCGGCCCACCGACGATGAGGGAAAACCCCGCTGAGGGTCAAACATGCTTTCAAGCAAGACAAGGGGGCAAGCATGACAAGGGGGGCAAGCATGACAAGGCGGGCAAGCAGGCGACTCGGACGGACAGCGCCCCCGCCAGGCGGTGCGGATGCTAGGAAGCCTGGATCCTGTCAGCCGAAGAAGGCTGCCAATGCCTGCGCGGTTTGCGCCGGTGCCTCTTCGGGAAAGAAATGGCCGCCGGGCATTGCCTGGCCACGCACGTCGTCGGCCCAGCCCCGCCAAAGGGCCAGCGGGCCGCCCTCATCGGAATACCACTCGGCGAGTGCCCCTTGTTCGCTCCACAACGCCAGCACAGGACAACGGATCGTTCGGCCCGCAGCCTTGTCGGCGTGATCGTGCTTGCGGTCGAGCGTGGCTGCTGCCCGGTATTCCTCGCAGATCGCGTGGAGGTGGGCGGGGTCGCGCAAGGCATCGACATAGGCCTGGCGAACATCGGCCGGAAATACCGCAGGCGAGGAGCCCCAGCCGCCCAGTGCGTTGTCGACGATCGCTTCGGCGGCTGCCGCCAGGATCTTTTCCGGCAAAGGCTCGGGCTGCGCCAGCAGAGACCAGGGCCAATAGCCGAGCGCCAGCGGGGCGTCGGCCCGGTCCCAGGCGTCGGCCGTGGGGACGATGTCAAGCACGGTCAGCTTGTCGACGCTGTCGGGATGATCGAGCGCCATGCGGTAGGCGACGCGCCCGCCGCGATCATGGCCGGCGACCATGAAGCTGGCAAATCCGAGCTTCCCCATCATTGCCACCATGTCGGCGGCCATGGCGCGCTTGGCATAGGGGGCGTGGTCCGCGTCCGAGACGGGGCAGGAACTGGCGCCGTAGCCACGCAGATCAGCGCAGACGACGGTGAAGCGGTCGGTCAGCCCTGGCGCCACGTCGCGCCACATCAATTGTGTTTGCGGAAAGCCGTGCAGGAGCAAGACCGCCGCGCCACTGCCGGCATGCCGGACAAACAGGCTGGTTTCGCCGACCTCGACCTTCGTGCTTTGAAAACCATCGAACATGGCGGTTCCTCCGCCACGCGCAACGGCGGAAGCCTGATTTGGTTGCGGGGCCATGCCGGCTCTTTTGGCTGCCAACCTTTTTCGCTGAAAGGCGTTGTCCTTGCGAAGGGAAGGCCGCGGCAACGCGGCCCGTAAGAGAAGGAGACCGAGATGAAATCTCTCGTCATCGCATCATGCGCCCTGATGCTGGCCGTGCCGGCGGCAGCACAGACAAATCAGCAGCAGGACCCGGCCCAGCAGACAGACAAATGCCGGGCCCAGACGGATCCGGGCGCCAAGAAGCAGGCCGGCAACGGCAATTTGACGGAGAAGCTCGACGACTGCGGCGGGGTGCTGAAGCCACCGGCCACCGGCGACCAGGGAATGGCCGCACCGGCTCCGGACGAGGGCAAGACGCCGGTGATCAAGCCGGGCGAGGTGCCGGCCCAGCCACCGGCAAAATGATGCGGCGAAAGCCGGTATTCTGGTGCGCGGCGGAACTCGACTGTTGGCGAAACGTTTCTTTCGCAACTTCTAATCTTAGGAGATGCTCGTGAAAGATGTCGCCAGCACTGCCATGATTATTGCCTCGATCGCCATTGTCATCGCCCTGATGCTGATGGCGCCGAAGAGCTTTGGGTTCGAGGCTTCCCACCCGATTGTGAATGGCGAGCCGCAGGCCCGGTAATCACGACTTTGCCGCACAAACAGTGCGATACATGTCGCCCAGAAGTGGCTTTGGCTTTGATAGAACGCATAAAACAAAAGATCTAAGGCGCGCACCTGCATCGGTTCGCGATGTTGGGGGCTATTGGAGGATATGCGCTTCGCGTGCGGCGTCGATCATCGCCCGCATTGCCTTTGCCGGCGGCGCCCAGCCATCCAGGGCATCTCGACAGCTGCGCAATGCCGCCCGGTATCGCCGGCCGTGGCCGAACGGCCAGTCGCCGAGGCATTCGAGGCCCTCCCAGGCGCTGCGCACCACGCGCACCCGCTCGGGGGCAAATTTGAGGTGGACGGGTCGGGGAAAGATCTTGTCGTTCAACGGTCGTCTCCGTGACTGGTGCATGCCGCCACGAAAGGGGCGCCGGATAACGTCGCCGACAAGGGAGGGTTCCAACCCCGATAGATTAATTTTCAATCGCGCGCGACGGCGTCCGACAGAGGCCTCGGCGGCGGCAGATCGGCGTCCTGCGCTTGCGGCCTGTCATGGTCGAACTGCTCGGTGCCGGGCAAGGCATGCAGCCAGGTTTCGCGCCGGCTGATCCACAATTCATATTCGGGCGCGAGGTCGGTCGGCGCGACATCCAGGCTGCCGAGCATCACCTCGGCCTCGTCGTCGTTGACCCACGCGACCCGGCTGCCACAGGTCGGGCAGAAACTGCGGGTGCCGTAAGTGGCGACGACGCCCGATGTCTCGAAGGCGTCGCGCGGCCAGATGGCAAAGGCCGAATAGACCGAGCCGCCCGCCTTGCGGCAATCCTTGCAGTGGCAAAGGCCAATCCGTGACGGCTGGCCGCTGACGACGAAATGCACGCCGCCGCACAGGCAGCTGCCGGTCCTGCGTATGGTGTGGGACATGGTTGCAGCCTCCGTTCTCGCCAGTCCGGCTTCGCGCGCCTGCCTGGCCTCGTCAGTCTGGCAGTTCACCGTACCGCCGAGGCCTATCCGCGCGCGGCCATGTGGTTGTCGAGTTTCTTCCTCGATGGGCCATAGCGTTTGATGATGGTCTGGGCCTCGCTCTGCGGGATCCCGTATTTGCGCGCGAAGGCGGCAACCTCATAGGTGTCTTCGCTGGAAACCAGCTTGCGGTCCTGCTTGGTCTTGGATTTATCGTCGGGCATGCCGGGCCTCACTTTCTGTCAGCCGCATGGTCGCGCGGACATCGAACCACCATGGTTCGGCAAGCGATGCCGCGGTCAGACATAACAGCGATCGGCGCTGCTGGTTCCATGACATGCGACGGACGCGTGCACAAGGCCCGCCCGGCGCGGAGCGCAGGCCGCCGGTTCAGGCCGAGGGATGGACCGGTCCGGCGTCGTGGCTGCCGGCGTCGCCACATTCGGCGCAACGCGTGCTGGCGCCAGGACAGCCACGCTGGTGCGTGCCGGCCGGGCAGCAAAGGCCGTTTGAACTCGTCCAGCGGGGGCATTGGAAAACCTGCCCGGTGCCGCCGCAGCCTATACACTCCAGAACCGGTGACCGGACCAGATAAGATTTTGCCCCTAACTTGATACCCACGCCCACTTTGAACCCACCCGAAATCGCTGCACTGGACACCAGTGCATTAGCCCCAGCTTAATATTAGCACGATCATGGTTACGAACAAGTTTCACGATTCCGCTGCGAGGCGTCGCAAAATTTATTTATTAAAATCAATGGCTTATGGAATATCAGGAGGAGGCCTTGGGCGAGCTGCTCCAGGCCAGTTTCAGCGGCTTGGAGCGAGCGTGTTGGCAGCGATGGACCGAAATGGGTTTATGCGGGTTTGCGACATCCGATGGCAGGCTTTGGAAAAAACTTCACCCGATATGTCGGATCCGCGCCAGGCGGCACGTCCTTTGGGGCGAATGAAACTGGAGACCAACCCATGCCCTCGCAAATCACCCAATCGCCCTGGCAGACAGCGGCCCTTCTCGTCGCTCGCCTGATCTTCGCCGCCGTCTTCCTGATGGCGGTGACCTTCAAATTCATGGGCATGGAGGCCACGGCCGGCTACATCGCCGCCGCCGGCTTTCCGTTCCCGCTCTTCCTCGCCTGGTGCGCGGCGATACTGGAGGTCGCGCTGGTGCTGTGTTTCCTGAGTGGCGCCTTCTTCACGCAGGCGGCCCTTGTCGCCGCCGCCTATGTGCTGTTCCTGGCCTTCGCCTTCCACGGGCCGAGCCACTGGGCCGGCAACCAGGCCGAGTTCGGTTTCTTCGTCGACCATTTTTCCTTCGTGGCCGGGCTGCTGTTCGCCGCGGTGCATGGACCGGGAACGGCGCTGGCACTGAACCTGGGATGGCCGGGCAGGGCGTGAGCCAACCGGACTTCGGTCGTGGCCTCACATCTGGTCGTTGTAGGGCTCCTTCATCTGGCCGACCATGCGGGCCAGTTTGGAAAAGGACGGCATGTCCGCCTCCGGCTGGCATTGATTGGCGAGCTCCAGCAGCCGGATCGGAAAGTTGATGGCGTCGCGGCTCGACGCCGACATGCCGCCGGACCGTTCCTCACCGGTCTCGCCGGCCTCGGCCTTGCGCAAGGCGATGTCGATCTCCTCCGATGTCAGCACACCCTTTCGAACCAGCACGTGGTTGATCGATGCGACGGCCATCAGCAGGCCCTCGAGTTGCAGATTGGCGACGTTCATGGTGCTTTTTCCCTCCATTGACCGAAGTTGAAACGCACCAGCGGCATTTCCGATCCGAAGGGCGGGTCGGCGGCGGGCAGGACCTATTCCTGCGTCAGGCGCTCGCCATATTCGCGCCACAGCGCCTTGACCTCCAGGCTGCCGAGGCGCGGGATCGAGGGATCGCCGCAGGTGATGGCGACGGCGCTGATGTCGTAGTTGGCAAAAGCATGGGCGACGAAGCGGATCGCTTCGCCAAGCGAGTGCACCCGGATCACAGGGTCGGCCTGGCCCTGGCCGGTGCTGCGCACACCGGAAACCGTTGCCGGAGCATGCCGCATCCTGAAGACGGATGCCATGGCTGGCCTGTCCAAACGTCCTCTCCCACAAAGGCCGAGACGCGAATCATTCCATGAGCTTCAGCTGATGATCCCACAGGTGCGGACCGATGAAAAGCCGGCTGGCAAAGGCGGGCATCGGTGGCCGCTTGGCCTGTTTGTCGGGTGAGGGCAGTTATGCTATGATCTGGCCATGGTGCTGATTTGCGCCGAAGACCCGCCGCCTTGGCGGGTTTTGTGTTTTTCCAGCCTCCTCAAGCGATGCCGTTCACTCCTCGGCGCTGAGCCGAGGGAAACAAAATAGGAATTTTTTCTCAGAAAGTCGTTGACCGGCTGAGGGCAGCCATGCTACATATTTGTCCATGGTGCTGATTTGCGCCGATGACCCGCCGCCGAGGCGGGTTTTTGATTCTGGAGACGACCTTCTGGGGCCCCCGGCGGATCGGTTCCAGTCAGCCAGTCTTCGAGACGATCACGGCCAGCGATGCGAGCTTGCCCTCACTCAGGCTGCGAATGTAGTTCTTGCGTCGCTGCACGAATTCGGCGCCGAGCACGATCTCATTGGCCTGCAGCTGGGCGGGCGAGGGCAAGATGCCGGAATTGGCTCTTTTGAGCGCCAGTTCGACGTGTTCGCCCGTTTCGTCGATGATTTCGTCGATCCGGAATCCAGCGTCCACGAACAGGGCTTTCAGGGCACTGCGATCAACCAGCTGGCTCGTCGCCGGTGAGACCGCCCAAGGCAAGGGATAATACGGCTCTCCGCCAGCAAGCACCGCTTCGGTCCAGATCAACTTGCCTCCGGGCCTGAGCACGCGAAAAGCCTGGCCGACGACCTCGGGCTTGTCGGCGATGTTCATGCCGACATAAAAGCAGATCGCCGCATCGAACGTGTCGTCGGCGAAAGGCAGTCTGGTCGCGTCCGCCTCGTGGAAGCGGACCTTCTCGCTCAACCCGCTGAGCTTGGTCAGTTGGGCGGACGCGTCGACAAAAGCCCTTGTCAGGTCAACGCCGTCGACGGCGCAGCCATAGGTGGAGGCCAGGAACCGCGCCGGACCGCCGATGCCGCTGCCGATATCCAGGATGCGGTCGGAAGATGAAGGCGCCAGACGGGCGGCATGGTCCTGTGTGGCTATCAGTTCGCGGCCATGAAGCTGGTCGAACGGATAGAGTTGCCTGGCATCGAGAGCGTCGATTTTGGCATCGGGGAGGGCGGCCAATATGCGCTCGACGATGCCGTCGCTGCCATAGTGCGTGGTGACGTTGCTCACGGCGCGTCCTCCATCCTCGCGCGCAGCTTCCCATCAATGGATGCATTAGGCAACGGGCGGGCGACCGGAGGGGCCTCGAGGGCAACACTGCCGGGAAAAACGAAATAGGAATTTTTTCCCAGAAAGCCGTTGACCGGGTGAGGGCAGCTATGCTACATATTTGTCCATGGTGCTGATTTGCGCCAACGACCCGCTGCGAGGCGGGTTTTTGATTCTGGTTGCCGATTTTGAACGCTGGCGGGACAGTGCCCCCCTCTGGCCTGCCGGCCATCTCCCCCTCAAGGGGGGAGATCGGATCTAGTCACGGCCACGCTGACCTTTCGACGTCGCAAGGGAGCGGGCGCTCGAAGCTGCTGATCTCCCCCCTTGAGGGGGAGATGTCCGGCAGGACAGAGGGGGGCGCCACAGAACGCGACGTCTGCGAGAAATCCCATGCCACGCTACGCCACCATCATCACCGGCGATGACGGCCGCGAGGTTGTCAGCGCCATCGGGGAATTCGAGGGCGCGGCGCCGCAGGTGCGCCTGGGCCGGGTCGAGCAGGTCGCGCCCGGCGTGCTGATCGGCATGGTGCGGGATGCGGCCGGTGGCTTTTGTTTCCCGCAAGCTGGCATCGATGGCCGCGCCGTCGGGCTCGCCATGGCGAGGCTCAAGGCACAGGCCGGTGTTGCAAAACCGGCCCGGTCGGCGAAGCCTGCCGAGGCCGCAAGGCCGAAGCGCGCCAGGAAGGCCAGGAAGAAAATCGCCCGCTCGAAAAAGCCGGCGAGGCGGGCCAGACCGGCGCTGCCGAAGGCGGCGGTTTCCTCCGGCGACGCCAACACCGTGGGGCACGCCGATGGCTGACCAAGCCGATGCCGTGCCGGCGCGGCGCAAGGCGAGGCCGGCAAGGCGTAAACCTGCCGCCAGCCCGGAGATTGTCCAAAAGCCCCGACCCAAGCGGGCGAAGAAGACGCTGGGTGACGACTTTCTCGCCGCCGTGCGCGCCGATTTCCGGGCCCATGGCGCCGGCGTCATCGCCGAGGTGCGGGCCGACAAGCCGGACCAATATCTGAAGATCGTGCTTTCGGTGCTGCCCAAGGATTTCGATGTCTCCATCAACCAACTGGACGGCCTGAGCGATGAGGAAATCCGCAGCCGCATCCGCGCCCTCGAAACCGTCCTCAGACCGTTCCTCGAAGAGCCCGCTGATCTCGGCCAGAACCGAATATCTGGCGCTGCTGGCGGAGCTTGACCGCCGGCGCCGCACCAATCAGTTGGCGGCGTACAAGCCTTATCCAAGGCAGGCGGAATTCCATGCCGCGGGTGCGATAAACCGCGAACGCCTGTTCATGGCCGGCAATCAGCTCGGCAAGACCAGGGCGGGCGGCGCGGAATGGGCGATGCATCTCACCGGCCGCTATCCCGATTGGTGGCAAGGCAAGGTTTTCGATACGCCCGTGCGGCTGTGGGCCGCCGGCGTCACCGGCGAGGGCACGCGCGACAATCCGCAGCGCGTGCTGATCGGCCCGCCGCAGCAGCAGGCGGCCTGGGGCACCGGCATGATCCCGGCCGATGCTATTTTGCAGACGACGATGGGCCGCGGCGCGCCCGGCGCGCTCGACAGCGTCGTGGTGCGCCATGATGGCGGCGGCGACGTGCAGGCCGGCGAGAGCGTGCTGTCGTTCAAGAGCTTCGAGAAGGGCCGCGAGAAATGGCAGGGCGAGACGCTGCACGGCGTCTGGTTCGACGAGGAACCGCCGCTCGACATCTATTCAGAAGGCCTGACCCGCACCAATGCGACGGGTGGGATAACCATCGTCACCTTCACGCCGCTGCTCGGGATGAGCGATGTGGTGCTGCTGTTCCTGTCGGCGGGGGAGGTGGAGAAGATGGGGAAGGGGTGAGGGCACTGTTTCCCTTCTCCCCTTGCGGAGAAGGTGGCCTCGCGAAGCGAGGTCGGATGAGGGGTGTTCCAGCTTGGCAAAGACGGCGATCCGTCACGCACCCCTCAACCGTCTCGGCGCTGCGCGTCGATCCACCTTCTCCCACGAGGGGAGAAGGGAGAGCTGCCGCGCTCAGCCAAGAAAGATTGCGTCTTAACAACACGATATCGCCCTGGCCTTCCAAGCTGATTCAGGCTCCACCATGTCCCGACACGTCACCTTCATGACCATCGACGATGCCGCGCATTATTCCCCCGACGAGCGCGCGGCGATCGTTGCCGCCTATCCCGCGCATGAGCGCGAGGCGCGCGCTCGCGGCATTCCGGTGCTGGGCTCGGGCCGCATCTTTCCGGTGGCCGAGGCGCTGATCGCCTGCGAGCCGTTCCGGCTGCCGCGTTACTGGCCGCGCCTCGGCGCGCTCGATTTCGGCTGGGACCATCCGTCGGCCGCGGTCGAGCTTGCCTGGGATACGGAGGCCGACGTCGTCTATGTCACCAACGCGAACCCGTGCGCCTGGCGACCACGGCCAACATTGCCCTCTCAGGGCTGCAAACCATCGATGGTGTCGCCACCGAAGTCGGCGACCGTGTGCTGGTGAAGAACCAAGCCGACGCAAGCGAGAACGGCATCTATACAGCCAGCGAGGGCCAGTGGTTCCGCGCCGCCGACGCGCGCACCGCGCGCACAATGCAGAAAGGCACGACGGTGCATGTGCAGCAGGGCGCCGTCTCGTCCGACTTTGTCTATGCCTTCGAAACACTGAATCCGGTGATCGGCACCGATGCCATCACGCTCGCCTTCTTCCTCTCCGAAGACACGCTGGGCGATGCCACGGCGGCCGCGACGGCCGCCGCCAGCAGCGCGGCGGCGGCGCTTACCTCCAAGAACGCGGCGGCCACCAGCGCCACCAACGCCGGCACCTCGGCGACGGCCGCGTCCGGATCCGCCACGGCGGCTGCAGGCTCCGCCTCCACGGCGGCGACTTCGGCCACCAATGCCGGCACTTCGGCAAGTGCCGCATCGGGCTCCGCCTCGGGTGCCGCGACCAGCGCCACCAACGCCGGCAATTCGGCCACCGCAGCGGCCGGCTCGGCAAGTGCGGCCTCGGGCTCGGCCACGGCGGCGTCGACCTCGGCGACCAACGCCGCAACCTCCGCCACCAACGCCGCGACATCGGCTACGGCGGCGGCAAATTCGGTGGCGGCGCTGAGCTACACCTTCTCCACGACAACCGCCGATGCCGACCCGGGCAACGGCGCCTTGCGGCTGAACAACGCCTCGGCCGCCTCCGCGACGGCGGCCTATGTCGACAATCTCGACGCCGGCGGCGCCACGGTGAACGGCATTCTCGACACGTTCGACGACAGCACCAACACCATCAAGGGCCAGCTGATGCTGCGCTCCAAGGCATCAGCCGCCATCTCCTATGTCTACAACGTCACCGGCACGGTGGTGGACGGCAGCGGCTACCGCAAGCTGACGCTCGCCTATGTCAGCGGCTCCGGCGCCTTGCCGACAACGGCAGGCGGCATCTGGCTGATGTTCGACCGGACAGGGGACAAGGGGGCGGATGGGCTTGGGGCCGGTGATTTCACAGGGCCGGCTTCCTCGGTGAGCGACAACATCGTCACCTTCAACGGCACATCGGGCAAGGCGGGCAAAGACAGCGGCATCAAGGCGAGCGACCTGATCGCCGGGCCTGCGTCGGCCGTTGCCGACAACATCGCCACGTTCAATGGCACCACAGGCAAGATCGCCAAGGACAGCGGCGTGGCGGTGTCGAGCCTGGCGCCAAAAGCCAGCCCGACGTTTACGGGTGTTCCAGCCGCTCCGACAGCCGCGCCCGGCACGAACACGACGCAGCTTGCGACGACGGGGTTTGTCAAGGCGGCGATCGATGTCGTGCTGGGTGGGGTGTCAACGACGTTTGACACGCTGGCGGAGATTGCGGCTGGCATGCTGCAGAAGGCGGCCGACAATCTCGGGCTCGCGGCGGGATTTACGTCCGTGGTCGTGGACGACGGCACTAAGTCAAGCGGTACCTACACCCCTGCACCGACAGGCGGGAACTATCGCAAGATCACCGCGAACGGCGCCTTCACGTTCGCCGCGCCGTCGACCGCGAACTGCTACAACATGACAATCGACATTGCCAATGGGGCGTCAGCCGGAGCCATCACCTTCTCTGGATTTGTCGCCGGTCATCCCAAAGGTGACGCCTACGCCACGACAAACGCGGCCAAGTTCAAGCTGCATATCTCCAAGACCGATACCGGCATCACCGCTGTTCTGGAGGCGCTGTAAATGGCGCTCATCTGGCCCGCGCAGCCGATGCGCGACCCTGACATCTTTGTCACGGATTTTGCAGAATACGCCATAGGCGTGCAGCCTTTTGACTGGACCAGCCGGTGGCTCAACACCGGCTTCACCGCGCTTGTCCAGACGGTGTCGGGATCGATTTCTGGCAATGCGCTACGCTGGACCAAGACAACCGCTAATTCCCAATTGCTGTCTTGGAACAAGGTGCCGACAGTTGCCAATGCAGAAATCGTGTGCCGAATGCGAGTGATCGAGGCAACATCTGCGCCGGAAACGTTCGTTCGACCCTGTGTTAGGGCGACGGGTGCGAGTGGTGCGGAAAATTCCTATGCGGTGCAACCCACAAAGGATCCATCAGGCTCAGGTTGGAATAACAGCTTTATCAAACAGGTAGCAGGAGCGGGCGCCGTGATCGGAACGGCGTCCTTTGGTCCGTCACCGACCTTCGCCATCAACAATTGGTTTTGGTGCAGATTTCGGGTCATCGGCACGTCTCTCCAGCGGCGCGCCTGGTGGCAAGGTTCATCTGAACCGGGCACTTGGGACGAAAGCATTACCGACAGTGCAGTGACGACAGCCGGTTGGGTCGGCCTTCGGAACACGAACGTAAATCCCGATTGCGAAATTGATTTCTTCGCCGTTGCTATCAACGGCAAGACGGCCCCTTTGGGACGAAGGTAAGGAACGCTCGCTCCGATCAAAAATGGGCTGTCGGTCGGATGACCGCGGAATGTGCCGGCTTCTCGTACGATAGCGCTTCGTGGGCGGTTTCCGGACACGGATGGCTGGGAGCTTGGAGGGCTATCGTCTTGTAACTATCCAAGACGCTGATCCTGTGCCGGATGGCAAAGGATCGTCAGCAGCAATGCCGAGATGGTCGGCAGCCAGCCAAAGTTTGTAAGCGTGCTCACAGATGGTCGCTGCCACCACCAGGCCTCACTGCTACCGCGATATCCTTCGTCACTGTCCTTGGCTGGACCCTGCTGTCGTTATTACACCGTAAGGCCTAGTTCATTTCATGATCTGGTAGACCAGACCGCACGCTAGGACCAAGTTCAACACCATGGACAACCCCAGGAGCCAGTGTACGGGGCGGGCGTAGCTTCCATTGTTATCGGTAAAAACGCTCTGTCCCGAATCCATTTAGGCGGCCCTTCTGGTGAACTGCGATGCCGACAAACCTAACACCACTGTCCACTTCTGAAAACCGACCCGAGCTCCGGGCCGAAAGGAACTCCCATGGACCGCAACTTCGCGCGGGCGCTTGCGCTTGTCTTGAAATCCGAGGGGGGCTGGTCGGACAATCCGGCTGATCCGGGCGGCGCCACCATGAAGGGGGTGACGCTGGCAAATTTTCGCCGCTATGTGAGGGCCGACGCCACCAAGGCCGATCTGCGCCAGATCGGCGATGACCAGGTCGCGACCGTCTATCGGCGGTTCTATTGGGACGCGGTGCTCGGTGCCGAACTGCCCGATGGCATCGATTACGCCGTGTTCGATTTCGCCGTGAACAGCGGGCCGGGCAAGGCGGCCAAATATCTGCAGGCCGCGGTGGGCGCCGTGCAGGACGGTCGCATCGGGCCGGCCACGCTCGGCGCGGCCAGGGCAAAACCGGCGGGCGTCGTCATCGACCAGCTTTGCGACGCGCGGCTGGCGTTTCTCAAGCGCCTGCCAACGTGGGCCACGTTTGGCAGGGGGTGGAGCGAGCGGGTCAGGTCGGTTCGCGCCGATGCGCTCAAGATGACGGCGCACCCAGCCCCGCCGGCGCCAGCCCAACCAGCCACGGTTCCGCAGGCGTCCACGCCGGTTCCCGTTGCTCCTCCTCCCGCGCCGACCATCCATCCAGATCCAACCCCGACCGGAGCGCCTGCAACCGTAGAAACCAGTTGGCTGTGGCGGCTGTTCAACGCAATCGCCAAAGCCATCTTCAAGAGGAACTGACCATGGCACGCTATGCGAAATTCATCGTTGCCCTTGTCGGCATCGGCACGCTTATTGGCCTGCAACACGCTGGCGTGGAAATCCCCGGCCTTGCCGATATCGTGCGCGATCTGATCGTCGGGGCTCTCGTGGCCGGCGGCGTCTATCAAGTCCCAAACCGGAGGGCATGAGATGGACCATGCTATCACCATCGGCGATGTCCTGATTGCCTCCGCCGTCAGCGTCGCCGTCATTGGTTTCGGCGGCCTGGGGGTATGGGTGCTGTCGCTCTATGCGAAGGGCATGCCGCGATGAGCGCGCTTCTCGCCTTACTGCTCGGCAATCCAACCATCCTGGGCATCGGTGCCGCCATCCTCGCGACACTCGGCTGGGGGCTTCGCCAGCGGTTTGCCGGCGGACGCAGCGAGCGCGCCAGGCAGGCCGCCGCAGAGGCCGCGGCGCGCGACGTCGCCGACCAGGTCCAGAACGATATCGGCGCGCTGCCGGCCGCCGCCGCCCGGAAGGAGCTCAAATCATGGGCAAGGGATTGATGCTGGTGTCGGTCCTGGCCGCAATGGCCGGATGCACAACCGTCAAGGGTGGGTTCTGTGCGGTGTCCAGCCCGCTGCGCCTGTCGACGGCCGCCGTGGACGCGCTGTCGGACACCGAGGTCAAGGCGCTTTTGGCGCACAACCGCAAAGGCGAAAAACTGTGCGGGTGGAAGCCTTGACGGTTGTCTTGCTTCCGTTGGGCTCGGCCCTGCTGCTCGGCGAGTTGGTCACTTTCGGCGCCGGGTCGATCTTCGTTTTCCTCGCCGCAAGGGTGGTGACATGATGCACGATCTCTTCGACCTGCTGGGCATCAAGGGACCTGTCGTCGCCGCCGGTCTTGCCGGTGGTGTCCTGCGCGCGCTGTCGCGCCATCGCTACAAACTGCGCGAAATGGTGGCGTCACCAATCTGTGGCGCGCTTGCCGCTGCCTATCTCACACTGCCCGTGGTCCAATATTCCCGCGCCACCGGCCTGCCGCTGGCCAATGACGACACGACGACGCTCGCGGCGGCCTTTCTCATCGGCATCTGCGCCATGTGGATTTCGGATTTTTTGTTCGAGGTAATCGTGCGCAAATTCAAGCTGTCAACGGAGAAATAACTCCCGGCTTTGCCGGTATCGAGAATCTGCGTCCGACGGCTCGATTGAACCAACGCCCGCCTCGGCTCGCGCCGGGGCGGGCTTTTTGCATTTGTGGCTCATGGCCAGCCGCTGCTATATCCCAGCGCAGGAATGCCGAACTCGCGGTGGCGTTGATCCAGTCCGGACTTGTGAATGCTTATTGAACGATACGATGGAAACCGCGAGGCTTTACGGCCTCTGTTTGCCCTGGCAGACGATTCCTCCATGCAGATTTCCGGCTATATCGGTCGGGGCGAGGTGATGGTCGCTCGCGAGGGCGGCCGGATCGTCGGCCATGTGCAGATCATCGAGACGGGCGAGGGCGGTGTCTTCGAACTCAAGAGCCTCGCGGTCCGTCCTGCAAGGCAGAGCGAAGGGTTGGGGCGTGCCCTTGTCGCGGCGGCAATCATCCGCTGCCGTGAGTGCAACGGCCGGCGCCTGATCGTCTCGACCGCTACGGCCGATATCGGCAATCTCAGGTTTTATCAGAGACAGGGCTTTCGGATGTGTCGCATCGTGCAGGATGCGTTCGGGCCATCGACCGGTTATCCCGAAGGCTTGCTCGTGAATGGCATTCCGCTGCGCGACCAGGTGGTCTTCGAACGCGACCTCGGCGCGGATTGAGCACAGCGGCAACAGCTACAAGCTCAGCAAGCGCGGCATCGCTACCATCGAAGACAACGAAATAGCCCGCTTCGGTTCGCCGGAGCGGGCTATTTCGCGCTTTTACCCTAGGCCAGAATGTTGACGGCTCGCGCCGCGACCAGCGCGATCGTCAGCAGTGAGATCATGGCTTCCGCCATCATCAGCAGCTTGGCGCGCTGGGAGAGCGGCAAGGTGTCGGTCGGCGAAAACGCCGTCGCATTGGTGAAGGCGAGGAAGAAATAGTCGACAAAGCCCGGCAGCCATTGGGCAAGCTCGCGGTCGTTCAGGGTCATCTGTGCGAACAGGAAATCGGCCTGCGCGAGCTTCACCAGTCCGCAGGTCGGCGGCCCGCCACGGTCGGTGCTCCAGAACCACAAAGCGAAGACGATGACGTTTGTCACCCAGATGTTGAGTGCGTCGATCAGCAGTGTCGTGCCGCTGTTGCCGGCGTGTCCCTCCAGCAAGGCATGCACCAGCAAGACCAGCGAGCCGCAATTCATGACGCTGATGACGGCGGTCATCGTCAGGGCGGTTCGGCGGATCATGGCGCGAAACTGGCCGATGGCATGCCATTCGTGGTCCTCGACCGCTTTTCTGGTGGCGACCTGCGTCCATGCCGTCGCCACGGACAGCGGCACGAGCAGGGCCGCTTCCAGTCCCGGTGCCAGCCAGCGCGGACCGAATGAGAGATTGTTGATGACCAGAAGCTGCAGGCAGATGATGACGAGAACGGCTGCGCGCGCCAGCCAGAAGTCGAGCGCGCGGTAGTGAATGACGGCATGTTGATGGCGCATCTGGAATCCGGATGTTCAGACAGGGCTTCGGGCCGTGTGCCTGGGGAAGGCGGGCCGCGGAGCGTTGAAATTCCGGTTCAATCTTGGTGTTGCAATGGCACGCAAGTATACTTTTTTGTAAGCTTTGGCGTTTGGGCTGTTCGGCGAACCGGACGATGTGATTTAAGCGCCGCATGGTGGGGATCGATGACTCCTTGGATCGCTGGGTGCCGGCGGGGCTGCCTGCCCCGGGCTTGAGTTCGTCATCTGTCTGGTCCGGCCTGCTTCGCCAACCCCGGTATTTGCTGGCGCTTCTGTGTCTGGCGCAGATCTTGTGCTGGACGGTGGTGCCAGCGCTCGTCGATCCCGCGCCGCCCGGCGATGTCGTGGAGGGCTTCATGTGGGGCCGCGAATGGGTGCTTTTGACCTACAAGCACCCGCAGCTCCCTGGTTGGCTGCTCGAGACCAGCCATCTTTTGACCGGATCGTTCCGCTGGCCGCAATATCTGCTCGCCCAGCTGACCATCTCCGCGACCTTCATCCTGGTCTATCTGCTGGCCCGCGACATGCTGGGCCATAGCCGGGCGCTGGCTGCCATGCTTTTGATGCCATCGGTCTATTTCTTTGGCTGGCCCACCCCGCAATTCAATCACGACTATGCGCAGATGCCGTTCTGGGCGGCGATCTGCTGGCTGCTTTGGCGCGCCGGCCGTGGTGGCGGGCCGGGCTGGTGGCTCGCGCTCGGGCTGGTCTCGGGCGTCGGGCTCTATGCCAAATTCTCCACCGGCCTGCTGCTCGCCTTCGGCGCTCTGTGGCTGTTGTCCGATGCGCGCGCGCGCAGCCGGCTGGCGACACCTTGGCCGTGGCTTGGCCTTGCCGTCTTTCTCGCCGTCGCCACGCCGTTGGCCGTCGAGCTCTACCGTATCGATTTCCTGCCGCTGACCTATTTCGCCGGCCGTGACGAATGGGTGACTGAACACCGAGCGCGCCTTTATTATGCCGGTGTCCAGATGGCCGGGCTCTCCGGCTTTTTTCTGGTGCTGGCGATATCAGGGCTGCTGCGGCGCTCGCCGGCTCCGCAAGAGCCCGTCGAGCGCGGCTCGCGTGTTTATCTCATGTGGATGGGCCTTGGGCCCGCGGCGCTGGTCATGGTCGCCTCGCTGTTTACCGGCACCGGCGAAGCCTGGGGCGCGCCGATGTACAATCTTGTCGGCGTCGTCGCGCTGGCGTTCTTGGGCCATCGGCTCGGCGCCACAGAGATGCGAAAACTGACGATCTGCGCATTCATCTGCATCGTCGGCATGTCAGGCGCCTATGCGGCCATCCGCTGGACGGACTGCAATGTGCGCGGGCGCATGGACGCCGTTTGCTGGCCGGCACGACCGATCTCGGACGAGGCCGAGGCAGTCTGGCACGCGGCTGTACCCGGCCGACTCGACATCGTCGGCGGCGACACCAATCTGGCGATGCTGGCGGGTCTCAATGCCTATGACAAGCCGTCGATTTTCACCGACCTCGATATGCGGTTCGCGCCTTGGATCACACTGCAGCGATTGCACGACCACGGCATGCTGATGGTTTGGCTGGGCCATGGCGTGCCACCGCAGTTGCACTCATGGCTGGACAACATTCCGGTCAAGACCGTTCTTTTCAACTGGTCGAAAGAGGCGCCGCCGGTGGCGATCAGTTTTGCCGCCATCCCGCCCGGCACGCGCCTGCCGCTTGCTGTCGACAGCCCGGCTGGACAACCGCACAGCTGAAGTCCACGGATCCGGTTCCGCGTCGTGCCATTTCGTCGGGGCATGGCCGCACGCACCGCCGGCGCCGCGCTCGGGCGACTGGACGAAGTCGCCGACAGTGCCCATTTATGGGAAATCCAATTTGTTGTCGTGCAATTCAAGACGGAAATCGCGGTCCGTTTTCCGTGAATTGCTTTTGAGGAGAGGTGACATGGCGACTTCGACCGAACGCGCAGTACTTGCCGGCGGCTGTTTCTGGGGCATGCAGGATTTGATACGGCGCTATCCCGGCGTCATCTCGACCCGTGTCGGCTACTCGGGCGGCGATGTGCCAAACGCCACCTATCGCAATCATGGCACGCACGCCGAGGCGATCGAGATCAATTTCGATCCGGCCGTGATCAGCTATCGCACGCTGCTGGAGCGCTTTTTCCAAATCCACGATCCGACGACACGCAACCGACAGGGCAACGATGTCGGAATGAGCTACCGTTCGGCGATCTACTACACCAGCGATGAGCAAAAGAACGTCGCCGAAGACACCATCGCCGATGTCGATGCCTCGGGCCTGTGGCCCGGCAAGGTCGTCACCGAAGTCGCGCCGGTCGGTGCTTTCTGGGAGGCCGAGCCGGAGCATCAGGATTATCTGGAGAAATATCCCAACGGCTACACCTGCCATTTCGTCAGGCCAGGCTGGAAGCTGCCGGTTCGAGAAAAAGCGGTACCGTAGATTCAGTCATACGACAGGATTTGAGAAGCCGCGGAGCGCTCGCTCCGCGGTTTCTTCTCATTGCAAATCCTACTTGCCGCAATGCTTGTCGTTAACCGTCGGCGCGGTGGTACCCGGCGACATGCCATTGGCATCGGGCTGCGCGCCCTGCGGATGGGCAGGACAATTCCGATCCGCGTTGGAGTTCATATCATCCAGCGTGCCAGTCGTGCTGTTGGTCACCGACGGGTCGACGGTGTTGGGCGAAGCTGGCGTATTCGGATCGACCGTGACCGACCTGCCGCTACCGGCTCCGTTGGTGCCGCTTGTGTCATTGCTCTGCGCCATGGCCGATGCGGCCAGGCCGATGGTGAGCGTCGAAGCTGCGAGGATTTTCATGAACATGGTTTGTCTCCATTTCTGTGAACTCGTCGCGTAGCGACTGGTGGGACAACCTCTCGGTCTGATGAAGGTTCCCGATAAATTCTCGCGCCGCCAGAGCCAATCGCTCCCACTCTGGCGCAATGCTTTTGGCGCAGTTCGCTGAAAAAAACGGCTTCCCCAATCGATCGAATGGTGCTTTAACGCGCCCATCCACAGGGGTGCTCCGTACGGTCGGGGCTGAGACGGGGGCGGCAAGCCCACAGACCCTAGAAGCTGATCTGGGTAATACCAGCGGAGCGAGGCGGGCTATGTTTTCAGGCGCACAGATTTCCCTATATCCCATGGCCGACGATTTCGTCGGCGTCATTTTGGGCGCGCTCGGTGCGCTCGATCCCTATCGTGACCGGCTCAGGATCGAGACCGACGACATCTCGACCTTGCTGGTCGGGCCGCCCGAAGTGCTGTTCCCGGCTCTGCGCGACCTGTTCGTGGCGGCCGCGCGCAGCGGCAAGCATTGCGTTTTGTCAGCCGCCATTTCGCGTGGCTGCCCAGGCGAGCCGGACGATCCGATCTGCCGCTCCGAGGCCTTCGGCGGACCTGTCGGGCCGCTCGGCCCGCGCAAGGAGGCCGCCATCGCAGCCGTGCATGGCGCGGTCGCCACCGGCCAGCCGGCGGCGGCGCAATTCTCGCTTTATGTGATGGGTACCGGTGACCACATGGACGAGATCTATGGTTGCATCGATTTCTTGAAACAGTCCGGCGTCTACGATCGCTCCAAAAATTTCTGCACCAAACTGCGCGGCGATACGGGCGCGATCTTTTCGGCGCTCAACGAAGCTTTCTGCCGCTTCGGGCCGGGTGCCGGCCACGTAACCCTCGACGTCACGGTTTCCGCCAACAGCCCCACTGCTGTCTGAACCGCTCGCGCCGATGCGCGACCGTCAAGGTTGTCCTCTCGTGGTCTCATCGTCATTCAGCCGCCCGCGTCACCTCGCGGGCATCCTCGCCAAGGCAGTACCGGCCGTAATGTCGGTCGGGTTGCTGCTCGTGGCCTGGGAACTCTACGCTACCTATTCCGGCATCAAGCCGACGACTCTGCAGGCGCCCTCGCGTGTCTTTGAGCAGGCGATGCTCAATCGTGACGCGCTGGTCGACAACGCCATTCCCACCATCCGCGCCACGCTCATCGGTTTTGCCTTTTCGCTCAGCGCCGCTTTCGCGCTGTCGATGTTGGTAGACTTCTTCCAGCCGCTGCGGCGCGCCCTTTTTCCCGTCTTCATCATCAGCCAGACCTTGCCGCTGGTTGCGATCGCGCCGCTGGTGGTGCTGTGGTTCGGCTTCGGGCTGGCGCCGAAGATCATGCTGGTGGCGCTGGTTACCTTCTTCCCGATGCTGGTGGCGCTGGTCGAGGGCTATGAGGCAACCGAGCCCGAGATCGGCCAGATGCTACGCGCCATGGGGGCAGGGCGCTGGCGCGTCTTCGTGCTGGCGCGGCTGCCTTCGGCGCTGCCATATTTCTTCGCTGGCCTGCGGATCTCCATCACCTATGCCGTCGTCGGCGCCATCTTCGCCGAATATGCGGGTGCCGCCAAGGGGCTGGGCATCTACATGCTCAACGCCAAGAACAATTTTCGCCCCGACCTGGTGCTGGCCGCCGTCGGCGTCAGCGCCGCGCTTACTCTCATCCTGTTCGGATTGACGGTGCTGCTGCAGCGCTTGGCCATGCCCTGGGAACGGGCCGCGGGCAAGCAAGCCGCGGCAAAGGCGGCGCGGAGATGAGCCGGCTCGAATTGCGACATGTGCGCAAGGCGTTTGGCGGGCTCGACGTTCTTGCCGACATTTCGCTCAACGTCGGTGCCGGCGAATTCGTCTCGATCCTCGGACCGTCGGGCGCCGGCAAGTCGACGCTGTTCCAGCTTCTGACCGGCGCCGAACATGGCGAAGGCGAGATGTTGTTCGACGGCGTGCCGCTCGACGATCACGGCCGGCATTTTGCCTTCATGCCGCAGCGCGATGCGTTGATGCCGTGGCGGCGCATCCTCGACAACGCGACACTCGGGCTCGAAGTGCAAGGCATCAAGCGCAAGGCAGCACGGGCGCGGGTCGCGCCGCTGTTCGCCGAATTCGGACTTGCCGGCTTCGAGCGGCATTTTCCGGCGCAGCTTTCGGGCGGCATGCGCCAGCGCGCGGCGCTGTTGCGCACGGTTGTGCAGGAGCGCGACATGCTTTTGCTCGACGAGCCTTTCGGCGCGCTCGACGCACTGACCCGCGCCGCCATGCAGCGTTGGCTCGAGCAGATGTGGCGGCACCATCGCTGGACGGCACTGCTGATCACCCACGATGTGCGCGAAGCCGTATACCTGTCCGACCGCATCTATGTGCTGTCGGCGCGCCCGGCCCGTGTGCTGCGTGAGATCAGGGTGCCGTTGCCGCGTCCGCGCGACCCGACCGGTGCCGCCGCGCGCCAGGCCATCGCACTCGAGGCCGAGATCCTCGACATTTTGCTCAACCCTCAACCCTCCAAAGGACATGACCATGACTGATCTGACGCGCCGGCAGGCCTTGCTGCTTACCCTCGCCAGCGGTCTTCCGCTGATCGCCGGACCGGGCCGCTCTTTCGCGGCGATGCAGAAAATCACCGTCGCTTTGGACTGGACGGTCAACACCAACCACATCGGGCTGTTCGTCGCCCGCGACAAGGGGTTTTATTCCGACGCCGGCCTCGAGGTCGACATTCTGCCCTACAGCGATACCGGCGCCGGCACGCTGGTCGCCAACCGTGTCGCCGATTTCGGCATCAACGGCACCATCAGCCTGTTCACCCAGAAAACCGCCGGAGCGGACTTGAAAGCCGTCTACGCCGTGGTGCAATCCGAAACCGGCCGGCTGGTGTTCAATGCCGCGCGCAGCGACATCAAGAGCCCGAAGGACCTTGAAGGCCTGACCTATGGCGGTTTTGGCAGCGCCTGGGAAAACGCGCTGATCTCGACCATCATCCGCCATGATGGCGGCAAGGGCAATTTCGAAACGGTGACGCTCGGCACCTCCGCCTACGAAGCCCTTGCCAACGGCACCGTCGACTTCACGCTGGAGGTTTTGACCTGGGAGGGCGTCGAGGCGGAACTCAAAGGCGTCCATCAGCGCAGCTTCGTCTATGCCGACTATGGCGTGCCCGACGAGCACACGACGCTGATCTCGTCGAGCGAGGCGTATCTGTCAGCGAACCCTAAGCTTGCGGAGGCCTTCATCGAGGCGACGCAGCGCGGCTACCGGTTCGCCGTTGAGCATCCCGATGAAGCGGCCGCGCTGCTCATCACCGCCAACAAGGATGCGCTGACCAATCCGGCGCTGATCAAGGCCTCGCTGAAGGCGCTGATCGACGGGCACTATCTGCGCGCGGAAAACGGCGCCATCGGCAGGATGGATCCGGCCAAGATGGACGCGATCGGCGACTATCTCTTCACTGCGGGCATTCTGCATGACGCCGATGGCAAGGTTCTGACGCAACACCCTGATTTCACGAAGTATTTCAGCAATTCAACTCTGGGCTAGGCGGCCAATCCGGCTCTCGGAACTGATGGGTCCTCATCAATCGCGCGGATGCGCAGACCTCGGCTAATTCCGGGCGATCTCATAGAGCAAAGTTGTTTTGACGTGCCGCCCGGGCTCGCCCTGCAGTGAAAGAGCGGATGTATATAGTTTCGGGACTGCCGGGCAGAGACCTTCGAATTCCGGGCTGACATTGGCAATTGCATTCATCTCGGTGGGAGTGCCGCCAGCGTTGATGAAGGCGTCGGCCAGCAGTGACCAGTCCTCATCGCTGGCTGAAGCGGCAGCCAGACCGCTCTTCTTCGCCGCGCCGAAGGCGTGGAACAGGGTGGCTCCGATCTTGTCCATGTCGGTCAGGAAATCGCGATCCGGCATGCTGAGCGCGTCCGGCCCGTTGCGAAGGTAGTTGTTGCAAGTGACTGGGGCTTCCCGCGCCATGACATGGTTGAGCATGGCCAATTGTGCACGCAGCGCCTCGGCGGCATTGCTGTCTGGGGACGAAGACAGCAGGGATGCGTATCTTTGCCTGAGGCCGGCGACCGCCATCCTGCTCGTGTTTCGCACTTGCTCCACGCTTCCAAGTCTGGCCGCGGCAGTGATCTTTTCCACGACGGCGTCATAGTCGTCTGGAAACTCCTGCTGGATTGCCATGAATATCTGGCTTCCCTGGCTCTGAATCTGTTCGCTCACCTGAGCTGTGGTCAGGGTCTGCGGATCGGGCGAGCCCGCCACTGTCTGGTAGAGATATTTGCCGCCGGCAAAGCCGAGCGCCCAAGGCAATATCTTTACCGCAACGAAAGACAAAGCGGCGACCGCCGCCACGCCCAAGCTTCTCCAACGCGCCATCGCCGACCCTCCCTAAACTGTCTATTTCCCGCCGAGGCTCAGCGCTTTCTTGCGGTCGGCCTCGGCACGCTTGTGGTTACCCTTGGCGTCCCACGCCTTGCTGCGCACTTTGTAGGCGGTGGCGAAATCTGGTTTGAGCTTTATCGTCTGGCTCAGATCGGCGATGGCCCCGTCATAGTCCGCCTTGCTGATCCGGATCACGCCCCGGCCCAAATAGGCGAAAGGGTTCTTGCGGTCGAGGCCGAGCGCCTTTTCGAAATCGCGCAGCGCTGCGGCGTCCTCATGTCTACCCATCCATATGAGGCCCCGATCGGCATAGACCTTTGCGTCCCTGGTATTGAGACTGATGGCCTTGTCGTAGTCCGCAAGCGCACCGTCGTAATCTCCCTGGAAACCGAGGTTCTGGCCGCGGTCGTAGTAGGTCTCGGCAAGATTCGGATTGAGCGCGATCGCCTGGCTGTAGTCAGCGACGGCATGAGCGTAGTCCCGCTTGGCCTCCCAGGCCATTGCTCGGGCCAGATAGGCGTCGTGGAACGCCGGAAAGAATGCAATCGCTTTGCCGTACAGGGCTATGGCGCCGTCATAGTCGTTCTTCTCATGCAGCGTCCAGCCCTTGCTGAACGCCTGCGCGGCTGGCGAAGCGCTGCTTGGCTTGGCCGGCGCCTCGCCAACGGCTTTGCCTGGCATCTTCGAGGCGTTCGCTTTCGCCGCCATGGCGATCTGGCGGCCCTTGCGGGCGAGGGCAAGCTTTGGATCGAGCCTCAGCGCTTGATCGTAGTCGGCAATGGCCTGGTCGTACTCGCCCTTGGTGAACCAGACGCTGCCGCGCCCGAAATAAACCGGAGCATATTGCGGGTCGAGTTCGATCACGCGACTGTAGTCCGCGATGGCACGATCCAGTTCGTTCTTTTTGCTCCAGGCGACGGCGCGGCCGATGTAAGCGTCGACATAAGCGGGATAGAGTTCAATAACCTTGCCATAGTCCGTGATGGCTGCGTCATATTTGCCTTTCGCGACAAGCGACGTACCGCGGCCGACATAGGCCGAGGCTTTCCTTGGATCGAGGGCGATCGCGCGGCTGTACTCGGCGATGGCACGATCGTATTTGCGCTTCCCGTAGAACGCATTGCCACGATCCATGAAGGCTTGGAGGTTCCTGGGATCCGAACCGACGGCGAGCGGCGCGGCGCCGCCTTTCTTCAAGGCGGCCACGGCCGCCTTGCGGGCGACCGCGTAGTCCGGATTGCCCGGATAGAGTCTTATCGCCTGGTCGAAATCGGCAATCGCGCCGCTGTAATCCTTGCTATCGGCCCGTTCTATGCCGCGCCCGTAGTAGCTGGGGGCATCCTTGGCATCGATCTCGATCGCCGCCGAATAGGCTGTGATCGCTCGCTGGGAATCGCCATTCACGTGCCATGCCATGCCCATGCAGAAATAGGCATCCACCAGCTTCGGATCGAACGCGGCGGCCCGACCGCAATCGGCGAGGGCACCTTCGGCATCCTCGGTGGTGGCCTTGACCATGCCTCGGCGAACATAAGCAGAGACCATATTTGGCAGGAGCTCGATCACGCGGTCATAGTCGTCAATCGCCCGATCATAGGCGCGCTTGTCGTTCCAGGCGTTGCCGCGGCCGAAATAGGCGAGGGGGCTGTCGGGGTCGAGCGCGATCGCCTTGCCATACGCGCTGATTGCCTGGTCATACTTGCCGGCATCCGACAGGCTGTCGCCCTGCCGTACCGCGGCCAGAACGCGCGGGTCGGTCGCCTGAATGAGCTTCGCCATCTCAGCGGTCGAAAGCCTGGCCTCGGGCTGGCTATCATTGTCGACGTCCTGCAGGACCGCAGGTTCGGCGCCGGGTTGCAGCTCGGCTTTCGTCGCCACCGCTGCCCTGCGGCTGGCGAGATAGTCCGCATTGCCTGGATCAAGCCCGATCGCCTTGTCGAAATCGGCAATGGCGCCGTCATAGTCTTTCCTGCCGGCCCTAGCCATGCCGCGCCCGTAATAGCTCGCGTCATCCTTCGGATCGATCTCGAGCGCCACCGAATAAGCGGCAACCGCGCGGGCAGCGTCGCCCTTCGCTTGCCATGCCATGCCCTTGCAGAAGTATGCGTCACGCGCCTTTGCATCGAGTGTTGCAGCCCGGCTGCAATCGGCAAGCGCGCCCTCGGCATCGCCTGACGTAACCTTGGCGAGACCCCGGCGAAAATGCGCCGCGGCAAAATTGGGGGCGAGTTCGATGACCTTGTCGTAGTCTGCGATCGCCTGCTTGTAAGCGCGTTTGGCAGCCCAGGCCTTGCCGCGGCCGAAATAGGCAAACCGGTCGTTCGCATCGAGCGAGATCGCCTGGTTGTAGGCGCCGATCGCCTGATCGTACTTGCCCATGTCCAGGAAGGCATCGCCGCCAAGGACCGCTTCCAGGGTTTGCGGATCGGTCGCCTCCATGGCCCTCGCGGCCAGCGTGTCTTCTGTGGCCGTGATATTCGGAACGACGGCTCGAAGCTTCGGCCGTTGTGTGTCTGGCGGTGGAGCCGACTTGCTCTCATTGCCCACAACCCGTTCACTGCAGCTTGCCGCCCGCTTTGGATCGAGTTCGGCGGCGCGACGGCAATCCGCCGCAGCACCGGCCGTATCGCCCTTCAGTGCCCTGGCGCCGGCCCGGCTGAAATAGGCTTCAGCGCTCTCCGGATCGAGGCTGATCGCCTTGTCGAAATCGAGAAGCGCGCCTTCGACACCATACTTTGCAAGCCGCGTCTCGGCGCGCTCAAGCAAGGCTTTTGCGGCTGCCGGGTTTCTTGTCTCCGTGACAGCCGGCGGAGCTGTTTCGCCAGGAGCGCGTTGGCTGCAAGAGCCTGCGCGCTTCGGGTCGAGTTCGACGGCGCGCCGACAGTCTGTGGCGGCAATGGCGTGGTTTCCTTGCGATGCCTCGGCGAACGCCCGGTCGTAAAAGGCTTCGGCATTGTAAGGATCCAGCTGGATCGCGAAGCTGAATGAGTCTATCGCGCCCGCGACGTCGCCGTGCATCTGCTGCTCCAGCCCCCGTTTGAGGTTCCAGGCAACGCGTTCGGAGTGATCCTCTTTGGGGTATAGTTGTAGCGGTTCGTACACCGGGGATGCGCCAGGATTGAGCGATTGCGACACAGCCGGCGCCTTTGTGCCGACCGGTCCTGGGTCACAAAGACCTGCCTTCTTCGGATCGAGCTCGATGGCCTTACGGCAATCGGCGACTGCACCGACGGTGTTGCCGCTGCGAGCGCGCGTGAGCGAACGGCCGAAATAGGCGTCGGCGTCCGTCGGTTTGAGGGCGATCACCTTGTCGAAATCGGCGATGGCGCGGTCGTCGTCGCCGCTGTTGGTCAAGGCAACGGCTCTGTTGTAATAGCCGTCGATGCTGGTGGAATCGAGCCCGACCGCCCGATCGGCGTCTGCAAAGGCACGAGCCCAGTCGCTCTTGGCGATCCAGGCGGCGCTGCGACTGGCATAGGCATCCACGCTCTCGGGATCGAAGCCCGTGGCCGCGTCGAAATCGGCGATGGCAAGGTCGAAGTCGCCCCTGGAAGCGCGGGCTATGCCGCGGTTGACATACGCTTGGACATCCCGTGGATCGCTCCGGATCGCCTCGCCATATTCGGTGATCGCCCGGTCATGGTCGCCCTTTTGCTGCCAGACCACGCCAAGATTGTTGTGCGCTTTGCCATTGTTCGGATCGGCCGCGATCGCCTGTTCGAAATCGATAATGGCCGCGTCGGTCTTGCCTTTGCGGAAGAAGGCCAGGCCACGGCTGTAGTAGGGATCGCTCGAGTCCGGCTCGAGACTGATGGTGACGTTGAAGTCAGCAATGGCGCGGTCGTTTTCCCCCTTGTTGTACCAGGCAGTCCCGCGGTTGAAATAGGCGATAACGCGGTTCCGCGACGGCTCCGTCTTGTCCTCGGCAATCGGCGTGCAGGCGGCAATGAGTTGGTCGGCATCGACCTTGCCGTCGCTGAAGCAGACGGCGTAGTCCTTGCCGGCGCCGAGCGCGGCCGTGTTCAGTGCGAGAAAAGCGGCAAGGCCTGCCGGCCACCCTCGGCGCAAAGCTCTCGCCAGCAAGCACGATCCGATCGCGGCGGCGACCAGCCCCGCAGCCTTCCAGCTCACCATTCGCCGGTCCTCCCCCGAAAACCTTTGATCCGTTTCAATGACGATCGACATATTGTTCTTTATTTGTTCCAAAAATGCAAGCATAAATTGCAATACAGCTGAGACGATCGGCACTTCCTAATGCTCGCATCCCTTTCGGAGGCCCTATTTAGTGCCGATCTGAGCTTCTCGGTTAACGGGCCGGCAATGGTTGCGTGCAAAGGTCACCCGGAGGGATCATTGGGGTGCTTGGCTTGCTCATGTCTAAAAGTGAAACCCTTTCGAGCGCCAATGAGAGCGGGATTCTGTCCGCGGCCCGAAAGCGTGAAATCCTGATCGACCTGCGCGAAGGCTTCTTTCGTGTGTGTGCGTTGGCCTTTGCTGGCATGTTCGTCTACCGCGGCGTATCCCATCTCATCGAGGATCCGACCCGACTCAACATCGCGTTGCTGGCAATCTCCGAGGTGCTCACCTTCACATGGCTGATGCTGTCGCGGCGCCCGGTGACACGCGACTGGAACCCGCTCACCGTGATTGTCACCATGATTGCCAGTTTTGGCGCCGGCTTCATCACGCTGGAACCGGGAGCGGCCATCATTCCGGTGTATGTCGCAGCCCCGCTGCAGATACTGGCGGTGTCGTTTGTCATTTGGGGGAAAGCATCGCTGGGGCGTTCGTTTGCCTTGCTGCCCGGCAATCGCGGCGTGATGACCGGCGGTGCCTACCGCCTGGTACGGCATCCAATCTATGCCGGCTACCTTGCCGGCCATATCCTGTTCCTGCTGTCGGCCTTCTCCTTCTACAATCTCGCTGTCTACGCCGTGATAACCTATCTTCAGCTTTACCGAATCCTGCGTGAAGAGGCCCTGCTGGCGGCGTTGCCGGAATACCGCGACTACATGAGCCGCGTGCGCTACAGGCTGTTCTACGGGATCGCCTGACAGTTCCCGTCCCAGACGGAAGCCAAACTGCTTCGGACTGACTGAGGCCGTTTGGAATCTTTTGCCCTGGCCGGCATTGGAAAGCGTTTTCCGCGCTTGCGGTGCCTAAGGACATGGCGCCCGCGTCAGCTCTGCCTGCTGATCGCACACCGCTGAGGCCAAAGTGCCGGGATCCTGGCCCGCCGGTTGGAAATCCCGCCGCCCAGGCGGGCTCTCCGCGTTTCTCGATGCCGGTTGTTGCCGTGCCATCAAGCCATCCGGCGGAACGCAAATGCCCCAGAGGCGTTCATCTCCAGGCAACATCGCCAAGCGTGACGTGAGATCGGCACGCGGGCGCACAGGGAGCGGGAACCATGAGCTTAGGCACCATACTCATCATCATTCTTGTCATTGCGCTGCTTGGCGGCTTCAGCGGGCTCGGCGGCGGACCGTTCTACGGAACCGGTTATTATGGTGGCGGCGGGCTCGGCCTTGTGCTGCTGATCATTATCATCCTTGTTCTGCTCGGGCGTATCTAGCGGTGCGGTTCCGCCGTCGTCAGTCGCTCGCAATCTCGTGACCCCATCGGCAGGGCCGCGCACCGCATTGTGATGGAAGCAGGCCGGCTTGTGATCCGGCATTTCGTGCGACTGAGGTATGGTGATTTCGGTCCACACCCCCGTGGAAACAAGAGGAGAGGGTCCCACCCCTTGTCCTCCTCCAAGGCCCGCCCCGGCATCCCGGAGCGGGCTTTCTTTTTTCGCCTAGCGGTGTGTCGTCCGCGATCGTGGACACTTTCTGGCAGAGCGCTGCGAGGCCTTCCTTCATGGCGGTCCGTATCGTCGAGAAACATTCACCTGCCAATCGTTGACACAATTGCCGCATCGAGATATTGAACAGGATTATACAGGTTTACTGAACAGGTACGCATATGAAGCGGCGCGCGGTTCAATTGTCTCCCGGCACGGGCAAGCCCGAGCAGATCGCCACCGTTCTCGAACATGAAATCCGCTCCGGCGTGCTCGGCTTCGGCGACCGCCTGCAGAGCGAGAACGAACTCGTCCAGCGCTTCTCCGTCAGCCGCAACACGGTCCGCAGGGGGCTCGAGGAGCTGTCCAGCCGCGGGCTGATCACCACAAAGGTCGGCATCGGCTCCTTCGTCACTTTCGATGGCAAGCCGGTCGACGATGCCATCGGCTGGTCGCGGGCGCTGGCCAATGCCGGCGCCAATGCCGAGACGCGGACGCTGCGGCTGGAGGTTATCGAGGACGTCGATCTGGCTGCCATACTGGAGATCGAAAGCCCGTTCTTCATTGCCGTGGACCGGGTGCGCACCAATGCCAGCGACGGCCATGCAATCTCCATCGAGCGCAGCCGCCTGCCGTTATCGCCCGAGCTGGAAGACGTGCCGCTTCGCGGCCTGCGCGAAGGCTCACTGCACCAGACGCTGCGCGCCGCCGGCCTCATTCCCGACCATGGCGAGGAATGGGTGGGCATCGAGATGCTCAATGCGGAGGACGCTGCTATCCTCGGCTGCCCGCAAGGTACGCCCTTCCTGCGCGGTCGCCGGCTGACGCGGGCCGCCGATGACCGGCCGATCGAATATGTCATCAGCCTGCTCAACCCGGCGCATTTCGCGCTGCATATGAGGTTCTGAGCGATGCCGGATGCCGCCAGGAACATGTTCGATCGCGCCATGGGCGCGCTTGTCGGTGGAGCGCTGGGCGACGCGCTCGGCATGCCGACGCAGCTTCTGTCGCCAGCCCGGATTGCCCAACTCCACGGCCATGTCGAGGATTTCATCGCGCCTTTCGCCGACCATCCGGTGTCGAAGGGACTGCTGGCCGGAACCATCACCGACGATACCGAACAGGCGCTTCTGCTCGGCCGTATCCTCGTCGAATCGGGCGAGCGCTTCGACCATGCGCGTTGGGTCAACGCGCTGCTCGACTGGGAGCGCGAGGTCAAGGCGCGCGGCAGCTACGATCTTCTGGGGCCGTCGACCAAGCGTGCCATAGACGCCATCAACAATGGCGTGCCGGCGGAAGAGGCGGGGCGCAGTGGCGACACCAATGGCGCGGCCATGCGCATCGCCCCGGTCGGCATCATGATGCCGCTGGAGCCGCTGGACGCGTTCGTCGCCAAGGTGGCCGAAACCTGCCGCGCAACGCACAACACGTCGATCGCCATTGCCTCGGCCGCTGCCGTTGCGGCGGCCGTCAGCCGTGGCATCGCCGGTGGCGATTGGCGCGCCGCATCAGACAGCGCCGTCGCGGCGGCGAGGCGAGGGGCAACGCTCGGCCATTGGGTGACCGGTGGCGACATCGCCGCTCGCATCGTCTGGGCGCAGGATATCGTGCGCGGCAAGACGAAAAGGGATGCGATCCGGATGATCATCGATCTGGTCGGCACCGGCGTCGCCAGCCAGGAATCGGTTCCGGCAGCCTTCGCTGTTCTGGAGGTCGCGGGCGGTGATCCCTGGCAGGCGGCGGTCATCAGTGCCAATCTCGGCGGCGATACCGACACGATCGGCGCCATCGCGGCCGGTATGGCAGGTGCCTGTGCCGGCTTCTCGCGATTGCCACGGCAGCGTGTCGCTGATCTCAAGGGCATCGACATGGCGGACGTTCGGGCGCTGGCCGCCGACCTTGTCGCGGCGAGGGTGGCCAGGAGCGGTGCGCAGAAAACCGGCTCCGGCAAGGACGCCGCGGCATGAGCCGGCGTCTGGTCCATGTCGGCAGCGCGGTGGTCGATCATGTCTACCGCATCGATGCCTTGCCGGCGCCAGGCACCGAGAAGACGGCGTCGAGCTACACGCAGGTCGCCGGCGGCGGTTTCAACATGATGGTCGCGGCCAGCCGCACGGGCATGAAGGTGGTGTTCGGCGGGCAGCTCGGCAGCGGGCCGAATGGCGACTTCCTGCGCGCTGCCTTCGCCACGGAGGGCATCGAGACGCTGACACCGCCATCGCCGGTCATGGACAGCGGCAATTGCGTCGCCATGATCTCGAGCGACGCCGAACGCACGTTCGTGTCGTGGCCGGGGGCGGAGAGCATTCTCAGCCTCGACATGATGACGCCGGTGTCGGTGGGACCGGGGGATTGGGTGTTCACGTCAGGCTATACGCTGAGCTATCCCAACAGCCGCGATGCGCTTGCCGACTGGATCGAGGCGTTGCCGGCGGGGATATTTTTCGTCTTCGATCCGACACCGGTCATAGCGGACATTCCGCGTGCCGTCCTGTTGCGGGTGCTCGCCCGCACCACCTGGCTGAGCTGCAATACAACGGAAGCGGCCGACATTGCCGGGTCAGGCGATGTCGAGGCGCTCGCGGCACGGCTTCTGACGGATCATTGTCCAAACGCCGATGGTGTCGTCATCCGCAGCGCCGCCAAGGGCTGCCATATCAGGTTGGCAACGGGTTCGGCCCAAACCATTCCAGGTTTCAAGGTGGCGGCGGTCGACACCAACGGCGCCGGCGACACCCATATCGGCGCTTTCGTCAGTGCGCTGGCGCGCGGCGTGCACTGCTTTGAGGCAGCGCGCTACGCCAATGCGGCGGCCGCCATTTCGGTTACCCGCCATGGCGGCTCGTCGGCGCCAAACGATCACGAGATCCAGGAATTCCTAAGCCGTGACGGTTATTCGGTGACCGCGCCTGGCCGGAAGCAAGAGGCCTAAACAAAACCCGCCAAGCGGGTAAACAATGAGAGGAACGAACATGCGCATGCCCAGACTGACTGCTTTCCTGGCGGCGACCGCCGTCATCACCTCAGTGCTGGCCGCCAGTGCCGCCGAAGTGCATGTGCTCAATTGGAAGGGCTATGGCGCTGACGAGCCGTGGGCCGTCGAGGCCTTCGAAAAGGCGACCGGGAACAAGGTCGTCAACGATTTCTTCAATTCCGAACAGGAAATGCTGACCAAGATCCGGACCAATCCCGGTCTCTATGACGTGGTCATGATCAACGCCGCTTTCAACGACCAGGCGATGGCGGAAAAGCTGATCCAGCCGATCGACACCTCGAAGCTGCCGAACTATGCCGACATCAGCAAGGACAAGGCCGGTTCGCCAATGCTCGACCATGACGGCAAGGTCTATGGTGTGCCGTGGGTGTGGGGCCTGACGGCGCTCGCCATCAATGAAAAATCCTTCGACAAGCCGCCGACCAGCATCGCCGAAATGTGGGATCCCGCACACAAGGGCCGTGTCGTCATCCGCGACGACGCCGTCGAGGCGGTGCAGTTCGGCGCCATCGCCACCGGCCAGAACATCAACGACATCAAGGACATGGACGCGGTCAAGACGAAGCTCACCTCGCTGATGCCGCAGATCAAGACTTTCTGGAGTTCGGAAAACGACTGGAACCAGATGGTCGCCTCCAACCAGATCGACATCGGCACCTACTGGAGCGGCTCGGCCGACCGCGCCAAGACGCACTTCAAGCTGCCGGTCTCGCTGGTCATTCCGCAGGAAGGCGCCGTCGCCTGGCTCGATGCGTTTTCCATTCCGGTCGGTTCCAAGAATGTCGCGGGCGCGGAGGCTTTCATCAACTACATGATCGACCCGAAATTCTATGTCGAATGGGTCACCAAGGTCGGCGCGCCCGTGTCGGCCAACACCAAGGCGGTGGACGCGCTGCCCGAGGATGCCTTCAACCGCAAGGTGATGGGCGATCCCGAGGTCGCCAAGCGCATCCAATTCCAGGCGCCGATCACCGACAAACAGCGCGAAGCCTATCTGGCGCTGTGGCAGCAGCTCAAGGTCGACGTGAAGTAAATAGCAGACGTCAGGGCCGGCCGGCGATCTTCGCCGGCTGGTTCTTCAGCCCTGGGGAGGAGTGCATGATGGCAGGTGCGGCCGCGTCGCGCAGCGGGCTGAAATCGGCGCTGCCGCTACTGGCGCCAGCCTATCTCTGGCTGACCGTGGCGATCTTCCTGCCGCTCTCGGCCATGGTCTTCTTCTCCTTCATGACCGACCTGCCGCTGTCGGGAAAGCCGTGGGCCTTCACCCTTGGCAACTATGCCGCCTTCTTCTCGCAAAGCCTCTATTTGACGCTGCTGCTGGCGTCGCTGCGCCTCGGCCTCGAGGTGACGCTGTGGTGCATCGTCATCGGCTATCCCGCCGCTTACGTGCTGGCCAAGGTGCTGAAGGGCCGCAGCCGCGAGGCGATCTTCCTGCTCGTCATCCTGCCGTTCTGGTCTAATGGGCTGGTGCGGATCTTCTCCTGGGCGATGGTGCTGCGCGAGGGCGGCATCCTCGATACGGCGCTCAACGCGGTGCTGCCGTTCAAGATCAACATCGATCTCATGTATTCCTATCCAGCCGTCATCATCGGGCTGGTGCACTCCTACGTGCCCTACATGGTGCTGACTTGCTATCTCACCCTGCAGGCGATCGACGATTCACTGATCGAGGCCGGGCGCTCGCTCGGCGCCTCACGGCTGCAGGTGCTGAAGCGGGTGATCATCCCGCTCTCGATGCCGGGACTGGTGGCGGGCGCGGCGCTCATCTTCGTGCCGGTCGTCGGCTCGTTCATGGAGCCGCGCATTCTGGGCGGCCGTACTGGAACCTTTTACGGCACGGTGATCGAGGACCAGTTCGTCGCCGTGTTCAATTGGCCGCTGGGCGCGGCACTCTCCTTCATCCTGCTGGCCGTCGTGCTGGTCATCCTGGCGGTTGCCTCTCCGGTGTTGCGGAGGGCCGCGTGATGATGACCACCCGCATCCTCGAAGGACTTGGCCGCCTCTATGTCGGGCTGCTGCTCGCCTTCCTCTATCTGCCGATCATCATCATGGCGCTGATGTCGTTCAACGTCTCGCCCTTCTACCAGTTGCCGTTCGAATGGACGACCGAATGGTATGCCTCGCTGTGGCAGAACGACCAGCTGATCTCGGCCACCTGGAACAGCCTTGAGATCGCCGTCATCACCACTGTCATCAGCGTGGTGCTTGGCTCGGCCGCGTCGCTTGCACTCCACCGCTATGAATTCCGGGGCAAGAAGTTCCTGCAGGCGCTGCTGTTTCCGCCGATCGCCATTCCGTGGCTGATCACGGGAACAGCGATGCTGATCTTTTTCTTCGGCGTCGGCATCGGGCGCGGCCTGTTCGCCATCCTGCTCGGCCATGTCGCGCTTGCGCTGCCCTATGTCATCGTCGTCGTCTCGGCGCGGCTGCGGACCTTCGCGCCCGAACTGGAAGAGGCGGCGCGCTCGCTCGGCGCCAACCAGTGGCAGGTGACCAACCGCGTCACGCTGCCCTGGATCATGCCTGGCGTCATCGCCGGCGGGCTGTTTGCCTTCGCTGTGTCGTTCGACCAGTTCGTCGTCTCCTACTTTCTGGCGACGCCTGGCCAGACGACGCTGCCGGTCGAAATCTACGCCGCGATCCGCAAGGGTTTTACGCCCGAGATCAACGCGGTCTCGACGATCATCATCGTGGTGTCGATGGCGCTGATGTTGCTGACGGCGCGCTTCTTCAAATTCGGCGGAGAGAAATAATGGCCGGCGTGCAGGTATCGAACATCTCGCGCAGCTTTGGCGCGCACAAGGCGCTGGACGACGTCTCCATCGATTTCGCCGATGGCGGTTTCTATGCGTTGCTCGGGCCGTCGGGCAGCGGCAAGACCACGCTGCTGCGCCAGATAGCCGGCTTCGATTTTCCCGACTCCGGCCGCATCGCCATTGGTGGCGAGAGTGTCGAACGGGTGCCGGTCGAAAAGCGCCGCATCGGCATGGTGTTCCAGAACTACGCGCTGTTTCCCAATATGAGCGTCGCCGACAATGTCGCCTTCGGCCTATCGGTGCGCGGCGAGGCCAAGGCGGTGATCGCGACGGAAGTGCAGCGCGCGCTCGATCTCGTGCAATTGGGCAAGCTCGGCGGCCGCCGGCCGCATCAGCTCTCCGGCGGCCAACGCCAACGCGTGGCGCTGGCGCGGGCCATCGTCACCAAGCCGCGCGTGCTTTTGCTCGACGAGCCGCTCGGCGCGCTCGACAAGGCGCTGCGCGTCGACATGCAGATCGAACTGAAGCGCATCCAGCGCGAGATCGGCATCACCACCATCTTCGTCACCCACGATCAGGAAGAAGCGCTGACGATGAGCGACCGCATCGGCATACTGCGCGACGGCAGGCTGGTGCAGGAAGGGCCGCCGGAGGAGATCTACGACCGGCCGAAAAGCGAATTCGCAGCGACCTTCCTCGGCGACGCCAACATCTTTCGCGGCGATTCGACCGGCAACGGCATCCGGCTGCCGGACGGCACGGCGATCGCCGCCGGCGTGGGCGCGACGCTTGCGGCCGGCGCGAAGGCCAGTTGCGCCGTTCGGCCCGAGCGCATTCGGATTGCCACGGATGCAGGCATTTCGGACGGCGATGCCAATAGCCTGAAGGGCCAGGTCTCCAAGCGTATTTTCGCCGGCAACAACAGCACCTACTTCGTCGAGCGGGCCGGCCAGACGCTGAAGGTCATCGTGCAGAACACCGGCGCGGACAGGTTGGCGGAAGGGCAGGATGTGGTGCTGCGCTGGTCGCCGGAGAGTACGGTGTTGATCGCGGCGGGTTAGGCCGCGCGGTTCGATAACTGGGACTGTTGGCGTTCCTTCGCACCCCCCTCTGTCCTGCCGGACATCTCCCCCGCAAGGGGGAGATTGGCGGTTTCAGCGTCGCTGCCCTTTCTGCAACGTCGAAAATTTGCGAAAGCGGTGAGGCCTGCCAATCTCCCCCCTTGCGGGGGAGATGCCTGGCAAGGCAGAGGGGGGTGCTGTCCCTCCGTCCTTTCTGATTGCGAGCCCGGAGCTACAATGACCCTGGAACTGAGCGCGCGCGACCGATCCATGCTCGACGGCGAGCAAGGCCCATCCGCGGCTGCCGCCATGAAGATTCTCGTCGCCTTCTCCAACGCCGTCGGGGCGGACGGCCTGCTCGACATTACCAGCGCCCACATCGATGGATGCCTCTACCACGGCAAGGCCGGCCTCGATTTCGTCGAACGGCTCGCCGAGGGCGGCGGGCGTGTCAAGGTGCCGACGACGCTCAATGTCGGCTCGTTCGACCTCATCCATCCGGGCATGGTGAAGATGCCGGCAGCGGAGGAGGTGCCGGCGCGGCGGCTGATGAAGGCGCATATGGAACTTGGCTGCCAGGCGACGTTCACCTGCGCGCCCTACCAGACACGGTTCCGGCCTGAATTCGGTCAGCAGATCGCCTGGGGCGAATCCAACGCCATCGTGTTCGCCAATTCGGTGATCGGGGCGCGCACCAACCGCTATGGCGATTTCATCGACCTGTGCTGCGCCATGACTGGACGCGCGCCGGCTTGGGGCCTGCATCTGAGCGAAAACCGGCGCGGCCGCATCCTGTTCGAATTGGACGTTCCTGATCCGGAGCCGAGCGACAGCCTGTTCGTCGGCGTTGGGCTGATCATCGGACAAGCCAGCGGCGATCGAATTCCGGTGATTGCCGGCCTGCCGCAGCCGCGCGACGAGGACCAGTTGAAGGCACTCGGTGCTGCGGCGGCAACGACGGGTGCTGTGGCGCTGTTCCATGCGGTCGGCATCACGCCGGAAGCCGGAACGCTCGGCGAGGCGTTTCATGGCGAGGCGCCGGAGGAGACGATCCGCATCGGCCGTTCCGATGTCGACCGTGCGCTGGCCAGGCTATCGACGGTGCCGGATGGCTCGCGGCTCGCGGCGGTCTCGTTGGGCACACCGCATTTCTCCCATGAGGAATGGATGCGCCTGTTGCCGCTGCTGCGCGAGGCAGCGCCGGGCAGGGGCATCCCGATCTATGTCAACACAGGCCGCGCGACACTGACACGGCTGCAGCAAGAGGGCGCCCTGGCTGGGATGGAGGCGTTCGGCCTGGTTCCGGTTGCCGACACCTGCACCTATGTCACCTCGATCATGGAACGGCTTGACGGCGTGGTGATGACCAATTCCGGCAAATGGGCGCATTACGCGCCGGGCAATATCGGCGTGACCGTCGCCTTTGCCGACATGAAGGATTGTATCCGTTCCGCCGCGGTCGGCCATGTCGTGCGGAGCGGCACATGACGCAACTGGCGGAAGCGTTTGAAAGAGCAGGCATCTTTCAGCTGGCCGGCGAGGCCGAAGGTCGGGCGCTGGCGTTTTCGCAGCCGCTCAGTTTCTGGGGCGGGATCGATGCGGAGACCGGAGACATCGTCGACCATTCGCATCCGGGGCTCGGCCAGAATGTCGCCGGCAAGATCCTGGTCATGCCGAGCGGGCGCGGCTCGTCATCTTCCTCCTCGGTGCTGGCCGAGGCGATCCGCAAGGGCAAGGCGCCGGCCGGCATTCTTCTGGAGCGGCCGGACCCGATCCTGGCCGTGGGCGCCATCGTCGCCGAGTTTCTCTATGGGATACGCATGCCGTTGGTGGTGTGTGACATTGCCGGCATTGCGACTGGTGACAGGGTCGCGATCGGCTCAGGCGAGGATGGCCGCGCGATCACCAAGGTTCAAACAGAAAGAGAACAGCTCAGATCTCCGGGATGTTCTCCTTGAAGATCACTTGCAGTCTCGGCTGGTGCAATTCATAGGCCAGTCCCCGGACCGCATGGGTCAAGGTGTTGAGCGCCTCGCGGGCCTCGACGCGCGGATTTTGGTCGATGACCGCGTCGAGCGTGCCGTCGAGCAGCAGGTCCTTGGTGCCGTCCGTCACCTCATGGCCGAGGAAGACCATGGATTGCGCGCGGCCGTGCTCCTTGAGCGCACGCGCAATGCCGGTGTTGCCGGCGCCGACATTGTAGATTGCGGCAAGGTCGGGGTGCCGTTCCAGAAGCGCTGATGCTTCCGAATAGGCCTTTTCCCGGTCGTCCAGCATTTCGCGCATTTCGACGATCTCGAGATTGGGCGATTCCTCGGTCAATATGTGCCGGAACCCCATCTCGCGTTCCTCATGGCCGCGATAGGAGAGCGAGCCGGCGAACAGCGCCACCTTGCCGGGACGTTCCGACCCCATGAAGCGGTTGAGCAGATAGCCGGCCAGCCGGCCGGCGGCTCGGTTGTCGATGCCGATATAGGCGACCCTGGGCACATGCAGGATGTCGGAGGCAATGGTCACCACCTTGACATCGTTGGCCGACAGCGAGCGGATCGCCTCGCGCACCGTCGGATGGTCGAGCGCGATGACGCCGACGCCTTGCGTCTGTCCCCGCAGATCCTGCAGCAGACGGGCGAGCCGATCGGGATTGAAGCCCTCTATGGTGGCGATGTGGACGTCGAGATCGGGCCGCGCCAGGGCCTGCGACTCGATGTGGCGGTGCAGCATCTTGATGAAGGAATTGGTGCCGGCCGGCAGCGCGAAGTCGAGCCGGATGATCTCGCTGGGCGAAGGCCGTGGAGGCGCTCCGTTCGGGCTGTCGGCGATGTAGCCGAGGCGCTGCGCCATTTCGAGCACGACCTCGCGGGTGCGCGCCCGCACGCCGGGCCGATTGTTGAGCACGCGGTCGACGGTGGCGGCGGAGACGCCGGCTTCCCGGGCTATGTCAGTCAGGGTGGAACGCACCGTCTTTCATCTCCTCGACGCATCAGGATCACACATTGTCCGCGGCCGGCCTGATGGCAACGGCTCCTCGCTATCCGCGATTCTGATGGGAAATGATGTATCCGGCCTTGGCCGATGCGCAAGCCGTCGGGCTAAATCAAGTCGCCCGGCACGACGACACCGGGGCGGGAAGATACATTTCCCATCAAATCGAGGCATAGGAAGCGCTGTATGGGCCTTGGTATGACGCATTTCCTCGCCTCATTGCGATGTTGTGAGGTATTTTGATTATTTATGATGTTGACAGCCTTCCGATCCTGCCGTCAATATCCCTCATGGGCTCGTGGAGGAAACATTGGGCCTGAGGGAGGAATTCCAATGTCTGATCTGATCCGCATGTCGCGACGCCGATTGTTGGCGTCCGGAGGAAAGGCGGCGGTGTTCGTAGCCGCGGCAGGTATCGCACCCCAATTCATCCGTCCCGGCCGTGCCTATGCGGCGGACGCGCTGGCGCCGGGCATGATCGGCGGCCCGACCGGTTTCGAGGGCGCCGAGCGCTACCAGTATGGCGCCGACACGCCGGAAGGCCGCGCTATCGAGGCGGCCAAGGCGCTGAAGGGCGCCGGCAAGGCGCCGGCCAAGATCGTGCTCGGCCTGTCGGACGGCTCCATCGGCCAGCTCACGCAGCCATTCCCGGCCGGCGCGCTGTCGATCAAGGAGCTGTGGGAAAAGGAAACCGGCATTCCGATCGAGATCGTCGGCCTGCCGAACGGTCAGGAATTCACCAAGACGATGCAGGACATTTCCACCAAGGGTGGCGCCTATGACATCTATTCGACCGAGTGGAATCGCCTCGGCGATCTCGCAGAGACCGGCGGCATCGCCAAGCTCGACGACTTTGTCGCCCAGTACAAGCCCGAGTGGGACGACCCCAAGACCGGCTATGTCGATGGCGCCAAGGGTGTGTCGCTGCTCAACAAATACCGTGGCTCGAACTATGGCGTGTCGCTGGACGGCGACTTCCAGACCTGGGTCTACCGCACCGATCTGTTCGGCGACGCCGCCGAGCAGAAGACGTTCAAGGACAAATACGGCTACGATTTGGCGCCGCCGAAAACCTGGAAGCAGCACGGCGATATCGCCGCCTTCTTCCAGCGTCCGGACAAGGGCCTGTTCGGCTCGACCGACCTGCGCAACCAGGGCTGGGGTTACACCAACTGGTACCAGCGCTATGTCTCGATGGCCTCGCCCAACCAGTTCCTGTTTGGCGACGACGGCAAGCCGCTGATCAATTCCGAGCATGGCATCGCCGCCACCAACGAATATGTCGCTTCGCTCGCCCATCACTCGCCGGATGCGATCTCGTGGGGCTGGCCGGAGCAGTATGGCAATTTCGCCAAGGGCGGTGCGGCGATGACCTGCGCCTTCTCCAACCTGCCGAAATTCCTCGACAATGCCGGCAACAAGGATTCGGCTGTCACCGGCAAGATCGGCACGATGCTGCCACCCGGCCGCGAGATCGATGGCAAGCTGATCAGCCGCTCCGTGCTGTGGTTCTCGCTGACCGGCATGGTCTCCTCGCAGTCGAAGAACCAGGAAGTCGCCTATCTCCTGCTGCAATGGCTGGGCTCGGCCCGCATCTACGCCTGGATGAGCGCCAATCCCGGCGGCTATCTCGATCCGTTCCGGCTTTCGGATTTCTCCGATCCGCTGGTGCGCCAGACCTACCATGCCTACCACATGGACGTGGTGCGCGAGACGGTCGCCCGCACCGTCCCGACCATCAACTATCCCGGCGCCACCGCCTTCCATAACGCACTGGACGAAAACCTCATGGCCTCGCTGACCAAGGCCAAGACCGCAGAGCAGGCGATGGCCGATACCGAGACCGAGTGGAAGAAGATCGCCCGGCGCATCGGCGAGGACAAGCTGCTGGAAGCCATCAGGACCAACAAGGAGGCATGGCCGACCGTTCTCGATCCCATCAGTTGATCCATCTCCCTGGATCAGGAGCGAAGGGGAGGAGCGAAAGCTCTTCCCCTCCGTAGTCAACGCCACCAGCAGAAGCAGCCAGATGAAGCGTTCCGTCCCCTTCGAGATATTCCGCTACGCCGCGATCCTCGCGGCAATGGCGGTGACGCTGGTGCCGATCCTGTGGATGGTGTCGATGGCCTTCAAGCCAATCGCCGAATGGTCGGCGACGGGAGCCGACCTGACATGGTGGCCGAAGAACCCGACGCTCAGCAATTTCCAGTTCGTGTTCGGTGAGTCCACCAACAGCCTGATCGTGGCGCTCGACCGCACCGCGCTGAAGCCGATCCTGTCGTCGCTGCTGTCGGCTGTGTTCGGCACCGCGATCGCCATGTCGGCGGGCACGGCGGCGGCCTATGGGCTGTCGCGCTTCGGCTCGGGTCAGAACCTGCCGCTGGCGCTGATCCAGCTCAGGCTATTCCCGCCGATGGCGGTGATGATCCCGGTGATGATCATGTGGGCGTTCCTGAACTTCACCGACAGCTGGTGGGGCCTGGCGCTGATCTACGGCATCGTCACCTTGCCGTTCGCCTTCTGGCTGATGAAGACCTTCTTCGACGACATGCCGCGCGAGATCGAGGAGGCCGCCCTGGTCGAGGGCTGTTCGCGGCTGCGCGTCTTCACCCGCATCACGCTGCCGATGATGCGCGCGCCGCTTGCGAGTGCGGCATTGTTCGTCTTCATCCTCAACTGGTCGGACTATCTGATCGCGCTGCTTCTGACGACGCGCGAATGGGTGACGATCCCGGTCTACATGGCCTCGCTGTCATCCTCGATGACCGGCCAGCTCTATGGCGCCAAGGCAGCGCTTGGCCTCATCGCCGCCGTGCCGCCCGTCATCATGGGCATCGCCATCCAGCGCCATCTGGTGCGTGGGCTGACTTTTGGGGCGCTCAAGCAATGAGCGCGGTGACAGTGACTGTTTCGGAGGACGAAATGGGTGCCGCGCGTGCGAAGCCGGCCCTGCGGGACGAGGGCGCGCGGCTGGGATTCCGGCTGACCCTGCCGGCGCAGATCCTGGTCCTGTTCATCTCCGTCTTTCCGCTCTTGATGCAGCTCTACATCAGCGTCACCGACTGGTCGCCGCTCTCGGGCATCGGCTGGTGGAACGCCTGGGAGATGTGGAACAGTTTTGCCAACTACACCGACCTTGCCGCCGATGCCCGCTTCTGGAGCGCGCTGAGGCGCACGGCGATCGTCATGGTCGTCTGCGTGCCGGCCGAGTTCCTGTTGGGTCTCGCATTGGCGACGCTGTTCGCCGACGATTTTTCGGGCAAGCGCATCTTCTATTCGATCCTGCTGATGCCGATGATGGTGGTGCCGGCGGTGGCCGGCTACATGTTCTTCATGCTGTTCCAGTCGGGTGGCCCGGTGAACGACATCCTGTCCACCATCACGGGTACACGCGTCACCATTGCCTGGCTTTCGGACCCGACGCTGGCGCTGATCGCGGTGATGATCGCCGATATCTGGCAGTGGACGCCGCTGATGTTCCTCATCTTGCTCGCCGGCCTGGTCGGCGTGCCGGAGGACCAGATCAAGGCCGCGACCTTGCTCGGCGCCAATCCATGGCAGCGTTTCGTCACCATCGTGCTGCCGAAGATGAAGACGATTATCATCATCGCGCTGGCGATCCGCGTGATCGAGAACTTCAAGATCTTCGACACGCTCTACATCATGACCGGCGGCGGCCCCGGCGTCGCCACCGAAACGATCTCGGTCTACATCTACAAGGTCACCACGCAGGACCTGATCTGGGGCTATGTGGCGGCGATCGCGCTCGCCATCCTGATCGTTCTTTCCATCGTCGCCGTGTTCGCCATGAAGCGCATGGCGCGGACAACGCAGGTGCCGGCATGAGCGCGATCCAGCTGCGCAACCTCACCAAGACATTCGGCGATTTCACCGCGCTGAAGACCATGGACCTCGAAATATCAGATGGCGAGTTCATGGCGCTGCTCGGACCCTCGGGCTGCGGCAAGTCGACGACGATGAACATGATCGCCGGCATGGAAGAACCGACCAGCGGCAAGATCCTGTTCGGCGAGCGCGACATGGCCGGCGTGCCGATGGGCCGGCGCGGCGTCGGCTTCGTGTTCCAGAACTACGCCATCTTCACCCACATGACGGTGCGCCAGAACCTTGCCTATGGCCCGAGGATGCGCGGCACCGACAAAGCCGAGATCGACCGCCGCGTCGGCACCATCGCCGAGCTGCTGCAGCTGACGCCGCTGCTCGACCGCAAGGCCGACCGGCTCTCGGTCAACATATTGCAGCGCGTGGCGATCGGCCGCTCGGCCATCATGGAGCCTGCGATCTTCCTGCTCGACGAGCCGCTGTCCAATGTCGATGCCGCCTTCCGGGCTGTGATGCGCACCGAGCTGAAGCAGCTACAGCGCCAGTTCAGGCAGACCATGGTCTACGTCACTCACGACCAGCTCGAGGCCATGACCATGGCCGACCGCATTGCGGTGATGGATCATGGCGTGCTGCAGCAGGTCGGCACCCCGCTCGAGGTCTACAACAACCCAGCCAATGTCTTCGTCGCTCGTTTCATCGGCGCACCGGGCATGAACCTGCTCAGGGGCAAGCCGGCGGAGAGCGACCGCGGGCTGGTCATCGATCTCGGGCCGCTGGGTGTGACGCCGCCATTGCCGGACGATCTGGCAGCCACCTTGCGCGGCGCGCGCGGCGAGGTGCTCTACGGTTTTCGGCCGGAGCAGGTGGCGTTGGCGCAGGACGCGCGCGGGATCACCATGCCTATCACCTTCGTCGAGCGCATCGGCGCGCGCACCATCGTCCATCTCGGCCAGGGCGAGGGCGCCGTGAAGGCGGTGTTCGACAATGATGTCGGGCTGGCCATCGGGCAGATGGCTGTCGTCGCGCCCGCGGCTTCGTCGGTGCGTGTCTTCGACGCCGCCAGCGGCCTTGCGATGAGGGTGGGCTGAGCCATGGCCGACATCATCTTCCGCAATGTCACGAAACGCTATGGTGCTACGATCGCCGTCGACGACGCCTCGTTCACTGTCAACGACAACGAGTTCTTCTGCTTCTTCGGGCCGCCGCTGTCGGGCAAGTCGACGATCCTGCGCCTAGTGCTCGGGCTTGAGATGCCGGATGCTGGCGAAATCCTGATCGGCGGCAGACCGGTCAATATGGTATCGCCGGCCGAGCGCAATGTCGCGATGGTGTTCCAGAACCTGGCGCTGTTCCCGCATATGAGCGCGCTGGACAATGTGCGCTTCCCGCTGGTCGAGCGCCGGGTCGCCGAGACCCAGATCGAAAAGCGCGTCGCCGATGTCGCCGCTAAGCTGCATATCGGTCACATCCTGCACAAGCCGCCGGCGCAGCTTTCGGGCGGCGAGCGGCAGCGCGTGGCGATCGCGCGCGCGCTGGTGCGCGACCCCAATGCCTATCTGATGGACGATCCGATCTCGGCGCTCGATGCCAGGCTGCGCGAGGAAACGCGGGTCGAGCTGAAGCGCATCCAGCGCGAGCTCGGCAAAACGCTGATCTATGTCACCCACGACCAGGAAGAGGCGATGTCGATCGCCGACCGCATCGCCATACTGGACACTGGCACGATCAGGCAGATCGGTGCGCCGGCCGAGATCTACGACCGCCCGGCCAGCACCTATGTGGCGCGGTTGCTCGGTTCGCCTGTCATGAACATCCTGAAATCGGCGCGCGGCGAGGGCGGTGTCGAGGCGGCTGAAGGCACGATCCGGATTGCCGACAAGGCTGCCCCCGTTGATGCTGTCGAGATTGGGCTGAGACCGGAAGACATCAAGGTTAGACCGTGGCCCATTGATGGCAAAGAGGATGGAGGGTCGGGTCGCCCCGCGCGAGTGTTCGAGGTCGAGCCGCTCGGCGGCTATACCGTGGTGACGCTCGCCGCCGGGCAGGCGCGGCTGAAGGCACTCTTGCGCGGCCAGCCCGACATCAGGCCCGATGCGATGGTGGCGATATCCTGCGAGCCGGCCCGCGTGCATTATTTCGGGCAAGGCGGAGGCGCGTTGGCGAGATGATTGCGGCCGCGAGGACAGAGTTTCGGGAGGAAGATATGACAGGCAAGGGTTTCGAGCCGGACGTGAAGGTCCGCACGAAAGAATACAGGATCGGCTGCGTCGGCGCCGGCATGATCATGGCCGAGTGCCATCTGGCTGCCTACAAGGAGGCCGGGTTTCCGGTGGTGGCGATCGCTTCGCGCACCAAGGCAAGCGCCCAGAAGGTGGCGACACGCTGGGGCATCCCGACCGTCCACGATACACCGGAACAGCTGATCGAGGACGCAAACGTCGAGATCATCGACCTTGCCTTTCCGCCGGACCAGCAGCCGGCGCTGATCCGCCATGCGCTGAAGCAGAAGCACATCAAGGCGATCCTGGCGCAGAAGCCGTTGGCGCTGTCGGTCGAGGAGGCGGTCAAGCTGCGCGACGAAGCGGCGACGGCCGGCAAGATCCTCTCGGTCAACCAGAACATGCGCTACGACCAGTCGATGCGCGTGCTGAAGCAGATCATGGACAGCGGCGCGCTCGGCGACATCGTGTTCGCGCAGATCGACATGCACGCCATCCCGCACTGGCAGACCTTCCTCGAGGATTACGACCGGCTGACGCTCGCCAATATGAGCGTGCACCATCTCGATGTGCTGCGTTTCCTGTTCGGCGATCCCGAGGAAATCACCACGCTGACGCGTAAGGATCCGCGCACGAAGTTCGATCACTCCGACGGCATCACCGTGTCGACACTGCGCTTCCCGTCCGGGGTGCTCGCCGTGTCGCTGGAGGATGTGTGGTCCGGCCCGCGCCAGGAAGGCTACAAGGACGACCAGCACATCAACTGGCGCGTCGACGGCACCAAGGGCGTCGCCAAGGGCACGATCGGCTGGCCGACGGGCGCTGCCTCGACCCTGACCTACGCCTCGACCGAGACCACCGGCGGCGAATGGGTGAGCCCAAGCTGGGACACGATGTGGTTCCCCCATGCCTTCATCGGCGTGATGGAGCAACTGCAGCACGCGGTGAAGACAGGCATGCCACCGGCGCTGTCGGTCGCCGACAACGTCAAGACCATGGCGCTGGTCGAAGCGGGCTACCGCTCGATCGACGAGGGCCGCACGGTCAAGCTGTCCGAGATCGCTACCTGATCACCGCAACTGAAACACCAGACAACTGAATCGCTTACAGGGAGGAATTCACGTCATGATGCAGGCAGGTATTTTCACGGGCTATTTCCCGTACGGTCTCGAAGAGACGGCGAAGAAGATCCGCGGGCTCGGTTTCAACACGGTGCAGCTCGACCTGCACTTCAGGGATGTCGACCTGTCGGCCGGCCAGATCACCAAGGACAAGGCGAAGAGGGTGCGCGACGTCTTCCGCGACCACAATCTGCCTGTCTGCTGCGTGTCGGGCTACACCAACATCATCCATCCGGACAAGGCCGAGCGCGACAAGCGCGTCGGCTACCTCAAGGAGATCATCCGCAACGCCCGCCATTTCGGCTCGCCTTACGTGATCTCGGAAACCGGCACCTACAACACCGAATCCGACTGGGTGCATCACCCCAAGAACAAGACCGAGGAAGGTTTCGAGGAATGCCGCAAGGTGATCGCCGACCTTGCCCAGACAGCCTATGACCATGGCGCGGTCTTCCTGCTCGAAACCTACGTCAACAACGTCGTCGGCTCTGTCGAGGAGACGGTGCGGATGTTCGCGCAGGTCGACCATCCCGGCCTTGGCCTGCTGATGGACCCGACCAACTATTTCGAGACGCACAACATCGACCGCATGGATCAGATCCTGAACCAGGTGTTCGACACGTTGACCGACAAGATCAAGATCGCGCATGCCAAGGACGTCAAGCGTTCGGGCGACGACAAGTCGGAGAAGCACGCCGATATCGGCGACGCCGACGCGATGGAAAGCCATACGTTCCGCGGCGTCGGCGAGATCGAGCTGCCGGCGCCGGGCCTCGGCTCGCTGAACTACGACCTCTATCTCAAGCGGCTGGCGGAAAAGCACCCGAACATCCCGGTGATCATCGAGCATCTGTCGGAAGACGACGTGCCGCGCGCCAAGACATTCCTGGACGGGAAGTTCCGCGCCAACGGCCTGTGATGGCCAGCCGCGCCGCCGGTGCATGGCGGCGCCGCTCCAAACAAGGGAGGAAAGAATGTTGAAATTCGCTTTGAAATTGGCGGCCGCCGCGACAGTGCTTGCCGGCGTCGCGTTCGGATCGACGGCGCAGGCGCAGGACGGGCAGAAGACTTTTTATCTCCTGTCGCATGGCGGCCCGTCGGACGCGTTCTGGATCGACTGGAATGCCGGCGCGACCAAGGCCTGCGACCAGCTCAAGGTGACCTGCAAGATCTCCTTCAGCGGCGGCGACATGGCGGCGCAGAAGGAGGCTTTCAATTCGGCATTGGCCGCCAAGCCTGACGGCATCGCCACCACCTCGGCGCAGCCGGGCCTGTGGACCGAGGAGGTCAAGGCGGCCAAGGCAGCCGGCATCCCGATCGTGTTCTTCAACACCGACGATCCTGCGACGGGGCGCCAGGCCTATGTCGGGGCCGACCTCAAGGAAGCCGGCGCGATCTGGGCCAAATATCTCGTCGACCACAAGATGGTGAAGCAGGGCGACAAGGTGTTCTTGCCGGTCGAGGTTCCCGGTGCAAGCTACCAGCAGCTGGAGACCGAAGGCATCGCCAGCGTTTTCGATCCGCTTGGGATCAAATACGACGTGGTCGATTGCGGCACCGATCCGGCCGGCATCATCGCCAAGATGACCGATTACATGGTCGCCAACAATCCGCCGGCGATCATCGCACTCGGCGATTCCGTGGCGGCCAGCGTCAAGCGGGTGTTCGACGGCGCAGGCGTTCCGGCCGGCAAGATCCCGGTCGTGGGCTGGGGCAATTCCAAGGAGACGGCACAGGCGGTCAAGGACGGCTTCGTCAACGCCGCCGCCTGGCAGTACCCGTCGGCGCAAGGCTTCATGCCGGTGGCGCTGCTCGGGCTCGCCGCCTCGGGCGAACCGATCGGCTACGACATCCACACTTTCGGTCTCTACGACGCCTCCAGCGTCGACCCGATCCTGAAGCTCTACGACAAGAAGTGAGAAACCGGCGCCCGCCGGAAAGCGGCGGGCGTCTTCCAAAGCATGGTCCAAGCAGTCATGACAATCGCCGCAGAAGATGACGCGCCGGGAGCGAAGGGCAGATCGAGCCTGCTGCGCTCGCCGCAATTCTCCTCCTTCGTCATCCTCGTCGTCCTGCTGGTGGCGTTCGCCATCGCGGACGCCAATTTCTTGTCGCCGCTCAACATCTCCAACATGATGGCGTTCCTGCCCGAACTCGGCATCATCGCGCTCGGCATGACGTTGCTTCTGACGGCGGGCGAGTTCGACCTTTCCGTCGGCGCGGTGTTCGGGCTGGCGCCGGTCGTGGTCATGCTTTTGGTGCAGAACGGCGGGGTGGATATCGGCATCGCCCTTCTGGCCGGGCTTCTCTTGTGCATCGCCATCGGCGCGATCAACGGGCTGATCGTCACCAAGATCGGCATTTCGTCCTTCCTGGTGACGCTGTCGATGCTGCTCGTCGTGCGCGGGGCAGCGCTCTACATCACGCAGGGATTTCCGCTGAAATCCTGGGACCAGCCCGGCTTCTTCGTGACGCTGCTCGCCGGCAGCTTCAACATCGGCTCGTTCCGCTTCTACACCTCGCTGTGGTGGTTCATCGGCCTGTCGCTGATGGCGATCTACATCCTGCGTTACGCCAAGCTCGGCAACTGGATCAGCGCCATCGGGTCCAACCGCAACGCGGCGGTGGCGCGCGGCGTGCCGGCGGACGCCGTCAAGATCTGGCTGTTCATAGCGACTTCGGTGCTGGCCGGCCTTGCCGGCATGATCAGCGCCTTCCGCATCTCCGCCGCCTCACCGGTGGCCGGCACCGGCTACGAGCTGGAAGTGATCGCCATGGTGGTGGTCGGCGGCACGGCGCTGACCGGCGGGCGCGGCACCATCCTGGGCACCATCGTCGGCGCGCTGATGCTGCGCGCCATCCGCAACGGCATCGTGCTGATCGGCGTACCGGGGCTTGCCTACAATATTTTCGTCGGCCTCATCATCCTCGCCATGCTTATCCTGCACGCTCTGCTGCAGAAGAACGCCGCAAGGGGCTGACGATGGAAGTGCTTCGGCTGCAGAATCTGCAAAAATCCTTCGGCAGCGTGCGCGCGCTGAAGAATGCCTCGCTGACGCTGAGGGAGGGCGAGGTGGTGGCGCTGCTCGGCGACAATGGCGCCGGCAAGTCGACGCTGATCAAGGCGATCTCGGGCGTGTTCCCCGTCGACCGTGGCGACATCTTCGTGCGCGGCGAGAAGGTCTCGATTCGCTCGACCCGCGATGCGATGGACTTGGGCATCGAGACCATCCACCAGGATACCTCGCTGGCGCCGGATCTCAGCATCGCGCGCAATCTTTTCCTTGGCCGCGAGCCGGTCAGTTTTGGCTGGCTCGGCGTGTTCGCGCCGCTCGATCTCGCAAAGTTGCGCAAGGCCGCTTCCGAACTGCTCAAGCGCGTCGGCATTTCGAAGAAGCTGGACGCCGATGCGCTGGTCTCGACGTTGTCGGGCGGCGAACGGCAGTCGATCGCCATTTCGCGCGCCATGCAGTTCGCCGCCAAGGTGATCATCCTCGACGAGCCGACCAACAATCTCGGTGTCGAGGAAACCCATGGCGTGCTGCGCTTCGTCAAGGAGGTGCGCGACGCCGGCCATTCGGTGCTGCTCATCACCCACAACATCCACCATGTGTTCCAGGTCGCCGACCGCATCATCGTCATGCGCCGCGGCGAGATCGTCGCCGAACAGACGGTCGCCGACACCGACCTCTTGACCGTGGAAAGCATCATCACCGGCGCCGACATGTCGGCCTTGCTCAAGGAGACGAGGGCAAAGTGAAGGACGTCGCATGGTAGAGCTTTACGGCAAGACGCTGTCGCGAAGGCAATTGGCCGAGCGATCCGGCATGCTGTCGCAATTCGCCGGGGTGCGGCTGATGACGCTTGGCGATGGGGTGGAGCGCGGCATCCGCATGCTGGAATTCCGCACCGGCTCGGGCCTGCGTTTCACCGCGCTGGTCGACCGGGCGCTCGACATCGCCGACTGCGACTATAGGGGCCAGGCGATCGGCTGGCATTCGCCGAGCGGTTTTCGCCATCCGGGCTTGCACGAGTATGAGGGGGAGAGCGGGCTCGCCTGGGCACGCTCCTTTTCCGGCCTGCTCGTCACCTGCGGCCTCGACCACATATTGGGCCGGGAAGAAGTGCCTGTTGACACCTACAACTACCCCGGCAAGAAGACCGCGGTCCATTCGCTGCATGGCCGTGTCGGCACGATCCCGGCGCGGCTGACCAGTTATGGCGAGCGCTGGGATGGCGACCGCTGCTTGCTGTGGGCCGAAGGTGTCGTCCAGCAATCGGCGGTGTTCGGCGAGGACCTGCATCTGATCCGCCGCATCGAGGCCGATGTCGGCGGCAACGAGATCCGGCTGTCCGACCGTGTCGTCAATCACGGCTTCAACCGCACGCCGCATATGTATTTCTACCACGTCAATGTCAGCCATCCCTTGCTCGACGAAGGGTCGCGTTATCTGGCGCCGATCCGCGAAATTGTCTGGGCCGGCCATGCCGGCGAGCATTACGAAGCGCAGAAGGTCGGCTACCGCACGGTGCCGGCGCCGCAGCTCGGTTTCAGCGAACAGGTCTGGCAGCATGAGATGACGGCCGACGCCAATGGCGAGGTACCGGTGGCGGTGGTCAACGACCGGCTCGGTCTCGGCTTCGAAGTGGTGACGCGCAAGGACCAATTGCCTTGCGCCTATCAATGGCAGAACTTCCAGGCCGGGCAGTATGCGCTGGGCATTGAGCCTTCGACCCATCATGTGCTTGGCGATCTCGCCGCGCGCGAACGCGGCGAGATGATCTGGCTGGAGCATGGCGAAAGCCGGGGCTACGATGCGGTGTTTCGCGTCCTCGATGGCGCCGGCGAGATTGCCGCGGCCGAAAGCAGGATTACCTCTATCGCCAGGCAGCCGCGGCAGGATTATCCGCAACCGTCGGGAAATTTTGCGAGATTAAGGCCATGATGCGACAGGAATGCTCCGGCTGGCGGGCCGGAAACCGGAGGCCGGTGTGATGGGCAAAAAACGCGACTACAGCCTTGTCGGCGAAAGCACGCGGCTTGCGATCGAGACTGGCCTGGCCTCGGCCGAGTGGTACCACACCGACGTGCCGCGCAAGGTGATGAAGGAGCTGATGCAACGCTCCGACGGTCCGGCCATCCGCGACACGGTGATCTGGCTCGCCGTCATACTGGGCTCCGCCGCCGGCATCGTCTGGTTCTGGGGCTCATGGTGGGTGGTGCCGTTCCTGTTCGTCTACGGCGTGCTCTACGGCTCGTCGAGCGACTCGCGCTGGCACGAATGCGGCCACGGCACGGCTTTCCGCACGCGCTGGATGAACGACATGGTCTACCATGTCGCCTCCTTCATGCTGATGCGCAATCCCGTGCAATGGCGCTGGAGCCATGCGCGCCACCACACCGACACCATCATCGTCGGCCGCGATGCCGAAATCGCCGTCATGCGTCCGCCGGACCTGCTGAAGGCGGCGTTGGCCTTCACCGGCATCCTCGATTTCCGCTATTCGCTGCCGACCTTGGTGCGCCAGGCCTTTGGCACGCTGTCGGAGGAGGAGAAGAGCTACATCCCCGAAATGGAACAGCACAAGGCCGTAGTCGCCGCCCGCTGGCATGTGGCCATCTATGTCGCGACGATCGCCCAAGCGATCGCGCTGGGGTCATGGGTGCCGCTGGTGCTGGTCGGCCTGCCGCGCCTCTATGGCACCTGGCACATGGTGACGACCGGCCTGCTGCAGCATATCGGCCTTGCCGACAATGTCGTCGACCACCGGCTCAACACCCGCACGGTCTACATG